>JAAYHI010000137.1 GCA_012727415.1 Bacillota bacterium
GCCACCCACGGCAGGCAAATTCTCATTGTCGCTTACGGCAATCCTGATAGCCTGGCTATTCCACAGTGGCTTCTCAGCATAAAAAACATTATCTACATTGCCTTGGGAGGAGAACAGCAGTATACTCACTGGGGTGAAAAGGTTTGTGATCCTGGCTATCCCGAACCCTTGGATTTTTCCTGTACCGGCACTTACGGAGTGTTGACGGGTACAATTGGCAGCACTCATGCCCTGGAACTCATGCCCACTGCCAGTCGGAGTTTTCATCGCCTGGACATCGACGTCAGCAACTGCAGCAATCCAGAAGAAGCGGCCGGGGAAATTGCCAAGGCTCTTTCGGATTATGAGGCCGACAGGGACCTCTTTGAGCTAAGGCTTAAAGGAATCCGTCCCCGGAGCGAATGGGACATGTCGCAGCTGCAGTCTATGCTGAAAGCCCAGTATGTTTCTGTCCGGGACGAAACTGACACCTATTATGACTTCAAAGCCCTGGAAGCTGAACATAGTCGCGGTGTATTGGGCAAGTACATAACAGCGGTCAAGGGCGCAGGCTATGACGAAAAAATCATCAGGAGTGCATTGACTCTGGGTGTGGATGCACTATTATCCGGGAGGGTGCCCAATGGTGACGGTAGATAAACTTAAAATTGAAGGTTTCGGCCGCTTCAGCAACCGGGAATTCTTCTTAAACCCAGGCGTTAATGTTATCTTTGGCGGCAATGAAGCTGGCAAGAGCACCATTCACAGCTTCATCGAGGCAATGCTCTTCGGCTTTTGGAAACCCAATTACCCGCAGCAAGAGTTAGAGCCTGGTTACGAAAAATACCGGCCTTGGATTGGAGACGCCTACGGGGGCGAGATGGAATACAGTTGGCAGCAAGGCAAAGTCAGGGTGGTGCGGGACTTTTTTAACCACACTGTGTCCTTGTATGATGCCGTCACTGGAAAAAGCATTGAGGGGCTCCCCCTAAACAGCTGGGGAGAACCGGATTTTGCCCGCCTTCACTTTGGGTGCAGCAAATTGGTTTTTCGCAATACTATCAGCATCAGCCAACTGGGGTCGGCCACAGATTCTGCAGTTGCTCATGAGGTGCGCAATCTGCTGAGCAATCTGGCCCAGTCCGGGGGCAGCGGCATCTCGGTCAAACAGGGAATGGAGATTTTGACCCGTGCCCGTCGCCAAACGGACTTTGATCTTGTCAAGGCCCAGGCCTTACTGGAGCAAACTCAGAAGCAACTGGCTGAAGCCCGGGAGCAGATAAATGAGGCCGCCCGCCTGGAGATACAACGATATCAGTTGAGCATGGAGCTGGAGACCTTGACTGAGCAGCGCAGGCAACTCAAAGCCCTGGCTGCAAAAGCCCAGGGGCAGGTTGCCCTGGCAAAATTAAACCGCCTGCACCAATTGCAGAAAGATCAGGACTCTTTACAGAAGGAGCTGGCGGAACTGGGTGACGCCATCATGGATCCCAGTCAGCAGGAGGCCTTGCGGCAAGCTCAGGCAAAACTGGAGAAGGTGCAGGAAATCCATGACCTTCACATTAAGGCCCTGGAGGAGATTGTCCAGCAAAAGCAGTACCATGAAAAGATTCTCGAAGAACTGGCACCTTATGCCGAGCACAACCAGGATACATTGATTGAAATGAGCTCTGCCTGGCAAATGCAGGCCAAGGGCCAACAGGTTATTGACGAAATGCAGGCAGAACTGGACAGGCTGGGAGCTGAAATTCGGGAAGTAACAACGGAACTGTCCAAACTCCCTTACTTTCGCCCTGACGCCCTTGAGCAGGCATCAGCTTTGCATGCCATGGCTACCAGCATGGAAGTTCAGGATTCCCACGAGGAACTGGAACAGGAGTTAGAACAGCAACAGCGTGCGGTCAACTCCGGCAAGATCCTGCGCTGGTTCCTCATCTTTATTTTGCCAGCGGCGGCGGCAGCGGCAGTATGGCTGGAACCGCTGTTGGGGCTGGCAGCCATTCCCGTCCTTGGCGGCCTGCTTTCAGTCAATAAAAGCATAAAAAAAGCCAACCTTCAATGCCGCCAGTTGCGCCGGGAGATCTATTCCCTGGAACTGGAGTATGTCAACAGCCGACGGACTCGGGAACATGCCCAGAGGGAATTAGAGGCCTTTCTTGCCCGCCTGGGAGTGACAGATCTCCCTGAGCTGGAGAAAAAGTATCACGCTTTTACCTCCCTCAGCGAGCGCAGTTACGAACTGATGCGGGAGCAAAAGTTTATCAGCGGCAAGCTGGAGGAGTATTATCAGGAAACCGAGGCCAAGTCCCGGCAACTCCAAGGGATTCTCAACCAGGTTGGCCTGGGGGAACTGCCAGTGGATGAAGCTCTGGCCTGCTTCCGGGTTAACCTGGACAAGGTGCTGGATACCAAAGCATTTATAGAACAATGCCGCCTCCAGGAGGAGACCGCCAGGCAACGGGCAGACCAATCCCGGGCGGAACTGGCAGAAGCTGAAGATAAGCTGGCCAGGCTGCTGCAGGCAATGGCAGTTGACAGTCCGGAAGAAGTGCAGGAGTTGGCTGCAAAAACAGCGCGGCGGGAGAAGATAGAACAAGAGATTGCCGGCATGGCCCAGCGCATTCAGGACCTTTTAGAGGGAATAACTGAAGAGGAGCTTCAGCGACAGGCTGCAGCTGCGACCCAGGGAGAAGAAATTGAAGATCCACAAGCTCTGCCTGCAAAGATAGAACTCCTGGACCAGGAGATTCTTCGCGTGCAAACTAAAAAAAGCGAAAGTCAAGGCCGTTTGGAGGGGCTGTATTCCACCTTGCCTTCTCCGGCAGAACTGGAGGAGGAATGCTGGCAACTGCAAGAACAATGTCAGATTTTAGAGGATGAATTGCAGGCTGCAGATCTGGCAATTGAAACCATTACTGCCCTGGCTGCAGAATTGAAAAATCAAATTGCCCCGGAGCTCAATGAAATGGTCTCTGCCTTGGTGGCCAGGATTACCGGAGGCAAGTACAAACAATTGCACGTCGACCAGGACATGTCTATAACAGTGGCCTCCCCTGAAAGCGCAGATGATGTGGCCTTGGAGAAGTTAAGTGGAGGCACAATAGATCAGTTTTACTTTGCCAGTCGCGTCGCTATCGCTGATTTGGTTACCGGCGGCGGCCTCCCCCTGTTCCTGGACGACAGTTTTGTCCAGTACGACGACAAGCGCCTGCAGTACATGCTGAAATTATTGCTGGAACTGGGGGAGAGCAGACAGATTATTCTCCTGACCTGCCAGCAGCGGGAAATAGAACAGCTTGCCGCCATGGCTCCAGGGGGTTATTGCCTCATTAATCTTGAAAGCTGACAGGAGTGATAGGGTGCAAGTTGCCATATCCAGCGCATGTCTTTACCCTCAACTGCTAACGGAAACTGCTCTGGTAAATATCGCCGCTTTCGGCTGCAAGTCTGTGGAAATCTTTTTGCAGACCCGGAGGGAATACAGGTACCCTTATGTTTCCAGGCTGGCCAGATTGTGTAGGAATCTGGGGCTCAGTGTTCATTCTCTGCACGCTGCCTCGGCTCAATATGAACCAATGGTGTTTTATAAATATCGGCGGCAAAATCTCGACGGATATGAAATTCTCCAGGAAATCCATCAGGGAGCGGCTGTGCTGGGGGCAAAATGTCATGTCTTCCACGGCCCCCTTAAGGCGGAGAATATTGCCTTCTCCCGGCTGACCGAGGGACTTTTCCAGGTGGCAGAAGCTGCCGGCTCCTGGGGAATAAAATTGGCGCTGGAAAATGTCTCCTGGTGCGCCGGCTGGTCGCCGGCTGTTTTCCGGCAACTCAACACCCAGAACATTCCCAACCTCTACTATACCTTTGACAGCAAGCAAGCGATGCGCAGCGGGTTTGGCCCCAAAGATTTCATCTCCGTCATGGGCAAACGCCTGTTGAATGTTCATTTTAGCCGCGACAATGGGTATTTGCCCGGGGAAGATACAGATTGCTCAGGGTTAGCCTCCGCCCTGGCCGAGGTCCAGTACACGGGGCCTGTTGTTCTGGAGGTATATGGCTCCCAAGTAGCATCGGTAAGCTCACTTCATCGCAGCTGGAGAGCCGTCAAAGCAAAGCTGCAAAAAAAATAGTGCCCCCCAGGGGCACTGATTTTTTTTATTCTTCTTCGATTTTGAACCTCTGCATCATCTGGTCCAGCTGTTGGACCAATTGGGTCAGTTCGGCAACTGTATCTTCGATATCAGCCAGGATGGCAACCTGTTCTTCCAGGGTTGCTCCCAGCTCCTGAGAACCAGCCGATGTTTCCTGAGTGGACGAGGCGATGTTGGTAACAGCTTCCCTGATGGCGTTGCTGTTGACGGCCTGTTCAGCAGCAGCTTCTGCAACCTGGCGGATCTTAATTTCCACATTGTTAATGCTGGCCACCATGCTGTCAATAGTTGCCAGGGTGAACCGGGATTGATCCTCAGCCTGGTGGATAATGGTGTTGCTGTGCTGGACGGCCATGCTGGTGCTGTTAACTTTGCGCCGTATGTCTTCCACCAGCTCGGCAACCTCTTCAACGGCGTGGGTGCTTCGGGTGGCAAGCTTGCGGACTTCACTGGCAACGACGGCGAAGCCTTGTCCCATTTCCCCCGCTCTTGCGGCTTCAATCGCAGCGTTGAGGGAGAGGAGGTTGGTCTGTTCGGAAATTTGGGTAATGAGTTCCAGCATGTCTTCAATGCGCTGAGCCGAGTCAATGAGGTTGTCAACTAATTGATTGACTTGCTCCGAGGAGGTGCTGATCTCAGTCATGGCGTCAGCGACTTCGGCAACGGCCTGGCTGCCGGTATAAGCTTGTTCCACGGCGGTGGCGCATTCCCTGGCTGCTTCCCCGGTTAACTGGGAAACAACCTGGGCACTGCTTGCCACCTGCTGGGCGGAGTTTTTAGTTTGGTCAATAGATGCGGCATTGAGTTGCATGTTGCTGCCTATCTCTGTGGCCAGGTTGCTGGACTGCTCCAGGCCGCCGGTGCTTTCCTCAATGGAAGCAGCGATTTGCTCGCCGGAGGTGACAATGGTGTTGGCAAGGCCTTTAAGTTGGAGAATAATGTTTGCCAGTCCGTCAGCCATGAGGTTTGCATAGCGAGCCGCCTGACCGACTTCATCGCCGGTAATAACGTCAACCCGTTGGGTAAGATCGCCGGTGGCGATGTCTTTCATAATGCCAACCATTTGCCGCAGGGGACGGGTGATGGTTTCGGTAGCCAGGTAAATAACCCCTGCAACTAATGCCACGGCTACTAAGTTGCTAAAAACCAGCCATGTCCTTGCCTGCACCAGAGGTGCGTTAAAGGCTGTTGCCGGTGCTGTGTAAACTAAGACCCAACCGTCTGTATCTGCCAAACGGCGAAAATATGCATATTCGAGACCATGCTCGCCTGTAAAGGTTGTAGCTCCGGATGATTCTCCCATGATAGTCTCCGCTTGAGTTTGGATGCCGGGAATGTGATCAGTAGTTAAAGAAGCAATGCCCTGAAGGGAGGTGTCCGGGTGGGCGATGATTGTCCCTTGCTTGTCGGTAAGAAAGGCGAGACTGCCGTCAGTGTCAACCAGGTCAGCCAGCAAATAGTTAAAGTCCTTCATATTCAAACTGGCTGCCACAATGCCAATAACTTCATTGTTCACCAAGACGGGAGTGGCTATTAAAATGATGTACTCGCCGGAGAAGTCAGACCTAAAGGGGCTGCTGGTCCGTTGCTGTCGGGAATCCGCAGCGTTCTCCAGAGTGGTCAGGCCTTGGTAACTGGAATCAAGCCTCACCGTCCGCTCATCCAGATAAGCTACATAGCCACTTTCAGTGATATCAACATAAAATATGTTTTCATAGGAGCTAAGGTTTTGATCATGTTGCTGTTTGAGAAAGGTTTTGCGGGTTTCGACATCCGCTATGGGGGGGGCAATGAGCTGTGGGTTAGATGACAAGAATTGAACTTCCTGACGCTTGCTGGAGAGCCACAGCCGCAGGTGAGTGCTGCGTTCCTCCACAAGGGTGGAGCCATAGTTGTCAATCTGGTCCTCCACGTTCCCCCCAATAATTCTTACATTAGCCCAGGTAGAGATTAAAAAGATACCCACTAAAGTGGCAATAACTGCAACAAGCAATTTTGCACGAATCGATTGCATTATAACGCCCCCTTGATTACTGCTAGTACCTGGTTTAACAGCAGCATAAAATTATAGCTTAGTCGCCCCAGTTAATCTAGTCTGTAATATAATTCTTGATAGAGTCCCGAAATCCTTTTTTTCTCCATGATTACAGTACTTTTCCCGGCAGATTTATGGGGAGGAGTTTTCTGTTACAAAGGAGAATATTATTCTGGATAAAGAAAAGGAGGTTCCTCAATGGAATTATTGAAAAAACTGTCCCAAACCCCTGGTATCTCTGGTCGGGAGGAAAGAATTCGCGCCCTGATTAAAGAGGAGCTGGAAAAACTGGCCGATACTGTATCTGTTGACGCCATGGGCAATGTCATAGCCCTGAAGAAGGGCAAGTCCGGCAGACAAAAAGTTATGATCAGCGGACATATGGATGAAATAGGCTTTATTGTCAGCCACATAGAAGAAAAGGGTTTTTTGCGTCTTAGCCCTGTGGGCGGCCTCGATCCCCGCAACTTGGTGGCCCAGCGTGTGGTGGTGCATGGCCGCGAAGATTTACGGGGAATTCTGATGCCGGCCAGTAAGCCAGTACACATAATGACGCCCGAAGAAGCCAAAGCCCCTCTGAAGGTCAGCGATTTTTATGTTGATCTGGGCCTGAGCCAGGAAGAAACAGAGAAACTGGTGCGAATTGGCGATCCCGTTACCCTGGACAGGGATTTTATCGAGTTTGGCGCCAATGCTTCCGGCAAAGCCATGGATGACAGAGCGGGGGTATGGGTAATGCTGGAGGCTTTGCGGCAAATTAAGGACCATGAGGCAGACATTTACGCCGTCGCCTCTGTCCAGGAAGAAGTGGGTCTCAGGGGGGCCACTACAGGGGCATATGGCATTCACCCGGATATTGGGGTTGCCCTCGATGTCACCCTTGCGGTAGACGGTCCCGGCAGCAGCAAACAATTCCAGGTTTCTGCGTTAGGAGAAGGTCCTGCCATTAAAATCATGGACAGTGCTTCCATCTCCAATTACAAGCTGGTTGACTTTATGCGCACTATTGCTGAAGAAAACCATGTCAAGTACCAAATGGAGATATTGCCCCGGGGAGGAACCGATGCCGGTGCCATTGAACGCGTCCACACGGGATGCCCGGTAGTTACCCTCTCCGTTCCCACCCGCTATGTCCACAGCAATGTTGAGACCATCAACAAAGAGGACCTTAAGAATGCAGCTCTCCTGCTGGCAAAATTCCTGGAAAATGTCCATAAGGGAGACTTTACCCTCTAGAAAAAAGCCCGGCAGTGTCCGGGCTAATATTAATCTTAGGAGTGTTACCATGTCCAAGGCAAAACAGAGGCGCAGAAGAGAAATAAAAGCAGAAATAGCCAGAGGGAAGACCCGCTATATTGTGCAGCGGGGCCTGTTGGCCTGGGGAGTTCCTGTATACATCCTGTATCTCCTGCTGACTGTGGGGCTTCAAGCCCTGTGGGGGAAGATGACCTATGCAGAAGCCCTGAAAGGCTTATTCCCCTTCACTGTCCTCTTCGGGCTGGTTGTCTTTGCTATAGCCGGTTATTTTGTCGGCAGGCAACGCTGGCGCCAGCTGTTAGAAGAAGCTGGCCCAAAATACCGGAAGAAAAAATAAGCGCAGCCAATGGTATCCTTTGTGCAAGGTGAGGTGCTACCATGAAAAAAGTCATTTTGCTGCCCTTTGGGGACCAGAGGCATATCCGGGATTTGCTCTCCCGGCTGGCGGAGCTGGTTGCAGCGGACCGGGAAGAGGAATTCGCCCTGGTTTTGCCCGGCAGCCATCTCCTGCACCAATATCGGCAACAGTTGGTGCCCAAGGCTTCGCGGCGCCTTAACTTGTTGACCTTTGATGATCTTGTCGCTTCGGCAATGGCTGCTGTGCCTGGGGTCACTGGTATTTCAGGTTCCTTGGCCACGGAAATCATCCGGGAGATTCTGGGACAAAAGGCCGGGGAACTGCCCGCCCTGGGTTCCTTAGGTGCTCGGGAAATAGCTGCCGAATTGACATATGCTCTGGGGCAATTGCGCCGGGAGAAGCTGACTCCCAGTGACTTGGAAAGCAACAGGGAAGCCCAGGTGGTTACAGATCTGGCCGCTGTATGGCGGGAATATCTTGCTTATTTAAGAAATAATCGCCTTGCGGATATTGAACATCAATATGCGTTAGCGGTTGAAGCCATGAGCAATTTGCCATGGCTGGCCCAGGTGCGCCAGCTTCACTTGTGCTGGTTCTTTGACTTCGAGCCCTTGCAGCAGGACATATTGCGGGCAGTGAGTGCTGTCGTGCCGGAGGTCACGGTGTGGCTGCCCTTTGAACACACCGCTCACAAGGGTTACTTGTCGGGAACCCTGGATTCATTGAGGGATATGGGCTTTGACATCCGCCGCCAATATGGGGAGCAAAGCGAGCTCACCGCCAGCCTCTTTCAGCTGCCCCCTAAGCCAGCCAGCCATCCTCCTGTCCGCGGCTTAGCTGCACCGCGGCTGCGGCAGGAGCTGGAGCTGGTGGCCAAAGAAATCAAAAGTCTGGCAGCAGCTGGGGCCAGGGCGGAGGATATCTGCCTTGTTGTTCCCGACCGCAATAAGTACTTGCCTCTAATGGGGAGGATGTATAAAGAACATGGCATTGAAATCTCCTCCCCCCTTGTCACTGACCTTCTCAGGGTGCCTTGGGTCAGGGAAGTCTTTAATGTGTGGCGGGGGGCAGCCCGGGGCTGGGATCGGGAAAGTTTGCTCTCTGTTGTGGGCAATGTTTACATCACCAGCCACCTGCCGGAGGATTATGATTCCGCCGCATTGGAATGGACTTTATACAGCCTCAAGGGCAGATATCGCGGCCACCTGTGGCTGGACAAGCTGGATCAGGAAGTACAGAGGCTGTCCCGGCTGTTGGAACAAGACCGCTGGCAGCACCGGGACGCGGAAGAGGCCCTGAATATGTATATAAAAGCTCGCCCAGGAATTGAGGCCTGGGTGCAACTGGAGGGCACCCTGGCCAGGCGGCGCAGTCCTGCTGACCATTGCCAGGCACTCCGGGAACTGCTCCGGGAAAACAAGAGCAGGTTAATTTCCCAGGAGGCTTCCCTGCCCGGGGCTCGGGACCGGGCAGCCTGGGTCAAACTGGAAGCCAGCCTTGAGGATTATCTCATCTGCTGTCGAATGCTGAAACGGGACAGCATCATGACCCCCGCTGAGTTTGCCGAGGACATCCTGCCCTGGCTGCGACAGGATCTGGTCCTCGAACGCTGCAGTCCCGGCGCTGTCCAGGTGCTGTCTCCCTCCCAGATCCGCGGCCTGCAATTTCCCTGGGTTTTTGTCCTGGGGCTAAACCAAGGGGTCTTTCCTGTGCAAAACCAGGAACACTGGCTGCTGGCACGGGTGCCGGGAATGCAATCCCGAGGCAGCGCCAGGGTCTTAGCCCAGCAAAAGATATTCTTTCACAGTGCTGTAGCTGCTGCAGCTGAAGGCCTGTATATTTCCCGGCAGCTGCCGGGCATCGATGACGGGGCAGAAATCTCCGGGTTCTGGCGACAACTGGAGGCGGCGGCGGAGGATTTGCCTTGCCGCTGCCTGGACAGTTCCGATTTACTGCCCCTTCCCGAGGAGGCCACTTCCAGAAAGAGATTAGTCCAGAGCCTGGTATATAATCTGACCCGGGGGCAGCAGCTTGCTGCCCCGGCTGTGAATTGGCTCCGGGGAAGTAAAGACTACCGCCACTTGCTTATTGCCAGCCAGTTGCTCCAGCAGCGGGAAAGCCCGCTGCCGGCAGATAATTATGACGGAGCTTTGGCTGCAAGCTCTTCTTCCCTGGAAAAACGCTTCGGTGCAGGAGTATACTCCATCAGCCGTCTGGAGCTTTATTCCCGCTGCCCCTTTGCATTTTTTGCCCGTTACTGCCTGCGGTTAGACCCGGCACCCCGGGATGTGGAAGAGTACTCACCCCTGGACAAAGGAACACTGCTCCACTGGCTGTTGGAGAACTACTACCAAAGAGGGCACTTTGAAAGTGCTGACCCGGAGAACCCGTCAACCATCCGCCAACCGCTGGAGATTCTTGTCCAGCAATGGCTGGAGCAGGAGGGCCATGACCCGGAAGAACATATTTGGCGCCTGCGGTGCCGAGAAGCAGTGGATATAGTGGCAGCGCTGGTGGAAACAGACCTGGCCTGGCTGCAGCGCACTGGATTAAAGCCTGTACTTTTTGAAGCCTCCTTTGGCCTGCCCGGGGCCGCGGTCGGAACAGTGTCTCCCGGCGAGGGCGTATTTTTCCACGGCAAAATCGACCGCATCGATGTCCTTAAGCACAAGGGAGAGACTTGGGCAGTAGTCTATGACTACAAGACATCCAGGGAAGTAACAAAGGGAAAAATTCTCGCGGGCAAGAGCCTGCAGATTCCTGTATATCTCATTGCATCTGTCCCCCTCCTTGAGAATATGGGCTATAAGGATGTAAGGGTTATGGGCGGCGGCTACTATGTAATAAGCAAAGCTAAACTGGCCGGCGGCATCTGGAACAAGGAGTTTACCAGCCTGGTCAAAAGCGGCCTCGGCTCTTTGGCAGGGGAGGAGTTTGCCCGGTTAGGGGAGACCCTGGCCCAGGTGTCCAAAGAGTTGCATCGGGCTATTCTCGCCGGGGACTTTGTCCCTGCTCCCGATGGAGATGCCTGCAGGTACTGCGATTTTGCCCGTTGCTGCAGATATGATAAATACCGGTTTAAGCTCAAAGGAGGCGTTGTCAGTGAGGCTTAGTGAAGAACAAACAGAAGCTACTGCAATTGGCGAAAATTTGATTGTCAATGCCGGAGCCGGTTCCGGCAAGACCACTGTCCTCATTTCCCGCTACATACGCCTTCTGGAAGAGGGGGGGCTTTCTCCTGGGCAAATAGTCGCCATAACCTTTACCAGGAAAGCCGCCAGAGAAATGCGGGAGCGCATTGATGAAACCCTGGCCGCCTTAAGCATGTCTGACCCTCGCTGGGAGGACGTTCGCGAGCAATTGGTGTCGGCTCCTATTGGCACCATTCATTCCTTTTATGCCCAGGTGCTGCGCGCCTTTCCGGTGGAAGCCGGAATAAACCCTGGTTTTCGGGTGCTGGATGAGCTGGAATCAGGATTGCTGCTGGACAAGGCTATAACTGCTGCTTTTCAACAGGCAGTTGCAGAAAATTGTCCTCACTTGGCCCTGCTTACTGAAATCTTAGGGGCGCAGGCTGTCGAAGAAGAGGGAAAGTTTTCCCGGCAAATAAGGCATATATACACCACCTTGCTTAACCGGGGTATTCCCGTTGCAGAAGCCAAACTCAGTCAATTGTATGAGGATCTCCCCTCAGTGGAGCAATGCAAGGAGAGCCTCCTGGCCTTGACCGCCGGAGAGGCTGAACTGGCTGCTGCCCTTGAAGGCAAGGATAAGCCGGAAATGATAAGGGTGCGCCAGGCGATAATAACCGCTGCAAAAGATGTTGTCGGAGCAGAAGCCGAGGATCTCGTCAATCTTTACCCTTCCCTGGTGGCTTTGACAGAACTCAAAGGAGGCAGGGTAAAGGGCCACAAGGAATTTGTCGCCGGCTGCGTCGAGGCTGTGCAAGGCCTGTTGTCCAAGGGACTGGCGCCCTTGCTGGGGCGGGCTGTCCTTGCTCTGCTCACCCGGGTGGACGAAACTTTCAGGCAGATGAAAGCCCGGGCAGGCGGCTTGGACTTTTCTGATTTACAATTTGCCATGTGGCGGTTGCTGGAACACCCTCAGGTACTGGCGGAACTGGACAAAAAGTACTTGACTTACATGATCGACGAGTTTCAGGATACTGACCGCATTCAGCACAAGATCATTATGAAACTGGTGCGGCGGGGGGAAGCAATTCCGCCGGGAAGGCTTTTCGTGGTCGGCGATGAAAAACAGTCAATATACCGTTTTCGGGGCGCAGATGTGGAGGTATTTAATGAGGTCCGCAGCCAGCTTACTGCCTCCAGCCCCCAGGCTGAAAAGCAGATAACCTGTAACTTTCGCTCCCGCAGGCCCCTCATTGACCTGGTCAATGCCCTTTTTTCCCGGCTGTTGGCCGGTGAGGCAACTCAGTACACCCCCTTACGTGCTTACCGCCAAGGTGAGGCGCCCTGTGCAGAAATCCTGCTTTGCCCTGAGCAAAAAGACGTCGCTGCCGCCGAGGCTGCCGCCATGGCTGCCAGAATTCGGGAAATGGTGGCGGGCAAGGAACTGCTTGTCGGCGATGATTCCCTGTTGCCGGTAAGGTATCGGGACATCGCCATCCTCATTCGCAGCCGCACTCATATAAAAGAATACGAACATCATCTGCGCCTGGCGGGAATTCCTTACACTGTGGTAGGGGGAATAGGCTTTTTTGAACAGCAGGAGGTTCAGGATATACTGAACTTGCTGCGGGCGGTGAGGAATTGCCGGGATGAAATATCTCTGGTGGCGGCTTTGCGCTCTCCCCTCTTTGCGTTGGACGATGACAGCATCTTTGCCCTGGCTTGCAGCCGGGAAAGAGGAGGCAGCCTCCTGGAGCAAGAGGCCGTCCTGGAAGGGGAGCAAAGGGAACGGCTGCAGCGGGCAAGAGAAGTCATTGCTCAACTGGCGGCCGCCGAAGGGCGCCTGGAATTGCCTGAATATCTGGAGCTGGCCCTGGAATTGACCCATTACCGTGAGGCGGTGTTAACGGGTTATGGTGGCCTTCAGCGCTATGCCAATCTGGAAAGGCTTGTAGATCTTGCTGCGAGTTTTGCAGCTGATTCGTCAGAGGAAGATTTTCTCACCTGGGTGGAGTTTGCAGCCTCTCAGGACGAAGCAGAAGCGCAGGTGGACAGTGAAGAGTCCGATTCTGTGCGGGTTATGACGATACATGCCAGCAAGGGGCTGCAATTTCCCGTGGTGTTTTTGCCGGTGGCAACCGCTGGCTTCCGCCTGCGTACGGGTCCCATGTTGCTGGATAATGAGGGAGGGCTGGCCTTTCGCTATCCCTGGCAATGCCCGGTTTGGGAAGAGGTGAAAGAGCAGGAGCGGCTGCGGGAGCTCAGGGAATATAAGCGCCTGCTCTACGTGGCTATGACCAGAGCCAGGGACAGGCTGGTTTTTGTAACCAAGGAAGCGGATAAAGCCGAGGAGTCTTTTAATTATTGGCTAAGAGAATTTGCCAGCCTGGCACCGGAGCATTTTATTTGCAAAGAAGCCGGCAGCGGCGAAGGTTCACTGGAGCTTCCCCTGGCCTTGCCGCAAATCGGTTGCCCCAGCCCATGTCCCGGTGAGTTCGTTGAGGCACTGGCCCCTGTGGGCAGCAGCGCCAGTACCATCAGGTACTTCAGCATCTCTCAGTTCCTTCTCTGGCAAAGAGACCGGGAAGAGTTTCAGCGGCGATACATTTCCCGCTGGGTCTATGCAGACCCACGGGAAATCAGCCTGCAGGAGGACTGGCAGCATGAGCCGGGAGGGGCAAGTTTCGGTTCTTTACTGCACAGGGCCCTGGAGATAACAGATGCCAGCTCCTCCCTGGAGGCAGTGTTGAAGGATCTTGTGCCCGTCTACTTCCCCTGCGGCGATAAGGAGCAGCAGGACAGGGTGTATTATTCCGCCAGGACTTTATTAGAGGGCTATGTTCGTGACCCGGGTCCGCAGGGAGACTTTTTCAAATCCGCCAGGGAGCAGGAGTTTTACTACCGGCTGGGCAACGTCCTTTTCTATGGAATAATAGACAGGCTGCTCTTTGCCTCTGATCATGTAGCCATAGTGGATTATAAGACCAACAGAATCCCTGCCGAAGGCATAGGCCCCTTGGTGGAGGCCTATGAGTCCCAGTTGCGTTTTTATGCCCTGGTGACCAGGGAAATATATAAACAGCCGGTGCGGGCCTACCTGCAGTTACTTCGCCTTCCTCCCGGCAGGCAAACGGTGGAGATTGCCCTTTCTCCAGAAAAAGAAGCTGAGCTCTTAGCTCAGCTCCGGGAATTTACAGCCTGCCTGCAGGCTTGACAAGCTGGCAAGTAAAAAAACAGGAGCTGCGGCTCCTGTTTTATTTATTGAGTTGAAGTTTCAGCCATGCATATAACTCCGGGACCCAATTTATGTCCTCTTTTGCTGACATGGGGACTTCTTTGAAGACAGGATTGGCCCCTTGCTCCCGGAGGGCGGCTACAAGTTCCGCCATTGGTTGGGAGGTGGCTTCGTCCGTAGCTCCATGGACCACCAGGATGGGCAGCATTGGTGTAACCAAGGGCAAGTCTGCAGTGCAAGGATGAGGCTTTTGCCCTTCATGGTAAAATGCCTGGCAGGGAGTTCCGGAAATAACCGCCAGGCCGGAAAAATGTTCCGGATGTCCTAGGCCAACGCGGAAAGCACAACGTCCCCCTGCAGCCACCCCGCCAATGAACACCTTGTCCCAATCCAGAGGCAGGCTTTGTTTTGTCGCCGCCAGGTTTTGCATGATGTCTTCATCCCTGAGCAAACCGTTGCCCTTCCCGGGGTGGGGAAAGACTAAGACCAGGCCCAGCTTGTCAGCGAGTTTGTGGAGCTCCGGGTTGGAAGCGAGGTTGTCACTGTCATAGAGCAACATCAACAGGGGCCATTTGCGCTGAAGGGTATAGCCTCGGGGCAGGTACAGGCTGTATGTGCTTAAGCGTTCGTCTGCATTCCGGCGGAAAGATCTGCGGGACAGTCCCGATTTGTCTTCAAGGGGGTTAGCGCCGTTATGAAGGCGGTCCCGCATTTGTTTGGCCATGAGAAAATCCTGAAATGTTTTCTCGCCCCTGGAGCAGACAGAGCATCTCTCTTCCTTCCAGTCCAGGTATCCCAAGGCGGTATGCACTGCCTCAGGATAGCGGCAGTTGATATCTGCTTCCAGTTTCAACAAATCGCCGTTTAGTGCAGAGAGTTCTGCAGGGTCGATGACAAAGAAGGGATGCTTTTTGACAAAAGTCTTGCCGCAACCCTGTCCACTGAGCTCCAATACATACTCGCCGCTGGGCAGGGGGCGCTGTGGGCTCCAGCGCAGGGTCCAGTGATGACCCCCTGAACCTAATTCCAGAGTGGAGCTGTGGGCTTCCAGACTGGAGTCGCCCTTCTTAATGGCTATTTCGAGCTTTGCAGGACAAGTCATTGGATTGTAGAGGCCAAGGTTTATTTGCACAGGCTTGCTGCCCTGCCAAAGGTTATTGGTCATATAGGATTGGGCACAGGGTTCTTTAAAATGCCGGGGGTCAACCCCCATATGGTAAAAGCGGCGGCTGCCGGCAGACCTGTAATCCTTGTCTTCCGCCAGTTGATACAGAATCCTTCCCTCCGGAGTGTGCCGGGGAATGCTCAGATTAACTGCGATTGCTTCGTACAGCAGGGGACGGAGGGGTTGCAGCAAAGACCAGGGCACAGTAATTGTAAACAATGTCTTTGCTGTATCGACAAATAGTTTAAATTTTATTGTACTGCAGTCCAGCTTGGGTAAAAAACTGCCGTTGCGGCATATGCACATAACCCGGGGGTGCTTGCCGGTGCCGGCAAAGCCCAGGGATGTAAAGCAGTCTGGAGAATCGGGATGATGGGAAACTGTGAAAACCAAGGCATCATCCCAGGATTGGATTTCAGCTGGCCAGGGAACTTCTAAGGCAAAGAAGAGGTTCTGGTTGTCACAGGCCCAGTAAGAAGTTGCCGCTTGGGACTCGGTGGCCTGCAAATTTAAAGCGGCCATATCGCTCTTCCCGGGGAACTTTTTTATTTCGGAGTACAGGGGGATGTAAAAAGACGGCTGGGGCCATGACGGCGTGGGAAACAATTCTAAGGCCATGGAGGCCACCTCCTTTGACGGTATACTTCTACCTCCACAAGCAAAAATCCTGCTGAAAGGCAGGTGGCGGTATTTGTCAAATAGTATTATAATAACTGGTGGGACTGGCTTTTCCACAGACCTTTCACTGCTGCCAGCAGGCGATTGTGAGCCAGTTTGTCCCCCTGGGTATGTCTTTCCAGCATCTCCTTTATGGCCTGGCGTTTGCTGCTGCCATTGGCGGGGCAGGGGTTGGCAATTAGCGGCAACTGCAGCTTCTCGGCCACTCTGCGGGTAGTATTTTCACTGACGTAGAGCATTGGTCGAATGAGGCGGAGGTTGCTGCGGTCAAGAATGCTCACCGGCTTAAAGCAAGCAATGCGGCCGGCATAGAACATGTTGAGAAAGACTGTTTCAATGGCATCGTTGCTGGTATGCCCCAGGGCCACCACATTGCAGCCGGCTTCTTTGGCGCTGCTGTTGAGAATGCCGTGGCGCAGTTTTGAACACAGGGAGCAGGGATTGGTTTCCTTGCGGATGTCAAAGAGTATTTCCGCCAATTGACTGGGGACTACAGTGAAGGGCACGGCTAAAGATTGGCAGTATTCTTCTACCCTGGACCAGTCGGTATGTGGCCAGCCCATGTCCACGGCAATGGCGTGCAGGGAGTAGCGCACAGGGATTATATATCTCAAATGGGCTAAAGTATAGAGGGTCGCTAAGCTGTCCTTTCCTCCCGACACGCCCACGGCAATTTTGTCTCCTTCTCTGATCATGTCATATTCCCCGACGATTTTTTTTACCGGCGGAAACAGATGCTGGTGAAAGGGCAGACCCATAGACACACCTCCCGCTGGAGTATTATACCATAGTGTTATTGTGCATTCCCCAACAATAATTTTATAACCGGAGGCTTGAATATGCGATACACAGAACTTGGCACAACAGGAATCAAAGCTTCAGTCATCAGTTTTGGCGGTATCCCCATTCAAAGGGTAAGCGTGGAAGAGGCCGCAGATATTCTGTCCGCATGCAAGGAGAGTGGCATTAATTTTATTGATACCGCTCGTCTTTACACAAACAGCGAAGAAAAGATCGGCGAGTATTTTAAAGGACATGGCCGTGAGGGCTGGTATGTAGCTTCGAAATCCCCGGCCAGGGACCGCGACGGCATGCTGCAGGATTTAGCCCGAAGCATAGAAAATATGGCCTGTGATTACATTGACTTGTACCAGCTGCACAACGTCTCTACTGTTCAGGACATGGAGCGGGTCCTCGGTCCGGGCGGTGCTTTGGAAGCTTTGGAAGAAGCGAAGAAGCAAGGGTTAGTCCGCCATATCGGCCTTACCGGCCACAAGCCGGAAATCCTTGACACCGGTGTCAGCTCGGGACGCTTTGAATGCCTGCAGGTGCCCTTTAACGCCATGGAAAAACAAGCCCTGCCCCTGTTAAAAAAGGCAAAGCAGAAGGGCATGGGCACTATTGCCATGAAGCCCTTGGCAGGAGGAGCCCTAACCCTTGCCGCTGCCGCCCTGGATTACATTCTTAATTGCAGCTGGGTGGATGTGGCCATTCCCGGCATGCAGTCAGTGAGAGAAGTGCAGGAGAACTGCAGCGTTGTGGAGGGCAAGGTAACGGATAAGGAGCGTCGGCAACTGGAAAAGCTCATTGCCGGGCTGGGAACACATTTTTGCCGCCGCTGTGAATATTGCCAGCCCTGTCCCAACGGGCTGAATATTCCTTCCATGTTCTTGTTTGAAGGATACTATACCAGGTACAATCTCAAGGAGTGGGCCATGGAAAGATACAGCGCTTTGCCAGTAAAAGCTTCCGACTGCACTCAGTGCGGGGTATGCGAAAGCCGCTGCCCCTATGAGTTGCCCATTCGCAAGATGCTAAAGGACACAGCTGCCATTATGGGAAAATAGCCCCACCGGCAAAAAGGCAATCCTTCAATATCCATGCGGCCGGGCTTTTAAGCCTGGCCGCTGTCTGTACTCAGGCCTGCCGGTTCAAAATATCGGCATAGTCCTGCAAAGCCTGATGTCCGAGGGAGCTGAGGCAGTATACCCCTCTTTCCACCCGCTGAAACCAGCCATAGAAATTTTTTTGCAGAATTCTCGGGGCGGCTTCGATTCCAGTGGCGGCTGCAATGTCTTTGGGCCGCTGCTGGCCGGCGCCGATAAAACGGGCAATTCTCAGGGCCTGTTCCCGGTAAACAGTGACCAGGGGGCGGCGGCCGCTGCCGCCGGTATTGTAGTCCCCGGAGCGTCCCTGGAATTCTTTGATAAGCAGCTCTTTTTGCCGGGAGCTCTTGGCGGGCAGCTTTACAACGGGGTGGCAAAGGGGCTGAACTGCCCCCCCGGGGGATACTGCCAGCAGGCCCAGGCCAAGGGCCCGGCAGAGGCGGATTTTTTTCAGCCAGTGGGGGCTGTGCAGGTTTTTTGGCTGGAGGATGGCCAGGTAGACATTGTCGCAAATACGCTTGCGCTCGTTGCCCTGGATAACCAGGTCGAGATTGAAGGCGACCTTTAACTCCACTACCAGGAGTTCTCCATTTTTCACAGCTGCCAGATCGCAATCCCGGACTTCACCGCGGACAGTAAAGCCTTGGTTTAATAAATATTCCTTTACTGGTGCGTACAAGTCTGTTTCCCGGGGCATCAGAAACTGCTCCCCTGGCGGTTTGTAACCCGGTATTGCTGCTGGTATACTGTTGTTAAAAATGCAAACATAGACACTCCCCCTTAGAAAGACTATCCCACAAATATGCGGGAGGTGCAAGCATGGAACGCTGGTCCGGCAAGAGATACCACAGCTGGAGCTGGCATCTGCAGTCAGTCTTTGGCGAAAAGGTGGCGAAAATTTCACTGGATGCCGGCTTTACCTGCCCCCATCGCAGGGGAACTTCCGGAGGCTGCATCTACTGCAGTCCCAGGGGCAGCGGCGATTTTACCGGTGAGGCTGGAAAGACAATACCTGCTCAGTTTCAGGAGATGGCCGCAAAGGCCAGGGAAAAATGGCCGGAAGTGAGAAAGTTCATTGCTTATTTCCAGGCATACACCAATACACTGGCTCCGGTTTCCCAGCTGGAAAGCCTATACAATCAGGCCTTGGAGCAGGAGGGTGTGGTGGGCCTGTCCATTTCCACCCGGCCAGACTGCCTGCCCCGGCCGGTTCTGGATTTGCTGGCCCAATTCAATAAAAAGACCTGGCTGTGGGTGGAGCTGGGCCTGCAATCAAGCCACGACAGCACCCTAAGGCGAATTAACCGCAGCCATGATTACGCCAGCTTTGTTGAAGCAGTGGAAAATCTAAAGGAGCGGGGAATACGGACCTGCGCCCACATCATTCTGGGGCTTCCCGGGGAGACAGAGGAGATGATGCTGCAAACAGCCAGAGCTTTGGCGGCGCAGAACCTGGAAGGAATCAAAATCCACCTCCTCAATGTAATCAAAAACACCCCCTTGGCGGAGATGTGGAAGCGTGGTCAGGTGCCCCTTCCCGATATGGCCACCTATGCACGCTGGGTTGCAGATATTCTGGAGCTGTTGCCCCCGGAAATGGTAATTCACAGGCTTACGGGGGATTCCCCCGCCCCCCTGCTGCTGGCCCCTGCCTGGAGTCTGCGCAAATGGGAAGTGCTCATGGCCATCGAAGGGGAGCTGAAAAGGCGCGAAACCTGGCAGGGGAAAAAGTACCTGCCCTGAGCATAATACATATGGCGAAGGAGTGATCTCTTTGAAGATACTCATCAACAGCAAGATTAGCCAGGAACATGTGGAGAAGATTATATCCGGTTTTCCCGCAGTAGAAGTAGTACAAACAGAAAATCCCCAGGAGGCGGAAAAATTTGTCCGGGATGCCGATGTGCTTATCACCTGGTGGAGCAATTTTCAGGTTGCTTTCCTGGACAGCCCCAGGTTGCGCTGGGTCCATGCCCTTAGCGCCGGGGTTGACGGATTTTTGCTGCCCTCGATTCTTGAGGGCAAGGTGTTGCTTACTAATTCCAGGGGAATCCACGGTATCCCCATTTCGGAACATGTCTTTGCCCTCATGCTGGCCTTCAGCCGGGGACTCAACCATTTCGCACGGCATCAAGCGCAAAAAAAGTGGCAGCGGGTAACCTTAACTGAACTCAGGGGGAAGACCCTAGGAATTGTCGGCATGGGCAGCATTGGCAGCGAAATAGCCCGCCTGGGGGCAGCCTTTGGCATGAGGGTGATGGCTGTCAAACGCTCCCCCGGCCCCGCCCCGGAGGGCGTTAACAGGGTGGTGGGCACAGAGGGCATGGAAATGGTGCTCAAAGAAAGCGACTACCTGGTGCTGGCGGTTCCTTTGACCCCTGAGACCAGGGGCATGATCGGGGCAGCGCAGCTGGAGCAGATGAAGCCCACTGCCGTTCTCATCAATATAGCCCGGGGGGAGGTCGTCCAGGAGGAGCAGTTGGTGGCGGCCCTGCAGCAAGGAGTTATTGCCGGCGCTGGCCTGGATGTTTTTGAGACCGAGCCCCTGCCCGCAGATTCACCCCTTTGGCAACTGGAAAACTGCATCATCACCCCCCATTGCGCCGCTCTGTCTCCTCAATACATGACCAGGGCCATCGATTTGTTCTGCCGCAATTTGGATGCATTCCTGCAGGGAGAGCCAATGCCTACATTAGTGGACCCTGGCCGCGGGTACTGAGGTATGCCATGAAAAAGGGAATTGTCGTTGCCGGGAGCATCAATATCGATATGGTTTTCAGCCTCCCCCGCCTGCCGCTGCTGGGAGAGACTGTCAGCGGCGGCCGCTTCGCTGCGCATCCGGGAGGGAAGGGGGCCAATCAGGCTGTGGCTGCAGCCAGGCTTGGCGCACCCACTGTTTTCCTGGGTTGTGTCGGGGAGGACAGTTGGGGGGATTTCCTCCTGGCGGGCTTGCAGCAGGCAGGAGTTGACTGCTCGTATGTGACCAAAGTCCCTGGCCCCAGCGGCTGTGCTGGCATCTACGTTGCTGCCGGGGGAGAAAATATGATTGCAGTAGCTACCGGGGCAAATAGCCACACTACTCCGGAAAAAGTGATAAGGGCCCGGGAGGTTTTTTCCACAGCCAGGGTGCTCATGACCCAGCTGGAGATCCCCGTGGAGACTGTGGCTGCAGCCTTGGAACTGGCGAAAAGTGCGGGTTTAATTAGCATTCTCGACCCGGCTCCGGTCAAGGCATTGACTCCTGAAATGTTGTCCCTTGTAGATTATATTACTCCCAACGCTCTGGAAGCTTCAGAACTTACCGGCATTGATGTCCATTGTTGGAACACCGCTGACCAGGCAGCCCGCAAGTTGCGGAGCATGGGGCCAGAGACGGTTATCATTACCATGGGCAAGCAAGGAGCATTCTTCAGCGGTCCCCAGGGGCATGTGCGCATCCTCGCCCCCAGGGTGGTGGCAGTGGATTCCACTGCTGCCGGCGACGCTTTTAACGCCGCCCTGGCTGTGGCATTGGCCCAGGGCACTGAGCCTGATATCGCCGCAGACATAGCGGCTGCGGCGGGTGCTCTGGCCGTATCCAGGGCTGGTGCGCAGCCTTCTTTGCCCACCCTTGAAGAACTGGCCCAGGTGGTGAAACTGCCATGGTAAAAAAAATTATACTTGATACCGACCCCGGCATTGATGACGCCCTTGCCCTCATTGCCGCTGTCCGTTGCAAGGATGTCGATGTCCTGGGTGTAAGCGTGGTGGCTGGCAACCTGCCCCTGGACACAGTAACAAAAAACACCAGCGCAATCCTGGCGGCTTTGAACAGCCCTGCACGGGTCTATCCCGGGGCCAGCGGTCCCCTTTACGGCAAGTTGCAGGATGCTTCCGACATCCACGGCCCTGGCGGACTGGGGGGGTGGAGGCCCCCACCGGATGCAAGCCGCATTGACAGTTGCCACGGCGCCGAATTTATTGCCAGGACTGCTGCCGCTTTTCCCGGCGAGGTAACCCTTGTGACTTTGGGACCATTGACGAATCTGGCCCTGGCTGCAGAACATTTTCCCGGTGATGTAGAGAAATTAGCGGCGGTAGTTGCTATGGGTGGGGCCCTTGGGGTCCCGGGGAACGTAACGGCGGTGGCAGAATTTAATTTTTGGGCAGACGCCGATGCTGCGGCGGTGGTCCTTGACTCCGGTTTTAGTCTGTTCCTGGTGGGCCTCAATGTTACCCGGAACATGGTGCTGGCACAGGAAGACATGCTGGCTTTAACCCGGGGGGATGCTGTTGCCCAAGGGGCTGCCCGCATGATTGAATTTATTGTCGCCAATGAGGGAGAGTATCCTTTCCACGATCCCCTGGCCTTAACTGCAGCCCTGAAGCCAGAGTTTTTTACTTGGGATACAATGCAGGTAAATGTTGAAACCCGGGGAACCCTGTGCCGTGGCCAAATCATCCCCTGCAAAGACGGAGAACGGGGGGCAGCCATCAAAATAGCCACTGGGGCGGATTACCGCCGCTGCAGGGATTTTCTCCTTGACCTGTGGCTGGGGGGAGTATGATTGCCCCTTTGCAGGCATATACTGTACATGGCTTAGGTCCATGTACAGGAGTGATGAGTTGAAAAAGTTCCTGCTTGCCCTGATATTAGTGCTGGTTTTCTCCGGTTGCGGCAGTCCCGAGGTCTGGCGCTGCTACGGGGGGGATGGCAGCCGCAGTCTCTGCGCCCGCAGGCCAGGTCCTGACCGCCCCCGGCTGGCTTGGGTTGCCGACCTGGAGGGAGCCAATCCCGGTGCCCCGGCGGTAGACAGCCACCATATATATGTTCCTCACTCCGGGGGCAGTGTGACAAAACTCAGCCTCAGCGGAGAAGTGGAGTGGCGGTTTGACAGTTGGGTCAGTCAGGGAGGGGACCTACCTCCCCATTTGTCGCTGCTGCCGGAGGGCAGAGTCCTGGTCAGCTGCCAGGGGGCTCAGGAAGAGACGTTTTTGCTGAACCGGGATGGCGCAATTATTATGGGGCCGTCCTGGCTGCCCTGGACTGCAGCGACGAGCCCTGGGACCAACAGCCAGGGGTATTTAGTGGTCTGCCATCAGTATATTCACGATGGTGCTGTGGCCTTATGCATTTACGGTACCAAGGGGGGAGAGGTCCTGTGGCGCTGGGATTTTGCCGAAGAGGAGCATTCTTTTTTTGGCAGCAACCCTGTCGTCCTGGAAGATGGCAGAGCCTATGTATTTATTGAAACCACCAAAGACTACAATCTGCTTCTGGCCCTGGACGCCGCCGGCGGCTGCCTCTGGCAGCAGGAATTCCCCGCCGCGGAGACCAGGGGGGTAGGCAAGGCTATAGGGGCCAGCGAAAAGGGCATTATAGTCTTTGGCACTCCAAGGGTTGAGGACATCAGCCGGGTGTACAGCCCCGGCAGCGTCTATGCCGTAGGTGCTGACGGCGAAATTTTGTGGGAAGCCCAGGCTGGCGGACGGGTGGAACAGTTATTTATAGCTCCTGGTTTGGTTGTGGCCAATGTATTGCGCTCAAAGCTTCTGGCCCTGGATTTTGAAGGCAGGGAGTTGTGGCAGTATTCCCTGGCCGGATGGGAGAGCAATGGCGTTATGGACAGCCGCGGGCGGATTTACCTGGCAGGAGTTTGCGAAGGTACTGTCTGTCTGCGGGCAGTGAGTTCCAAGGGAAGGGATCTCTGGCAATTGGACACTAAGCAGCCGGCTCAGGCTGTCTCTTGTCTTGCCCTGGCCAACGGCAGCATCTACCTGGCCACCGATAATGGAAAGCTCCTGGCTGTCACAGATTAGATTAGGGTATTAATGCCGGCGCAGCCGGCATTTTTTTAGTACGGGCACAGTAACCGGGGTAGACTGGAATTCTCCATTGTGACATAATATACTCGAAAATACTCAGGGAGGTATAACGTAATGACAGGGAAAAAGATGCCCCCGCCCTGGCGCATCAAGATGGTCGAGATGATTAAGATGAACACCAGGGAAGAGCGCGAACTACTCTTGGAGCAGGCAGGGTATAATTTATTTAACTTACCTTCTAAAGAGGTTTACATTGACCTTCTGACCGACAGCGGCACCGCTGCCATGAGTGATCTGCAGTGGGCAGGGCTGATGCGGGGTGATGAGGCCTATGCCGGCAGCCGCAGCTATTTTCATTTGCAAAGCACTGTTGAAGAGCTGATGGGCTTTAAATATGTCGTTCCCACCCATCAAGGCCGCGGAGCAGAAAATATTCTCTTTCACCACCTGATAAAACCCGGTCAATATGTCCTGGGCAACATGCATTTTGACACCACCAAAGCACATATTGAGTTTAACAAGGGGCGTGCAGTTAACTTAGCTGCAGAAATCGCCAATGATACCCAGGCCTACCACCCATTTAAGGGGAATTTTGATTTGCAGGCCTTAGAGCAGTTTATTGAAGAAAAAGGACCCGGGAACATCGCCTTTATTCTCGTTACAATTACCTGCAACAGCGCCGGCGGCCAGCCGGTATCCATGGCCAACATGCGCGGGGTGCGGGAAATAGCCCGCCGCCATGGCCTGCAGGTCTTTTATGACGCCGCTCGTTTCGCGGAAAATGCCTGGTTTATTAAGCAGCGGGAGAAAGAATATGCCAGCGCGCCGATAACAGAGATTGTCCGGGAAATGTTCAGCTATGCCGATGGCTGCACCATGAGCGCCAAGAAGGATGCCATAGTCAACATCGGCGGTTTTGTAGGCCTCAGGGATGAAGCCCAGTACAAAGCGGTCTCCCGTTTAGGCGTCATCTTTGAGGGATTCCCCACCTACGGCGGCTTGGCGGGCCGTGATATGGAAGCAATTGCCCTCGGCCTCAAGGAGGCTGTCCAGGAGGACTATCTTGCATATCGCGTCGGCCAGGTGGAATACCTGGGCTCCCTGCTGCGGGATGCAGGCATCCCCATTGTCGAACCTGTGGGGGGACACGCTGTCTTTGTTGATGCCCGCAAGTTCTTGCCCCATATCCCCAAGGAGCAGTTCCCCGCTCAGGCACTGTGCATTAACTCTATCGGGAAGGCGGCGTCAGGGCCGTTGAAGTTGGAGGAGTGCTGGCGGGAAGAGATCCGGAAACCGGCGAGAATATCTTCCCGGAACTGGACCTCTTGCGCCTGACAATCCCCCGCAGGGTCTATACCAATGAACATATGGACGCCATTGCCGATGCCCTTATTAAGGTCAAGGAACGGGCGGCATCTGTCCGCGGCGTGGCCTTCGTAGATGAACCTCCGATTTTGCGGCACTTTACCGCCACTTTCAAGATAGTCCAGTAAGGTTGAAAGGAGACAAAACATGGCTAAGGTTATCGTTAGCACAGAAAATGCCCCTGCTGCCATTGGCCCCTATTCTCAGGCTGTGCAGGTGGGGAACTTACTCTTTACTTCGGGGCAGATTCCCTTTGTCCCCAGTACCGGCGAATTGGTATCCAAGGACATCCGGGAACAGACAAAGCAGTGCCTGGAGAACATCAACGGAATCCTGGAGGAAGCGGGAACAGGCCTGGAAAACTGCATTAAGTGCACAATTTTCATTAAGGACATGAATCAGTTCGGGCAAATCAATGAGGTGTACAGCTCTTATTTCCCCGAAAACCCTCCTGCCCGGTCTTGCGTGGAGGTGGCCCGCTTACCCAAGGATGTAGACATCGAAATTGAGGCTATTGCTTTAATTCCCTAAGGGTTAAAATATATTATGCATAAGATGCCGGTCCGTAAGCGGCCGGCATCTTATGCGCAGCATTAAATTCCCTTGTCTAAGCAATACTTTACAGGGGTACAATGTAAATGGGAGGAATTCATCTGTGCAGCAATACTACCTACCTGTAGCAAATTTCGTCCGGGAATATATGGAGACCACCGAAGGTCCTGAAGCGGGGCACAGGCGCACTGCCAGCTTCCGCTGGCGCCATACTCTGCGGGTACTGTCAACTGCCAGGGAAATAGGCCTGGCAGAAGGGGCCAATATGGAGGTCTTGGAGATCGCAGCCCTGCTTCACGACGTAGCAAAATTAGATCCCCGCGCTGATGAAATCCATCATGCCGTCCTCGGCAGCCAGGTAGCAGAAGATTTTTTGCGCAAACTCGGTATCCCCGAACAGCCCTTGCAGATGATAATTGAGGCAATACGATATCACTCTTTGGA
>JAAYHI010000010.1 GCA_012727415.1 Bacillota bacterium
GTTGCAGAATATTGAATAGAGGTGGAAGGGTTGCGTTTAGTAAACTTAGGATTTGGCAATATTGTATCTGCGGGACGAATCCTCTCCATAGTCAGTCCTGAGAGTGCGCCAATCAAACGGAACATCCAGGAAGCCCGGGAACGGGGGAACCTGATTGATGCTACATACGGTCGCCGCACCAGGGCTGTCATCATAATGGACTCAGGGCATATCATCCTGTCTGCAGTCCAGCCGGAAACAGTGGCCAACCGCTTAGCCGGCAAATCTTCAAATCTCATGGAATAGGGGGATCGCTTGTGCTAAAGCCTTCCATTGACAGCTTGCTGGATAAAGTGGACAGCAAATTTACTATGGCAATCGTCGCCGCCCGCCGGGCGAGAAACATTCAGGCCAGCGGCCGAGGCTTAAAAAGCGGGGAAAAGAAACCCGTTACCATGGCCCTGGACGAGATTCTTAACTCTGAGCTGGAATATGAACGCACCAAGAACAGCGAGATTAAATAAACGTCAGCGACGTTTATTTTTTTTCCAAAAAAAAGGGGTGTCCCCTTTTGTGCAGTTCTTATTTGGCTTTCAGCCCCTGGGCCAGGCTGGTGAGAGGAAGTACCAGGAAGAGGATGAAGGTGAAGATCTCCAGGCGCCCCAGGAGCATGCATAAGATATAGACAAGCTTTGCCCCGGCGGGAAGGAAGGCATAATTGCTCAAGGGGCCCAGCCTGTTCAGCCCGGGGCCGGTATTGCCCAGGGTGGCAGCGGCGCCGGTAAAAGCGCTGAGGACATCCACCCCCATGGCAGACACCAGCAGTCCGGCAACGACGAAGATGATGATATAGATGAGGACAAATGCGGCAATATTGCTTAGCATTTCTTCAGGAATTACCTTGTTGCCTACCCGCACCGGCCTGACGATACTTGGGTGGAGGAGGCGGCTAAATTCCCGCCGGATTACCTTAAGCACAATCAGTACCCGGATGACTTTTATCCCCCCTGCAGTGGAGCCTGCCGAGCCGCCAATAAACTCCATGAGCATGAGGATTCCCTGGGAAAGGGGGGGCCAGAGATTAAAATCTGCAGTGAAATAGCCCGTTGTTGTAATGAGGGAGGAAACCTGGAAATAGCTGTGGCGTATCGATTCCCTCAGGGAGGCATATGTTCCGGTAAAGAAAAGATTGGCGGTAATCACTGCCCCGGCGACAGCCACTATCGCCAGGAAAAAGCGGAGTTCGCGGTCCTTATAAAACAGGGGCCAACGCCTATTGAAAAGATAATAGTAAAGGGTGAAGTTTATGCCGGCGGCAAGCATTAGAAAGATGATAATCCAACCGACCAAGGGGCTGGTAAAGGAGGCGATGCTGAGATTGCGGGTAGAGAAGCCGCCGGTGCCCATGGTGGAAAAGGCGTGATTGACTGCCTCAAACAGGTTCATCCCTGCCAGCATTAGAGCGATGATGGCTGTTATCGTCAGGGCTGCGTAAATAATCCACAGCACTTTTGCCGTCTCTTTAATGCGGGGTATCAGCCGCTCGGCAGTGGGGCCCGGCACTTCTGCGCGGAAGAGTTGCATGGCTCCTGCCCCTAAGCGGGGAAGAAAAGCCACTGACAGGACTATTATCCCCATGCCCCCCAACCAGTGGCTGAGGCTGCGCCAAAGCAGGATGCCCATGGGTTTATCCTCCATGGAGGCAAAGACGGTGGCCCCAGTGGTGGTAAAGCCCGAGACCGTTTCAAATACAGCATCGACAAAGGAAGGAACTGATTTGGAAATGTAAAAGGGCAAGGCCCCAAAAATCCCCGCTGCGGCCCAAATTAGGCCTACCAGGATAAAGCCGTCCCTGATGCGGAAGCTGTTGTATCCTGGTTTAAAGAGCATAGTCAGGCAGAGGCCCGCCAGGGCAGTTAGGAGGATGGAAGCGAAAAAGGCCATGCTGTCGGGTTGGCTATGGGCCAGGGATATTGCCAGGGGGATGGCCATTATTCCGCTAAAGGCCAGGAGAAATTTGCCGCAGATATTGAGATTGGTATTGACCATCATCTTTCACCTACGCTGAGAATAAAATCGTAGCTTGTTGACTAAGTTCCGGCAGGCAGAATATGACGACTTTGTCCCCGGAGGCAATGTGGTCACTGCCTCTGGGAATAATGGCCTTGTCACCCCGCAGGATGGCGCCGACGAGTATACCATTGGGGAGTTTTAATTGCTGCAGTGTCTTTCCTTGCACCGGCGCGTTTTCAGCGACAGTGATTTCGATGACCTCTGCCTGATCTTCCCCTAAGATCATCACAGATTCAATGAGGCCCTTGCGGACAAGCTTGAGAATGCGGCCTGCAGTCAGCAGCCGAGGGCGAATTGCCGTGTCTATGTCCAATGTTTCAACAAGGACGGCATAGTCAGGGCGATTTATTTCCACCACAGTCTTTTTGACACCCAGTTTTTTGGCCAAGAGGGCGGAGAGAATATTGACTTCATCATTGCCGGATACGGCAATAAAGGCATCGATGGATTCTATTTCTTCCTGACGCAGGAAGTTTAAATCGGTGCCGTCGCCGTGTAAGACCATAGTACCGGGGAAGAGGTCGGCAGCTTCTTTGCACTTTTCCAGATTGCTGTCGATGAGTTTAATTTCCATGCTCCTGGACTTTCCCAGCATGCGTGCCACATGGCGGCCAACCTTGCCGGCCCCCATAATCATGACCTTGTGCACCTGGAGGGAGCCCTTGCCGCTGATTCGTTCATAGGGGAAATGGCTGCCGGTTAGGGAAAGCATATAGATATGATCGTTTAATTCCAGGGTATCTTCACCCCGGGGAATAATTAAATTGCTGTCCCTGATAATTGCTGCAATCAGCGTATTGCTCCCCAGGTTGAGATCCTTGAGTTTTTGCGAGAGGACAGGCGATTCCGGCCCCAGGCGCATACCCAGCATCTGCACCTTGTCCTCACAGAACATTTCAGTTTCCGAGGCGTGGCTGCTCTTTATCACTTTGATGATTTCTGCTGCGGCTACATATTCGGGGTTGATAGTGATGTCAATTCCCAGGCGATCGCTGGTCAGGCTTCGGTACTCCCTGCCGTATGTGCTGTGGCGTATACGGGCAATGGTGCTCTTGGCGCCGTTATTCTTCGCCAGCAGGCAAGCCATGATGTTAATTTCGTCCACTTGGGTGACGGCAATAACCAGGTCGGTGCTTCTGACACCGGCTTCTTCCAGGGTTCCCAGGCTGGCGCCGTTCCCCATGACTGTCAGGACATCAAGGGATTCCATGCGCTGCAAAGGCGCCTGGTCTTTGTCAATGACTGTGACGTCGTTATCTTCCTTGGATAACTTGGCTGCAAGTTCTGAGCCAACTTCGCCGGCGCCAATTATAATAA
>JAAYHI010000138.1 GCA_012727415.1 Bacillota bacterium
ATCTTGCCTTCCAGTTGGCGATATATTTCCGGTCCAGTGGTGGAGTAGTGGACACGGGGATTGGCGGGGTTGGAGAATTGATCCAGATGGAGGTATTTCTCATCTGTCAACATTTCCTTCGCCAAGTCAATGGCACCTTGCATGCCCAGGGATCCGGGGGTGAGGATAAGCTGTGCGCCATAAGCCCTGAGGAGCTTGCGCCTTTCTTCGCTCATGGTATCAGGCATAATGAGAAGCAAAGGAATGCCCATGGCGGCTGCTGCCATGGCCAAGCCAATGCCTGTATTGCCGCTGGTGGCCTCGATTATGGTGGTTCCTGCCCTAATAAGCCCTTTATCCCGGGCATCTTGAAGCATTGCCATGGCAACCCGGTCTTTAATGCTCCCCCCAGGATTGTAAGACTCCAGTTTGATATACAGTGCTGCGGCTTCCGGCCCTGCTTCAATTTTCAGCAGGGGCGTGTTTCCGATGAGTGCGGTAATCAAAGTTCTGCCTCCAGTTCCTGTAGTTTGCTTTCCAGTTGTTCCAGGCGCTGCTGCAACTCCGAGAGATTGCATCGCCTAACCCGGTGGCCCTGAGAAACAGGCTCCGCCCTTAGCCCCACCACAGTCCGCCCTGGAGGGACAGGATCCAGTACCACAGCTCCTGCGCCAACCTTGGCGCCGTCGCCAATGGTGATGGGCCCCAATAGAGTGGCCCTGGCGCCCAGGAGGACGTCATTGCCAACGGTGGGATGACGTTTTCCTTTATCTTTGCCTGTTCCCCCTAAGGTTACGCCATGGTAAATTCGCACATTCTCACCGATGACTGCTGTCTCACCGATGACGATGCCCATTCCATGGTCGATGAAGCATGAAGGATGTATGCTTGCACCGGGATGAATCTCAATACCGGTTAGAAATCTGTTGCCCCCGCTAATGATGCGGGCCAGCAGCCTGCACTTTCGCTTCCACAGCCAGTGGGCAAGCCGGTGCATGGCCAGGCTGTGCAGACCAGGGTAACAGAGTATAATTTCTAATGCGGAACGGGCTGCAGGGTCGTTTTCACGGATTACCCGAATCTGAGTGCGCAGGAAGCGAAACATTTCACCATCTCCAATACCGAGTAAATTACTATGTTTTAATCGATTATAGCAATGCAGTGCCATACTGTCAATCTGGCTCAAGGGTACAAATTCGCCTACATTCCCTCGACAATAAGACACCTCCCGTTAACCCGGGAGGTGAGTTGGGACAGAAGGAAGACCACTCAGCTTTGGAGCCATAAACGAGTCAGGGCTATACCCCCTGCCAGTGCCAGGCCGACGCTGAGCAGCGTCCCCACCAGGTAGTATTCGGCAAAATGTTTATTGGAGAATTCACTGAAGCGGGCGATGGACTTGGCGGCAATGACCATGCCGATGGCAGAAATATTACCTGTCACCGTCAGGGTGAGGATGAGGAAACGCTCAAGAATTCCAATATATTTCCCCGCAGCAACCTGCTGAGCATTGTCACGGGAATCAGCAAGGATATAACCCGGGGGGAAGATTTGATCCAGGGCTATGCGGATAAATACTGCACCGCCAAAGATTACATAAGCATACACTGCCAGTCCGACGACCATTTCTTCTGTTCCCGGCAATTGCCCCAAGGGGGAAAGGATTCCCCCATAGAACCGGGCGACAGCAGTGTCCACCGGCCTGTCCGCCAGGCGCCAGGCCAAGAACAAAGTCAAAATATGCAGGCACTGATCAATAATCAGTCCCTGAACCCCAGGTTTCCTGCCTTTCTTGAGCTGGTATTCGCGGCCAAGGTTTTTCAGCCAGTCCAGGGACAAGTGGACTCCGGTAATCACCCCCGCTGCCAGGAGGGCACTTTCCCAGCCGAAAAAGTGAACGGCGGCAAAGGTGCAGAGAAATATTGCCAGACCGTGGAGGGCATAGCCCTGCCACTTATTTGCGCACTTGGCAGCACTGACTCTGTTGTTTTGCAGGACAAAGTCCGCTAGGCCATGGGCCAGCAACAGTAACCAAAAATACAACATTCTTTCCCCTCCCCACCCGCTAGCGGGTGATTTGTGCTAATTCACCCTGTTTAGGGTGATGGATAAGGCTTCTGCCTGGGACAAGCCCTGTTCTGCCTGGCGAATTTGCTGCCAATGGGCGGCTTTGCAGCGCTTTTGGACGTTCTGGGCTGCTACTCCCAAGACTTTTGCCGCAGCAGCATAGGTCCCGGTTTCTTCGTAGGTCATGACCGCTTCCCACTGGCCTGGGGTCCACCGGGCCATCAGGGTGTCGAGGAGGAGCCAGATGGAATCGATCAAGGCATCCAGGTCATCATTCCCTGTGGCCACCCGGGTTGCTGGGTCCTTGCTGTCGGCGATTCCCTCCAAGGCCCTTCGGGCCAGGAAAAACGCCGGGCCGCTTAACTTCCACGGGTCATCCCCAAGCTCGTCATGATTATAGCCTATACCAATGCCAATGCGCAGCTGATGGGGCCGGCACCGCCAGCGGAGCATCCGCACCAATTGAGGTGTCGACAGCCACCCGGAGATTATCCCCTGCACTTCGTCTCCCCTGGAAACAGAGAAGGGGACCAGCAAAGCGGGATGCTCAATCTGCTTGATGCTGCTGGCCAGGGCAGCCAAATCCAGTCCCGCCTTCCGGGAGCCAATAACATCGGCGGTCAGCACAGTGATTTTTTCCATATTAACACCCCCGACAGGGTTATATTATATCTTTAACCCCCTTAAGGGTGATATTCTGCAGAGAAGAGAAAACTCCTGCTGGGCCAGTAATATTTCTTACCTTATTTATTTACAGCCAATTGCGTACCGCTCCTCAGCCAATGTTTTCATTTGCTTATATATGTGCTATAATTAAAGAAATATCGCCAGAGCTTAAGGAGACTGCAATGTTCATTCGTTCTTAACATCCAGTAATTTTATACTGGCCTGGAATTCCCTCAATCTGAGGGTTGTTTGCGTGCATCCAGGAGGTTAAGAACACAGCAGTCTATTATATTGTACTGTGCCAAAGGCGCAGATTTACTCTGGAGCCTGTCCTTCCAGAGTACTCGCGGCTGCATGTGATCTCTTCACTGCAGCTTTTTCGTTTGGAGGTGTAAAGGATGTTCAGGAAAGAGCAGGCCTAAAAAAATACACCGAGGTGATTGATATGCTGTTGCGCTGTATTGACATAGAAAAAAGTTTTGGCGGTTTAGCTGTCTTGAAAGGTGTAACCCTGGATATTCACCGGGATGAGAAGATTGGCCTGGTGGGCAGCAATGGGGCCGGAAAGAGTACGCTGGCCAATATAATATCCCAGGAAACAGAGGCTGATGCCGGCACAATCCTGCGCTGCGACCAGAATATCCGGATGGGCTATTTGCGCCAAGCGGCTGCCTTTTCTCTCCAAGACCTCAACGCAGCTTTGGCCGAGGGAAAAGCCGACTTCCTGGAAGCAGTCAGCCAAATGGGTCTCAGCCGGGTAACCCGCTGGGACGAAGGGCGGTTTCAGGCCTTAAGCGGTGGCGAAAAGACCAAGCTGGCCCTGGCCCAGGTGTTGGCTTCGCGGCCAGACTTGCTTATTCTTGACGAGCCCACCAATCACATGGACATTCAGGGGGTGGAGTGGCTGGCGGAGGCAATGAGAAAGTACAAGGGCGCCGCCCTGATTATCTCCCATGACCGCTGGTTCCTGGATCAAGTTGTCACCCGCATCTTTGAACTTGAGTGGGGGAGGGCAAAGGAATACCCGGGCAATTATACTTTCTACCGGCAGGAGAAGCAGCGGCAATTTCTCAGCCAGCTCCATCAATACCAGACCGAGCAAAAGGAGCAACGCAAGATTGAGGCGGAGATAGCCCGGCTCAAGCAATGGTCTGCCAAAGCCCACAGGGAAGCTGGGAAGACAGACGGGCATCGGAAAGAGTATGGCCGCAAAAAGGCAAAGCTCCGGGATCAACAAATCAAATCCCGGATTAAGTTGCTGGAAAGGAAAAAAACTCAAGGGGTCCTAAGGCCCCGGGAGGAAAGCAGGCCCCAGTTTGAATTGGAGGCCGCAGGCAAGCGGGGCCGCCGCATTATCGAGGCTACAGCCCTGAGCAAGAGCTATGGACAAAAAACTCTCTTCACCGACAGTCATTTCTTTATCCAGAGGGGAGAAAAGGTGGGGCTGATTGGCCCCAACGGTTGCGGCAAGACCACCCTCATTCGCATTATCTTAGGCCAGGAGAAGCAAGACAGTGGCGAATTGTGGCGGAGTCCCTCTGTGAAACCTGGATTCCTGAGCCAGGAGATGGCAGATCTGGACGCAGGAAAAACCGCCCTGGACATAATGGGCGTAAGCCAAAAAGATGAAGTGACCCGAGTCAGGACTATGCTGGCCAACATGGGCTTTGATGCTGCCATGGTGGGGAAACCTGCAGCAAAGCTCAGCTTGGGCGAGCGGACCAGGCTTAAGCTGGCAGCCCTGATAATACATCAGCACGACCTATTAATTCTCGACGAACCCACCAACCATCTCGACCTGCACAGCCGGGAAGAACTGGAGGAAACCCTGCAGGAATACGACGGCACAATCATAATAGCTTCCCATGACCGCTACCTGCTGGAGCAGGTCTGCGACAAGCTCCTGGTCTTTGCCGATGGCACCCTTACTAAACTGGCTTACGGGTTTAAGGAATACAAGCAAAAAGCAGAAGAGGCAAGGGCAGGAGCAACGGCAGATAAAGAGAATCTGTTGGTAATAGAAACAAGAATGGCCTGGATAATTAATGAGTTGAGCAAATACGCACCTGAAGATGAACAATACGCTGAGCTGGATGAGGAGTTTCAAAAGCTTGTCCAAAAAAAGAGGGAATTAAGCCAATAAAAACCTGCAAAAGGGGCTGTTGCACTAACGGCCCTTGAAAAGCACACAAAAGACGGCAACTGGTAGTACCCAGAAGCCGTCTTTTGCTGTAAAATATAGTTATGCAAAACAATATTTTACGACCAGATTATACACCAACCGGGGGTGCATATCAACTGGTCCTACCCATGGACATTGGCGAATTAATCCCGGAAGACGATTCGGTGAGACTACTCAACGCCGTGCTTGAAAGGATGGATTATAGAAAACTGCACGCTGCGTACTCCCGTTTAGGGAGAATCGAGACGCCTCCCAAAAGTCTGTTCAAGGTTCTGGTGTATGGATACATGAATGGCATCTATTCCTCCCGAGCTCTAGAGCAAGCTTGTAGGCGCGACGTAAACTTCATGTATCTGCTGGGACGTTCTTCAGCACCCGATCATGCTACCATCGCCCGCTTCCGAAGTGAGCGACTACCTAGCGTTATGGATGATCTGTTTTCACAACTGGTGTATTACTTAGCTGAAGCGGGGGAACTCTCACTACTCAATGCGTTTATCGATGGCACGAAGTTCGAGGCCAACGCCAATCGGTACAGCTTTGTGTGGAAGAAGTCCACACAAAAGAATGAAGCCAAGATGCAGGCGAAGATGAGGGTCGAACTGCCAAAAATTGCAGCCGAGTTTGGCCTACGCTTTCGTGTAGGGGAAAAAATTCGGGCTAAGGATTTAAAGAAGCTTCGAAAACGGCTATACGTTCTCAAAGGGGACACAAAATTCGTCAAGGGCAAAGGGAAGCGGAAAACTCCCTTACAAAGAGCTGTGGAAACCGTGGAAGGGTACCTGGCCCGCCAGAGGCGGTATGATGGCCATAACCACATCTTTGGCGACAGAAACAGCTTTTCCAAAACAGATAAAGACGCGACCTTCATGCGTTTAAAAGAAGATCACATGAGAAACGGCCAATTGAAGCCGGCCTACAATGCCACTATAGCAGTTGATGCAGAATACATCGTAGCTGCAATTATTTCACAAGAACGCAGCGACATGGCCACCTTTATTCCCATAATGGAAAAGCTGCTTCCTCTAGGCTACACAGAGCCAGTAGCTGACGCTGGCTTCGAAAGCGAAGAGAATTATACTTGGTGCGAAGAAAACGGCCAGATCGCTTTTATTAAGCCTGCAAACCATGACCGGGCCAAGACAAGAAAATACAGAAGCGACATTGGCAAACGAGAGAACATGCCCTACGATGCAGAAAGCGACTCTTACATATGCTACGCAGGTAATAAAATCCAAGCAGCTTACGAGAAGAAAGCCAAAACCAAGTCTGGGTACCCCACAGTAACAACCGTGTATTCCTGCGCTCACTGTGCCGGTTGCCCTCACAAGGCCAAATGTATAAAAGGCTCTAGTAAGATACCCCTTGAAAAGCGGAGCAAAAACCTCCACGTTTCCAAGACCTTTCAGAGGCGGCGTGCTGAGATGGAGGTACGCATTAACAGCGAGAAAGGCATTCTGTTACGCATGAACCGTTCCATCCAGGTTGAGGGCGCCTTCGGTGTGCTGAAACAAGACATGGGATTTCGGCGTTTCCTCTTACGTGGCCAGGTAAAAGTACAGACAGAATTCCTGCTGTTGGCTATGGCATTCAACATAAATAAACTCCACAACAAAATCCGATCTGGACGCTGTGGAGCATATTTACATAATTCTAAGGTAGCTTAAGCCTAAAAAACAGGTTATCCATAGGGGGAGCCCCCTTCCCCTATTTTGTCATACCCAAAAATGGGCCGAAACCGCGGAAAATGCCCTAGAAAGAGGCCATTTTTCAGCTAGAACCAAGAAAAAAGGGCTATCGCCCAACGTTATTAATTAAACGTTTTGCGACAGCCCCCAGCAGCAGTCCACCGCCCAGAACAGGGATATTGTGGCTGTGGCCATTGATGATGAGGCCACCCTCAAGCGGTTCGTGCGCATGGGGGATTCGGTGCTGCTGATGCCCGAAAACCCCAAGTATGAGCCCATCCAGCTCTCAGATAACCAGGCTAGGATTGTGGGGGTAGCCATTGGGCTGCTGAAGAAAGAGATAGGGTAGTTGTTAATGCTCGCCCCAAAACCACATATCTAGAGTATGATTACATTACAACAAGTCAAGGTACGAGAGGGGCAGAACTTTACTAATGAGAGACTTTACCATTCGCTTTGCCCGTTTAATCTTAGGCCTTTTCCTGTATGCGTTGGGGATTGCTAGCACTTTAAAAGCCCAGTTAGGCTATGCACCCTGGGATGTTTTCACGTTGGTGTTGCCATGACCACGGGAATAAGCATTGGCGCTGCAACAATTTTCGTCGGAGTGGTCATTATAGACACCGGCATGCTGCTAAAAGAAAAAATCGGCCTCGGAAGCCTGGCAAACATGCTGCTGGTTGGCGTTTTCCTGGATGCAATTCTTCTGCTTAACATTTTACCTTCTGCAAACCATTGCTTCCCGGGCTCCTAATGCTGATTGCGGGCTTATTCTCCATTGCATTTGGTTCATATTTCTACTCAGTTCAGCCTTTGGTGCTGGACCCCGGGACTCATGGTCGCTCTGACCAGAAAGACCGGGTTGCCCATAGGGGTATGTCGTGCTGCTGTTGAACTTACTGCCTTGTTCTTTGGCTGGCGCCTAGGCGGGATGGTTGGCATTGGCACAGTATTATCTGCTCTGCTAATTGGGTTTTGTGTCCAGTTGGTGTTTAAGTTATTAAAGTTTGTGCCACCCGTATCTGGCACCAGACCCTCAGGGAAACCTATAGCGCTGTCCTATCACTCCGCGATAAATTTGCTCCGAGGCAAGCATTTTTCCTATAATACTCGCGGATTTCGCCGCTGGCAGAATTGTCAGCGGGTTTTGTTATCCTACCCTTGAAGGTAAGTTTCAAAAAGGTTTTTTACCCTTAAAGGTAGAATTTATACTATTAAAGCGTTTTGGAGGGTTGAGG
>JAAYHI010000139.1 GCA_012727415.1 Bacillota bacterium
ATAATCTGTACATACCGTATACCCCTATATGGTATAAAGAAGGAGAGGTGAATACTAATGATTCAAGTTACCCCTGCTGCCGCAGAAGCCTTAAAATCTCAAGTCGAGTCCATGGGCAAGAGCCTGAACACAAGCTACATTCGCCTGTTCATCACCGCCGGCTGAGGCGGTCCTCAGTATCAACTGGCTCTGGAAGAGTCAGCTCAACCCGGCGACGAAATAATCAAGGCTGATCACGGTGTAACCTTTGTCCTCAGCGAACGCAACAAACCGTACTTCAACAATGTAACCCTGGATTACGGCAAAACCTTTTGGGGCAGCAGTCATTTCAAGTTTCTCAAAAATTAAAAAGGAGCGCGACGCGCTCCTTTTTAGTTACCTCCGGTAATTGAACTGAGCACTCTCCGGCAGGTCCAATTCAGCCAGCTTGTCGAAGCTGTCAGCCTTGTGGGCCATGACCTGAGAATCGGAGAAGGTGTAGTAAACTTCGCCAATCTGGACAATCCTGCGCACATTTGCCTGGGGCCAATAATAGGTTCCATCCTCCTGCTCATTGGCCGGTGTATGGGCAATGCGGCCCAATTCCTCAATTCCCTTCTCCGCATTGATTGCATAGAAAAGAGCTCCCTGAAAGTAAAGGTTGACGTCCCAATCCTTGCCCTTGGTAAGGCCCGCAGGTACAGCCAGCACTCCTTTATGGAAGAACACCGCCTTATGGTCGTAGAGTGCTTCCGACCAGGAGCCTCTGCTTCCAAGAACAACCGAGTACTTTTCCTTAGGTTTATTGACATTGCTGACGTCAAAGATGGCCAGCTTCAGCCCCTTAGTGGATACAAATTCCCTGCCCTCAAATTCACCGGCTTCTGTGTCCTGGCCTATGCCCAGGAGATGCTTGTCATCCAAGGGATGCAGGTAATTGCTGAAGCCGGGAATCTTCAGTTCTCCCAATACCTTAGGCTTTTTGGGATTGGACAAATCAATGACAAATAAGGGGTCCATCGTCTCAAAAGTAACAAGGTAAGCCTTATCCCCCATAAACCTGGCGGCAAAGATGGTTTCGCCAGGGGCCAGCCCCTTGAGCTTTCCAGCTGCCTTCATCTTTTCGTCCAACACATATATATTATTGGCTGTTCCTTCCTTGGTCTGCTGGGTGGTGGCAATGCGGAAGTACCCCTGGTGCTCATCCATAGAAAACTGATTGAGGGGATAACCGGCTACAATCCCCTTGCCCATGTACTCCATCCTGATGCCGTCCACCGAAAACCGGTGGACGCTGGTATTGCCTTCGAACCCCTCCGATAGGGCGATATACAGGTAATTCTCAGACATATACACATTTCGCGCCCAGCCCAGGTAGGTATCTACTTCCAGCTTGCCTTCCTTGAGATCCAGGGCGGCAAACATAATAAAGTCACTGGCCTCCCCTTCCGGGAAGTAGCAGATCTCTTCACAGTCAATTTCGGTCTCCTGGCCCCCTGCAGCAGAATCTCTGTACCAGGGGAGTCTGGGGGTGCCATCCTCCAGTATCCGGAAAGCAGACTGGAAGTTCACCAGGTAGAGATAATGGTCCTTTTTTCGGGAAGTAAGGGTCATCCCATCCAGGGAAAAATCCCGGTGCAATACGATATTGTCTTTATCGGTCAAGTCATAGACCATGACTCTTGTGGCGGCGGGGGCATAGGGATAGCGGTCTGCGGACTCTCCCCTGCCCAGGTCTTCAGCCTGCCCCCCGATAACCACCAGGTAATTGTCATCTGCATAGAGGGTGTTAGGGGAAAAGCCCTCCACCTGAATTTCCCGGGTAATTTCCAGGGGCCAGGCTTGAGTAATGAGGACCTTGTCACCGGCCACATGGTAGAGATACGAACCGTCAGTCTTAACTATATCCCCCTCGTCAATGCCTAGGACCTGGACATTGGTCGCAGAATAATCAGCTGATTCCCCGGAAGCGGTTGCCCTGATCGAATCGTTGGCATATTCCACGACAAAAAGACTATATTTCTGCCACCGGGACTCCAGCAATTCCTTGAGGTCGTCCACTGTCCCCACCACCGGCAAAGAAAATGCAGTGTCTTGTGGTTGCGATTTTTCTGCAGGATAAGTCAACCCGCTGCAGCCGCCAAGGAACAGCACAATGGCAAGAACAAGGGAAATCTTTTTCATATCCTTACCTCCCGCTCTTAGCTTCTGACATTAAGACGCCGAATATGAGGCAATGGTTCAAATGACAGTGAAACTGCGCCCCCAGGCGCAGTTTCGCTTCAATATTTTTGTTCTTATATAAGCCCCTCGTTGGCCAGGATGCCGTTCAAGGCCCGTCGGGAATCTTCCACCACCCGCTGTCTCCAAGCGGAACAACTGGGGTAAAAAGCTTCGATAAACTGTCTCCTGATGGCATCATCCCGAGGAGCATCCCCCCCGCCATGATGCCACAGCCTGTTCTCCTCAACAATAGCGCGCAGGCTCTTCACCAGTGCGCCCAAAGAATCCCCCAGGGTGCCGAATTCAAAACAGGTTGAGTACAGCCTGGTATCGGGATATTTCTGGCCCAGCCAGGTCATGTAGTCCACCATATCGCCCTGCATGGTGTAAAACTCTTCAGGGTCCGCCTTGACAATTAAGTCATAACCCAACTGTTCTTTAAGGGGGGCGGTATCCCGAGTATCCAATGCAGAGTTGACAATGGTCATGCGCTTGGCCGGCCCATAGCCGGTATGAATGTCCAGATGGAGGACATGCTGGTAGTCCCTCAGTGCATCGTTATAAAGGTCCATCAGCCAACGGGAAACCGGCTGGTACTGAGTGCCTCCATAGTACAGGCCTTTATCAAAGCTGTATTGCCCCAGGGTCAAGGCGCGTTGAATGCCGCCGCTGCCAGCCCGAAGGAGGGCCCGGATAAACCGGAAATAAAAGGCCCCTTTGCCCGGCTTCTCCGGCTCCAGGAAAAAGCGCAGGGGAGGGTAGTCGGTGTTAATATCTTTTAACTCCGACCAATCAGTGACAAAATTCCTGTTTAAGTCGACGTTATCTTCATCCACCCGGCGGAAATTGGCCATGCCCCAGGGGTTAATTGCATGGACCAGGACCAGGCCCGTCAGCTCGGGATCCAGTTTGCCCAAGTACTCCTTGGCCAGCAATTGCAGAAAGGCCCCGCCTGCATAGCCTTCGACTCCATGCTGGCCGGTGGTAACCAGAAGCAAATGACGTTTTTCCTTTGGCGGGGCAAAGATTACATCAGTGGTACAATCTTGATCCCGACTAAAAGATAAAGTCTTCAACTCTGCCTGGGGCCATCTTTGCTGAACCGCCTCCAGCAAGCCGCGAAACTTTATGCGAGAGTCAGCAAAGCTCTCACTAAAGTACTGATTAATAGACATAAGCCCACTCCCCTTTAAAATGGCCCTAAGTTAATTGCCACCGCTGCCAGCAACAAAAGCACTGAAAGCACCGTCACCACCAGCTGCAGCCCGATTGTCCAGCGGAGCCATTTGGGGTAACTGACGACAGTTAACCCCAGAGCAATCAGCAACATCGGGTTAGTGGGATAGAGCACGTTGGTGAAGCCGTCGCCAAAGGCAAAGGCCAGCACCGAGACCTGACGGGTAATCCCGACCAGGTCGGCCAGGGGAGCAAGAATGGGCATTACCAAGAAGGCCTTGGCAGTTGCCGAACCAATGTAGAATTCCAAAACCAGGACCACTATATAAGTAAGTATTGCAGCCCCGGCGGGCGAGGTCCGGGAGATGGCACCGGCGGCGTAAAACAGCAATGTATCCATTACGCCCCCTTGCGAGATGATGAATTTAACGCTCATTGCCATCATAATCAAGAACATACCCGGCAGAATTCCCAAGACTCCCTTTCCGAAAGCCCGCAACACGCCTTTTCCGGACAAAAGCCCGGCACCAATGGCCCCCACGAAGAAAAGCAGGGCAACCAAGGGCATGGTGTAGTCAGACAACTCGGGAATCAGGGGAGCTGCGACAATTACCGCGATTACGCCAAGCAAGCAGAAAGTAAACCATCCCAGGGATCCTCTCTTGGCAGAGTCTACATTTAAGACCAGGGAGGCTTCGGGATTCTTCTCCACCTTTTTTGCGTGCCGAACCAGGAAGACAACAAGTATTATGTATATCAGTACGAACACTATCGCCCGGAAACCTATTCCAGAAAAGGCAGGCAACTCAGCAAGCCGCTGGGCGACGCCAATGGTAAACGGATTGGTTAGGGCCGCGGAAAAACCAAAGCCAGTGGCCAACAAGCTCATCCCCAGTCCCGTCAGGGAGTCCCAACCCAGGGACCAGGCCAGGGCTACGGCTAAGGGAACCAAGGGCACGATTTCTTCCAAAATACCCAGCAGTGAACCGAAGAGCATAAAGAATAAAGTAATAAGGCTCAGCAACAGGTATTTCCTGTGCCCCACGGCAGACACAATCCTGGTTATTGCCGCGGCCAGCACCCCCGACTGCTCCAGGACGGAGAAAGACCCGCCGATAATTAAAATAAACAAGATTACCGAGATTACCATTACTCTGTCGGGACCCCACAAAACCTCAAAGGGGGCGGTAAACCAGCGCCACACGGGATAACCTCCTCCGGCAACCTGTTTAAAGGTTCCGGGGACAACTATCTCTCGCCCGTCGACAAACTCGCGCTCAAACCTGCCGGCTGGGACCAAATGAGTCAGGACACCAGCGATAATCATCAAACAACCCAAGATAATTACTGCAGAAATAAAAGTGCGTTTGCCAATTTTGATACTGCTGTCTTGAAGCATTAGATCATCCTCCTTTGCCATAAGAATTCTCTATCCCCATGGTAAAATCCTTCCAATAGTGCCTGGGAAACAGCCCGGAATGCCTAAAGAGGGCTCAAAACCAAGACTGCGCCGGCGGATATTCCGCCGGCGCAGTAATTACTCGGCCTGACCGGTATAAATGAGGATGGCGTCCCGCAAAAAGGCCGCCAGGCCGGGCTGCTCTTTATCGAAGTATGCCGTAAATCTTTCATCCTCCACATACATCCGGGCCAGGCTTGCATGGGCTTCCTTGCTGTACTCAGGCCAATAGTAGCACAACCACTGACGATGCAAATCCGCAGCCTTTTGGGCCAGCTCGCCGCCAGGGTCGCCAGTTTTGTAAGCAGCTGCCAGTGTTTCCATCAGCTCAACATTCAACTGCGTCACAGCATCATAATCTTCCCTGGTCATGTTGAGGACTTTGGCAGTGGATTTATCCACAGACTCATCCCCATATTTGGCCCTTGCCTCTTTGCCATATATTCTTTCATTCTCCTCCACCAGCTTCTGCTTAAATCCCTCAAACTTATCTTTGTCGGACATTTCAATTCTCCCTTCTTTATAAGCGATGGTTTTTTCCACATTGGCAATCAATGCGTCCAGCTGCGCTCTTTTCTCCACCAGCTTTTTGCGGTGCTCCCGCAGCGCCTGGGTCTGGTCAAATTCCGGAGCAGCCATTATCTCCTTGATTTTGGCCAGGGGAAAACCCAGTTCCCGGAAAAACAGGATGTGCTGGAGCAAATCTACTTCTGCAGGACCATATATGCGATAGCCCGAAGAGTTTATCCTTGCTGGCCGCAGCAAGCCAATCTGATCATAATAGCGCAAGGTCCTGGCACTGACACCAGCTAAGCAACTAAGCCCTTTCACTGTATACTCCATGATTTCGCCCTCCTGATGTAAAGTCTACACCTTTACGCTGCGTCAATGTCAAGCTGTCCAATCAAAAAAGGGCCGCGCGGCCCCTCTTATTTTACTCAGATAATTGCTGCCCGCATTCCGGGCAGACTTTCCATCCTGGAGATACAGCCCTGTTGCACTTCGGGCAATTGGCAAGTGCAAACCTATGCCCGCATGAAGGACAGTTATTGACGCCCGATTCTACTGCAGTATTGCAACCAGGGCAATGAATTTTCGGTTTATGCTGGGATGCGACAAGCAGGTAGGCAATGAGCCCAAGAAAATTAGGGATTAATGCCGCCGCCAGCGCCCAGGCTCTGTTCAATCCACGACGCTCGGCATCCCGCCAAACAAAGATACCAATTACCAAGGGCACTGCAACTGCTAAAGCAATGGCCAGCAAGGCAAAAAAACCCATAATCCCAGCGATAGTTAGTCCGGTGAACCAACCCTCAAACATTTCCCGAATACGGTAAATGAATACCATGACCACACCTCCAATAGTTTACTCAAAATTCATGGGCGGAAGTCTAAGAATCGGGAGCATAGGTAAAGTGATATACCCCATCTTCTCTGGATATTTCAATTCGACCCTGCCTTACCTTAATCCATCCCTTGTCCCGAATTGAAGCAGATAAGGTCTTATCGGAGAAACTCCCCTCGCGCAGACTTTCAAGATATGAGACAGATTCCTGGTTCAGCTCTTTTTTTAAGCTTTCCCAGGTCAGAGTGTCCGCGTCCCTGCCTTGCAGAGCCTGGTTCAGCATCCAAGCATCGGCAGCCTTTTTCAGGTTATCACATAATACTTGATCCTCGAGCCTCTCTGCCTGAGTCACCTTTTCGTCCAAACCGCCGACGTAATCTTTCCCCGGGCCACATCCACAAAATACTCCCATGACTAACAGGACAATGCCAAGAAAAGCAGTGAGTCTCATCGGCACATTCCCTCCAGCCTCTTAACTGTACTTACTTTATTCTGGAAACAAAATTTAAAATCCTTCTCCGGGGCAAAACTTTAATTTTTTGCCAAAGATATGCCCGGAAAGTATCCCTTTTGCCTTTGGCAATTGTTTTCGAAAAAATTAGACTGTCAATAGAGGGTTTATAAACCATTGTCCTCAAAAAGTCTGTTAACTGGTCTTTAGGTCAGCATAACTATAATCTCTTTCCGCTATCTTTCTGACGGGAATATAGCCCTGTTTGTAGATTTGATGTTTTTTTTGTATACTGTAGCCCATAAATGAAAGGGGCGATAACATGCGTATTTTAAAAGCAAAAAGAATTCCTGAGACAATTTGTCTTGCTCTTTGTGTACTGATGTTGCTGCTGACTGCCGGGGCGCAGGTTATTGCCCCGGGAACAGAGTCAAGCGCCAACCAGACAGTTGCAGAAGCAAAGGATAGCGTCGAAGTCCCGGAAAAAAAAGAGGAAGTAAAAACATTAATTGAAACAGAAGAACCCGCCGAGACGAAGGCGGCAGTGACAGCGGAGGAATATGATCTCCTGGCTAGAGCTGTATACAGTGAAGCCCGGGGCGAACCTTTCCAAGGTCAGGTGGCAATCGCCGCGGTCATTCTCAACAGGGTTGAACACGCTGATTTCCCTGACACCATCGGAGAAGTAATTTTTCAGCCAGCGGCCTTTACCGCTGTCCAGGACGGGCAATTCTGGCTGACCCCCGACAGCACCGCCTATGCAGCAGTAGAGGAAGCCCTGGCGGGCAATGATCCCAGCGGCGGCGCAATATACTACTATAACCCGGTAACGGCAACAAACCAGTGGATTCGCTCCAGGCAAGTAATCACCGCTATCGGCAAGCACGTATTTGCCATTTAATACTCCTTCGGGAGTATTTTTTTTGCAAAAAAGGGGAACAGTTAGCAACGGCAAATAAGGCAAATCTTATAGCCTTGCCTTCCATTCTTGTCTTTTAGACTTAAGACTCCGTATATGAAGAAATTGTTCAATTGTCATTGAGATGTATATTTTTCCGCAGTCGAAACCCCAAGGCAACAGGCTTGTACCGCTTCCCTTTATTATCGGAACAAAAAAAGGCGTTAATTCCGCCTTTATGACTATGTGGCACCAGAGGCAAGTCGAACCCGCAGGCCAGCCCTCACTTCTCGATCCTGGCAATTAAGAAATCGTTGAGCCATTCTGCCTTATCATCAAACATATCTTTCATCAATGCAGTATCCAGTTTCCACGTTCCGACTATGTATATGCTGCCCTTCTCTTTCAACACTCGCCTGCATTCCTTCTCAATCTCTTCCCACTGCGAGCGGACATGAAATAAGGCATTGTAAAAAAAAACGGTGTCAAAGGTCTCGCTTGCGTAACGCATCTTGGCGGCATCCATAATCTCGAAATGGACGTTGTCCTGCCTGATGTCCTTTAACCTGCTGTCGACAAGGTCTATGCATGAAACGCTGCGGGCATAGCGAGATGCAGAGATTGAAAAGGAGGCATCGCCACAGGCAACCTCAAGAATGTCCTTATCCTCTATATCGGTCAGCAATAGCCGCACAAGAGAATCTGTCTTTTTCAAAATTCCATCTCCTTATCCAATCATTCTCCACTACGAAATAGAACTCAAATATAAAAATAAACCCATTACTGGTTCGCAACGGGTTTAAATAACAATAGATGGTGCCGGAGGCCGGACTCGAACCGGCACGCTTTGAGGGCGCTTGATTTTGAGTCAAGTGCGTCTGCCAATTCCGCCACTCCGGCACATCTTGTATTTTAGCACGGCAAAAACCAGTTTGCAAGGGAATCCAAGACTTATCTAGACTGCATTTTTCAAATTTTCAATTTCGGCAAGAAAGGCGGGGAAATTTTTATTCCACAGATATGCCAGCACATCTGAGTACCCGGAAAGAACATACGGGGCTTTCTGTTGCATTATCTCAAGGGCAGTATCCACATTTTTTTGGCTCATTGCAATCTGAATGCGCTTTTTGTTATTTAAGTGCAAAACAAGACCATAACTGCTGCCCACTGGGACAACATAATATGCCTTGTGCTTAATAACGTGTTTGTACGTCCATAAGATATTTTCCAGCGGAATAACAGTCAGACCGAACATATTTTTCTTCACAAACCACGAATCTGAGATAATTATTTTTTTAGTCACCGGAGCCCCAGTGCTGGCTATATCATTGTCTATGTCACCAGCCACTTCTTCAGTGATACCATATTGCTCAAGTTTCTTGTAGATTGGATGCGCAAGGGGATCGGAAGCCCTTTTGCCATACCGCAGCAAGTTCCACACTGCGAGACAAAATAGAGGAACACAAAAGACAAGACCTATGTATCCAATAGCATTACTGTGCTGTGCATCCACCATATAGGGCAGCACAATACGGTCAAAATCCGCGAAGGATATACCTTCCTCAGTCACTATGCTGATTAGTTCCGCTTTTAGATCTGCGGGAATAGTCGTCAATTCCCCTGTATAGGACAGACCGGTTGAATCGGGAGGAGCCTTCACCACCAGGGCCAAATCATTAACGACGAGATAAAGGTAATCTGTTGTTACCTTTGTATTGATAACCTTATTTGTCCCCTCGTCATATGTAGTTTCGATAATTTGCAGACCGGTATTGAAAACGTCGGTACCAGTAACAGTGACATACTGTTTCTTTTGTTCCTTCATATCTCCTAATACTGACAGGGTGGCAGCATCAATGGGAAAAGGACCGAAAAAGAAATTATAGTAGTAGGTATAAGATAAGGACATTATCAGGAATACAGCGATAAGAATAAATGCGTTAACCAGTAATAAGTTCCTATTGCAGCGCTTTACCTGGCCCAGGATAAATTCATCATGCATAGATAATCCTCCATTATTTTTTGAAAGCCCACAACAACCCAATTCTATAATATACAAATATTACTAGTTAGTAAAGGACAAGGAATCACCCCCGCGCCTGCGGGGAGCAGGCATCGGTCATTGCCATTTTGAAACACTCGTCGGGATCACCCCCGCGCCTGCGGGGAGCAGTCGGGTGTTTGCGCATGCCATATGGGCTTGTAAGGATCACCCCCGCGCCTGCGGGGAGCAGCGCCATCAGC
>JAAYHI010000140.1 GCA_012727415.1 Bacillota bacterium
ATCCTCACTACTGTTGGCCAGACCTGGGCCCAGCGCAGCGTCAGTCCTGAAAGGGCCGCCCTGGTCTTTACCCTGGAGCCGGTTTTTGCTGCCGCCTTTGCTTTTTTCCTGCTGGGCGAAACCTTGCCGCCCCAGGGATTTTGGGGCAGTGTCTTGATTATGATGGGAATAATTGGTGCTGAATTGGCAAGTCGCAGGATTAAAGAAAAGACATAGGAGTAATATAATAATAGAGTATCCGGCTACCCTATCCTATTCCGATATTAGCGAGGTGTACTTATGAAAATTGCAGTGCTTATGGGCGGTCGCTCGGGAGAACATCAGGTCTCCCTCCGTTCGGCCAGCTATATTATTGACTCATTAGTCAAGGCTGGCCATACTGTCATTCCCATTGGCATCACCAATGAAGGCCAGTGGCTGCAGCATCCCGACATCCTGGCGATGCTGGCTGAGGGGCGGAATCTGGCCCCTGCGGCACCGGTTGTATTGGACCTCAGCTTTCAGGGCCAGGGCCTGATCTGCAATGGCGAGCCCCTTGATATTGACATTGTCTTCCCCGTATTACACGGTCCCTTCGGGGAGGATGGAACTATTCAGGGTGCCTTTGAACTGGCGGGAATCCCCTATGTTGGTTCCGGAATCCTGGGTTCTGCCGTGGCCATGGATAAAGCCCAGATGAAGGCTGCCTTTCGCAATTTCAATCTTCCGATATGCAGCTATATAGTCTTCTCCCAATGGGAATGGCAACAGCGCCGCCAGGAACTGCTGGACAGGGTTGTGGAGAGCCTGGGGTGGCCGGTCTTTGTAAAGCCAGCCAATCTCGGTTCCAGCGTGGGAATCAGCAAAGCCTCCGGGGATAAAGAATTTCTCGAAGCGGTAGAGATAGCTTTGCGCTATGATTATAAAATTCTCGTCGAAGAGGAGATTCGGGGCAGAGAAATTGAGATCAGCGTCCTTGGCAATGAAAACCCTAGGGCCTCAGTGCCGGGAGAGATCATTCCCGCCAATGATTTCTATGATTACCAAGCTAAGTATATTGACCCGGGTTCCCGGTTGCTCATTCCGGCAGACCTGGAGGTCGCGGTCAGGGAAAGGGCCCGGGAACTGGCACTGGAGGCGTTTAAAGCAGTAGATGCCCGGGGCCTGGCCCGGGTGGATATGTTTGTCACCTCCCTGGGGGAAGTCGTCATCAATGAAGTCAATACCATGCCCGGATTTACTGAAATCAGCATGTACCCGAAACTGTGGGAGTACAGCGGAATCAGCGGACCTGAACTGGTCAACACCCTGGTGGACTTAGGTTTGTCCTGGCATAGGCGCCGCCTGCAACTGCAACACAAATACGAGGTAAACAGCTGATGGCACAACTGTTGCTCATCCGCCACGGTGAAACTGTCTGGAACAGGGAAGGGCGCTTTCAGGGAGCAATAGATGTGCCCTTAAGCGAAAAGGGGAAGGCTGAAGCCCGTCAACTGGGGGCTTATCTCCGGGACAAGCCCTTAAAAGCAATATACTCCAGCCATTTATCCAGGGCATTGGAAACAGCCCAGGCGGTTGCCCGGCACCATCATCTCCCGGTGCAGGTGGTGGAAGGACTTGGGGAAATCAATATGGGAGAGTGGGCTGGCCACAGCTGGGAAGAGATTTGGGAAAAGTGGCCTGAGTTGGGACGGCAGTGGTATAATTCTCCGCCGGAATCTCCCCCGCCCCCGGGCGGGGAATATTATCCGGACTTCCAGGCCCGGGCAATGGAGGCCCTGGAAGAAATCGCCGCGGCCCACGCCAGCACCGATTTGTTGGCAGTGGTAACTCATGGCGGAGTTATCCGTGCCGTGATCAATAAACTATTGGGCATTTCCTGGGGGACAAGGGGCAGGTTTTTTATCAAAAACTGCAGCATTACCCCCATGCGCTGGCAGTCCCGGGGATTAGTTGTGGTTGAGGGTTTTAATGACGTCTGTCACATGCAATATCCAGTGAGGTGAGAGAAGTGTTTGCACAAATGAGCTTTGAAGAATTTTTGCATCGGCTTGCCAGCGGCAAGCCCACTCCCGGCGGCGGCAGTGCTGCTGCTCTGGCCGGGGCAATGGGGGCAGCTTTGCTCGCCATGTTTTGTAACTTAACAGCAGGCAAGAAGAAGTACCTTGATGTGAAAGACGAGATGGAGGCTGTAGCTGCTTTTGCCGTGGAGCAACAGCAGAAGCTGCTGGAATTGGCGGACCGGGACAGTGAAGCCTACGAAAAAGTATTGGCAGCCTACCGCTTGCCCAAGGAGACCGAGGCTGAAATAGACCTGCGCCAGCAGGCAATTAATGCCGCCACCTTGGAGGCCACCCGCACTCCTTTGGAGACAGCCAAGGTAAGTGTGGGCCTGTTGGAGCGGGTGCCTTCCTTGGCTGCCAAGGGCAATCCCAATGCCCTCAGCGATCTTAAGGTAGGGCTGGCTCTGCTGGATGCTGCCTTTAGCGGCGGCAAGGCCAATGTGGAAATAAATTTACCCTGGCTGGAGGCAGAGGATGCCGCCGCCATCAAGTCCCAGTTGGCAGCACTTTGTCAAAGGGCGGAGAAAGCCCTCAGCGCGGGAAGAGCAGAAATCGCCCTTCTGGAATAATATTCCCCCCTGTCACATATCTGTTGGCAGGGGGTGTTTTTTTGGTTACTCTGGAAGTGAAAAAAGAGCTGGTGGCTAAGATCAGGCTTGAGGAAGTTGATATCGAGGCGAGAGCGGTCATTACACCCCAGGGGGAAGTGGAAATCGTCTTTATGCCCTGGTCCCAGTGGCGGATGAGCGGGAGTTCCTTTGATGAGCTGGTGGAGGATTACAACCTTCTGAAGTCGCAGATAAAACTGTGTATCGAAAACCTCAACAAGGAGCAATTGAAGAAGATGCAGCCGTAGCAGCCCAAAGGGCATAAGAAAGTCTTATAGCTAAAATAAAGGGTTTTTTTCCGGTGTGGCGAACTATACTCTCTGGGAAAAGTGCATATTGTGGACGACGCGCATTGGGAGAGACCCTCGGGGCGCCGAAGAAGCAAGTTGCAACCTGCCAGTTGCAGCGAAACTTTCAGGCAAAAAGACTGATGCGCTGACACAACTCTGGAGAGCGCCCAGGCGCACCAACGGGGAACAATCTCTCAGGTAAAAAGACAGAGAAAGGCAGCATTCTTTTTCTGTTTTTTTGTATACACTAAGCATTGGAGGTGAAAAATTGGATAACTTAATGCGGACACCGCTATTCCAGGAACATATTAATGCAGGCGGACAAATGGTCGATTTCGGGGGCTGGGCCATGCCTCTCAAGTATTCAGGCATATTGGAAGAGGTGGAGGCAGTGCGCAGCCGCGCGGGTCTCTTTGATGTATCCCATATGGGGGAAATTACCGTGGCGGGGCCCCAGGCCCTTTCCTGGCTGGATACTATATTGACAAATGACATCAGAAAGCTTGCAGATAATCAGGTGATGTACGCCTTTATGTGTTACCCGCACGGCGGGGTGGTGGACGATCTCCTGGTCTACCGCCATGGGCTCCAGAAATTCCTCTTAGTGGTCAACGCCGCAAACACCCAAAAAGACTGGGACTGGCTAACCCAGCACAAGGTGCCTGGGGTTGTCCTGGAGAATATTTCTCCCGACATGGGCCAATTAGCTGTCCAGGGCCCCCTGGCTGAAGAAATACTGCAGAAGCTTACCCCCTATAAACTGGAGGATATAGGCTTTTTCCGGTTTGCCTCGCCGGTGGAAATCGCCGGTATCCCCGCCCTGGTCTCCCGCACCGGCTATACCGGGGAGGATGGTTTTGAAATCTACTGCCCCGCGGCAGATAGCGTCAGATTGTGGCAGGAGATAATGCGGGAAGGCAAGCCCCTGGGCTTACTGCCCTGTGGATTGGGAGCAAGGGATACTTTGCGGTTTGAAGCCGGGCTGCCTTTATACGGCCATGAGATTTCCCAGGAAATTACGCCTTTGGAAGCCAGGCTGGGACTTTTTGTCAAGCTCAAAAAACAGGCAGATTTTATCGGCAAGGCTGCTTTAGCTGCCCTTAAAGAAAAGGGCCTTCCCCGCCTGTTGGCAGGTCTTACCCTGGTGGAAAAGGGAGTTCCCCGGGCGGGGTATCCGGTGTACAATGGGGAAGGCCAGGAAGTAGGGTATGTAACCAGCGGTTCTTTTGCACCAACTATAAATGCCAGTGTAGCCAACGCCCTGGTGGCAGCCGACTGTGCCCAGGAGGGCACAAATCTGTGGATTGGCGTGCGCCAACGCCGTCTGCAAGCCAGGGTGACAAAATTACCATTCTATAAAAGGGAGGCAAAGTAAAGTGACAGGAGAAAAAGGATTGAAATTTACCAAGGAACATGAATGGCTTCGGATTGAAGGCAACCGGGTGACAGTGGGAATTACAGATTTCGCCCAGAAGAAGCTGGGGGACATCGTCTATGTGGAGCTTCCGGAACTGGACGAGGAGTTTGTCGAAGGCGATGCTTTCGCAGTTCTGGAATCCGTCAAAACTGCTGCCGATGTATATGCCCCAGTGGACGGAATTGTAGTGGAAGTGAATGACCTCCTGGAAGAGGAGCCTGCGCTGATCAACACCGACCCCTTTGGGGAGGGTTGGATTGCTGTCTTTGAAGCAGAGGGGGACATCGATACCTCCGGGCTGATGGATACTGCTGCATACCGGCAGTATGCTGAAGAAGAGGAATAAATATGGGCAAGCATTACCTGCCTAATACCGGCCCCCAGCGCCGGCAGATTCTCCAGGCCATTGGAGTTGGAGCCGTTGAGGATCTTTTCAGCTACATACCTGAAAAGCTTCGCTTCTCCGGGCTCCTCAACCTTCCAGACCCCATTGCTGAGCCGCAACTGGTGGACCATATGGAAGAACTGGCAGGGAAGAATAATGTCGAAGCCGTGAATTTCTTAGGGGGCGGCATCTATGACCACTATGTCCCCGCCGCCATTGATCACGTCTTAAGCCGTTCCGAGTTTTATACAGCCTATACTCCCTACCAGCCGGAAGTCAGCCAGGGAACCCTGCAGGCAATTTTTGAGTACCAGTCGATGCTCTGCCAGCTCACCGGTGCCGCTGCCGCCAATGCTTCCCTGTATGACGGGGCAACGACTGTCGCCGAAGCTGCCCTGCTGGCCCTCAATGCTACCAAAGGGCGTCGGCTGCTGGTGGCGGGGAGCATGCATCCCTCGTACCGCCAAGTGCTGGCCACCTATTTGGAGGATTTCGGGGCAGAGATCGAGGAACTGCCCCTGGAGGGCGGAAAACTGAAGGCAGAGGCCATCGCCCCTCGCCTGGGCAATGATGTGGCGGCACTAATTGTGCAGTCGCCCAACTTCTTTGGCATTATTGAAGACCTGCCTGCCCTGGGCAAGTTAATGGCCGCTGAAAAGGGCCTGTTTGTCGTCGCCACCGATCCCATTGCCCTTGGCATCCTTGAAGCCCCCGGGGCTTTAGGGGCAGATGTCATTACGGGAGAAGGCCAGAGTTTGGGCATCAACCAAAGCTTCGGCGGACCATTATTGGGCTTTATGGGGGTTGCGGACAAACTGGTGCGGAAAATGCCCGGCCGCGTGGTGGGCCAGACTGCAGATGCCAAGGGGCGCAGGGGATTTGTTCTCACCCTTCAGACCCGGGAACAGCACATCCGCAGGGAAAAGGCCACCTCCAATATCTGCTCCAACCAGGCTCTGTGCGCCCTGGCAGCATCAGTGTACATGAGCCTCATGGGCCCGCAAGGGTTAAGGGAAGTTGCAGCCCAATCCCTGGCCAAGGCAGCCTTTGCCCGGGAGCAAATGACGGCTGTGCCGGGGGTAGAGCTGCCCTTTGCCGGGCCGTTCTTTAAAGAATTTGTCTTGAAACTGCCCCAGCCTGCCGCCAAGGTCATCGCTGCCATGGCGGATAAAGGCTATTACGTGGGAATTGACCTCGGTCGCTTTTTCCCCGACATGAATGACTGTCTGCTGATGGCAGTGACCGAGAAGCGAAGTAAGTCTGAAATACTGGGCTGCGCAGCCGCCCTGAGGGAGGTGTTGGCGTGAAACCTTTGCTGCCCCTGATTTTTGAAAGGAGCGTCGCCGGCCGCACAGGCTATTCCCTGCCACCCGCTGAATTTCCCCTGGAGGGCATAGAGCAGCTGTTGCCTCAGGACCAAGTGCGGCAGAAACTGCCTCTATTGCCCGAGGTCAGTGAAGGCGATGTAATCCGCCACTACATTAACTTGTCTCTGCTCAATCACAACATTGACCGGGGTTTTTATCCCCTGGGATCATGCACCATGAAGTACAATCCCAAGGTCAACGAAGATGTCAGCAGACTCCCGGGCTTTGCCAGGCTGCATCCTCTGGTGCCGGAAGAGAATGCCCAGGGGGCCCTGGAGCTGATTTACCGGCTGGAACAGTACCTGGCAGAAATAAGTGGCATGGATGCAGTGAGTTTGCAGTCGGTGGCCGGGGCCCATGGGGAATTCACCGGCCTGAAAATCATCCTCGCCTACCACAAGGCCCGAGGTGATTTCCGGCGGCAGACCATTCTTGTCCCCGACTCTGCCCACGGCACCAACCCCGCCAGCGCAGCCATGGTAGGCATGAAGGTCGTCCAGGTTGCCTCAGACGCCAATGGCTGTGTGTCTCTGGAGGACCTGCGGGCCAAGACTGATGACACTGTGGCGGCTTTGATGCTTACTAATCCCAATACCCTGGGCCTTTTTGACGTCAACATCGGTGCAATTGCAGATATTGTCCATGCTGCCGGCGGTCTCCTGTACTATGACGGCGCCAACGCCAACGCGATCCTGGGCAAAGTGCGTCCTGGCGATACCGGCTTTGACGTCGTCCATCTCAACCTCCACAAGACCTTCTCCACTCCCCACGGCGGGGGTGGACCGGGATCCGGCCCTGTGGGAGTGAAATCTCAGCTCGCCCCCTATCTGCCCGTGCCGCGGGTGGTACAGGGGGGAGAGGGGTACAGCCTGGATTATGATTACCCGCAATCAATCGGCAAGATTCACAGCTTCTATGGGAACTTTGCCGTCAACATCAGGGCGTATGCCTACATTCGCATGCTGGGGGCAGAGGGCCTGAAAGCTGTCAGTGAGGATGCCGTCCTCAATGCCAACTATATCCAGGCCAGGCTCAAGGATGCATACCACCTGGAATACGACCGCCTGTGTATGCACGAGTTTGTCCTTTCGGCAAAGCGCCAATTAGCCAAGGGGGTAAAGACCTTGGATATCGCCAAGAGACTGCTGGATTTCGGCCTTCACCCCCCCACGGTGTATTTCCCTCTGATAATCGAGGAGGCCATGATGATTGAGCCCACCGAGACTGAGGGCATGGAGACCCTGGATTACTTTATTGAGGCCATGCTCCAGATTGCCAGGGAAGCCGAAGAGAATCCTGAAATAGTGCTTGGCGCCCCCCATACCACTCCCATTTCCCGCCTCGATGAAGTCGGTGCTGCCAGAAATCCTGTCTTGAAGTGGCAGCCATAGCTAAATTAAAATCTGAAGTCGGAGGGTTCCCTCCGACTTCCAGCAAACGGGGTGTTACAGTGTATGATGCAGTAATTATTGGCGGCGGCCCTGGGGGATACATGGCCGCCATCCGCGTTGCCCAGTTGGGTGGCAAAGTTTTGTTGGCTGAAGCCAGGGAACTGGGAGGTACATGCCTTAACAGAGGCTGTATTCCCACAAAGGCCATGGCCCACTCGGCAGCGATGTATGCCAAGGCCTGCCAGGGGGAGGCCATTGGCTTGAAATTCTCCCAATTAACCCTAGACTTTGCCGGGGTGGCCAGGCACAGGGCTGGGGTTGTCAGCACCCTGGTCCAGGGGATTGAGGGCCTGATGCAGGCCAATGGCATTGAACTCGCCGGCAAAAAGGCCCAAATACTGGCCCCGGGTACGGTCAGCCTGGGCGATGAGATTGTGGAGACAAAGCATATCATCATTGCAACCGGCTCCCGCCAGCTCCGGCCCCCCATTCCAGGCATCGACAGTCCAGGGGTGGTGGATACCGATACCATTCTCAACTCCCAGACCCTGCCCCAGTCCATGCTGGTCCTGGGAGGAGGGGTAGTAGGGGCGGAGTTTGCCAGCATTTTTGCCTCCTTTGGCACCAGAATCACTTTGGTGGAAATGCTGCCGGGGTTGCTGCCGGCAATGGACAGTGAATTGGGCAAGCGCTTAAGCCTTTACCTGCGCAAGGCTGGGGTGGACATCCTCACCAATACCCGGGTCAGCAGCATCTCCCGCAGCCCCCAAGGCCTGGCGGTGGATTTGGAGGGCAATAAGGGCAGCACCCGGGTGGAAGTCCAGCAAGTGCTGCTGGCGGCCGGAAGGGTGCCGGACTTCGGAGGCCTGGACTTGGATGGCCTGGGCATTGACCATGACAGCCGGGGCGGCATCAGGGTTGACGAGACTATGGCCACCAATATTCCCGGCATCTGGGCTATTGGCGATTGCGTCGGCAATATGATGCTGGCCCATGTAGCCTCCCGGGAAGGAATTGTGGCCGCGGAGAATATCATGGGACTTGGGTCCAGGATGGACTACCGGGTGGTTCCCGCCTGTGTCTTCACCCTTCCTGAGGCAGCCAGCGTCGGCTGCAGCGAAGATGAGGCCAAGGCGAGAAAGATGGAGTACAAAGTGGCCAAGTTTCCCTTTATTGCCAATGGCAAGGCTTTGGCTCAGGGAGATGTAGACGGAATGGTCAAAATTGTGGCTGCTGCCAGCGGAGAAATTCTCGGTGTTCACATCATCGGGCCCCATGCCTCAGACCTTATTGGCGAAGGAGCAGTGGTAGTGCAGCAGCGCTTGACTGCCCGGGAGCTGGCTGGAATTATCCACGCCCACCCCACCCTGGCCGAAGCCCTGGCGGAAGCCGCCCATGGCCTGGCAGGGGGGTACTTTCATTATCGGGGAAGATAAATTTACGCCACGGATTCCCGTGGCGTAATAATATTGCCCTAATTTAAGCGAAAGCTAATATAGCCCCTATAATCTACTTTTTCCACGGCAGCATCTGCCAGCAACCTCTTGATTACCCCGGGTATATCTTCGGTCCCCCTGCTTTGCAGGAAACTCTCGACTTCAAATTGATTCATGGGATGGCGCTGGATGATGCTCTTGATGGCAGCGTAGTCGTCAGCGATTTCACTGTGGAAGCCCTGGGAGCTGAGGAGATCGATGGAAATGCCCCCCAGGGCAGCAACTGCTCTTGCCATATCTTCATGCCCCAGGGGTTTGACATGGGGTTCCGCCGGCGGCCGGAGGGGAGTGTTTAAATATAACCTTTGGTACTGCAAATCCTTAAGCAGTTGGGAATACTTGTGCAATGACCCGGCATCGGCATTGCCCTCCATCAGCATAATCTCCAGCCACAGCTGGCCCTGGTATTGCCGGGAGAAGGTCTGTAACCCCCCATAGACTTCGGCGAATTTTATCTTGCCATGGGGGCGGTTGATTTTTTGAAGGGATTCCTGGTCCCAGGCGTCCAGGGACAAGAGGACGATATCTGCTTTGCCAAGATCTGCCCTGACTTCCGGAAGGCAGACCAGGGCACCGTTGGTGATGACGGCCACAGGCTTGTCCACCCGCTCCTTCACAGCGGTGATGAGGGTCCCCAGCCCTGAGTATAATGTAGGCTCTCCCTCACCCACTATTGTAGCAACGTCGAAGGCAGGTTTCGCCGCCAGGGTGGTGTCTAATTCGGCGACAATATCGCTGACGGGGAAAAACAGGTCCCGCTTGTTGGTGAGGCGGTCAGTCCGCCCCAGCTGGCAATATATGCAGGAATAATTGCATGTTTTCCGGGGTATAGGACTGATGCCCAGGGACAGGCCCAGGCGCCGGGAGGGCAGGGGGCCAAAAATGAATTGCATTGAATCACTCCTTGCAGGCTATATTGCTTGAGAAGTGCTGATCAGCACCGGCAGGTTCAAGTTCCCCAGGACTCTTTCCAATAATACGCCTTCCCGCTGGGGGTAGCGGTATCCGTAGCTGGCCCTGATCGCTGAGAGAATGAACTGAACAGCGCGGTCCAGGGCTATGGGCAGGCTGTCCCCTCCCAGGAGGCTCCCCACCAGGACGCTGGTAAACCCGTCGCCCGTTCCCGGGAAATGAGCGGGGATATAGCAACAGTCTACCTTCCAAAAGCGCTGGTCCAAGCTGTTATAGGCGAAGACGCAGGTCATGTCAGGGGTGTCGCCGGGAACGCCAGTGATAACCACTGTCCTCGGGCCCAATGCCGCCAAATTGGTCAGCCATTCTTTAATAAGCTGGTGTTCGACCTGCTCCCGGTACGCTGTATCCAGGAGGAGGGCGGCTTCCGTCAAGTTTGGGGTAATGATGTCTGCCAGTCCAACGAACTTCTTCATCTCGGTTACCATTGTGTTGTCAAAAGAGCTGTACAGCTTGCCATTGTCTCCCATGACGGGGTCAATGACTATCAGCTGTTCATCCCTGCGAAAGGCGTTAATAAAATCTGTGATAATGCCGATTTGTTTGGGAGAACCCAAGTAGCCGGAATAAATGCAGTCGAATTCGGCACCGATTGCTGCCCAATGGGCAATGTATTCTTCCAGATGTTCAGTGAGATCGATAAACTTATACCCTTCGTAGCCGCCGGTATGAGTCGACAGCACTGCAGTAGGAAGGGGGCATACCTGAACGCCCATGGTGGTTAGAATAGGGATGACCATTGACAGAGATACTCTGCCGAATCCGGATAAATCATGAACTGCTGCAACCCTTGGCGATACTCGCTTCAATGCTTTTCCTCCCCCGTAAAAGGAATCTGTCCATATCTTAGCACAACAGAGGGCCCAGGGACAGATTTTCGCGCCAGTATTGTCCCGGGGGCCTGAATAGCGTATACTTAGGGTAGTTAATTATTGCCTGCGCCTGAATAAGGTAAGGGGCGATTACTCGTGCAGGAAGGTGATTTAATGTTATCTCGTGTTCAAAGGGTAAGGGAGGCAATGCCCCAGGAAGTCGATGGAGTGCTTGCGCTGCAGCCGGAAAACCGGCGCTGGGTCAGCGGCTTTACCGGCTCCAGCGGCATGGCAGTAATCGGGCGCAAGGGACAACCTGTGTTCCTCACAGATTTTCGCTATACCGAACAGGCCGGCCAGCAGTGTGAGGGCTTTGAAATTGTCCGCCACGGTCAGGATATCGTGGACAGTCTCAGGACTGTGTTGGCTGACCTTGGGATAACCCGGCTGGGTATCGAAAAGGACTATGTCACTGTAGGCCAGAACGCCAAGTGGTCTGCAGAAATGCCGGGTATCGAGCTGGTTCCCCTTTCCGATTTTATGCTGGACTTACGGGCTGTCAAGGATGAAGGGGAACTGGAATTGTTGGCGGCGGCCGCTGCCATTGCTGACAAGGCCTTTGACCATATTCTCGGTTTTCTCAAGCCGGGAATCAGTGAAAGGCGGGTGGCCCTGGAGCTGCAAAGGTATATGGAGGATCTGGGGGCTTCAGGCCCTTCCTTTGAGACTATCGTCGCTTCAGGGGTTCGCTCTTCTATGCCCCATGGAGTTGCCAGCGAAAAGCTGCTGGAGGAAGGGGATTTTATTACCATGGATTTTGGCTGTGTCTATAAGGGCTATTGTTCTGATATCACCCGGACAGTGGTTCTGGGGACTGCCAGCCCCCGGCAGCGGGAAATCTATGGCATAGTCCTGGAAGCGCAACTGGCTGGAGTCGAAGGCATCCGGGCCGGAATTTCCGGGCGGCAAGCGGATGCTCTGGCCCGAGATATTATTGCCGCCAAGGGCTATGGGGAGCAGTTTGGCCATGGGATGGGGCATGGTGTCGGCCTGGCAATCCATGAAAGTCCCCGTGCTGCTGTTGGCAGCAAGGATATTTTTGTCGAGAACAACATCATTACCGTCGAACCGGGAATATACATTCCCGATTGGGGTGGAGTGCGCATTGAGGATATGCTGGTTGTCAAAGAAGGCTGCAGCCGCAATCTAACATCTTCCCCCAAAGAACTCATTGAAATAAAATAGAAGGAGGAGGCATATGATTTCTACCAGTGACTTTCGTACAGGGCTGACAATCGAATTCGAGGGCGGCATTTACACCATTGTAGACTTTCAGCATGTCAAGCCCGGCAAGGGGGCGGCCTTTGTCCGCACCAAGCTGAAGAACATTGAGACCGGCGCCGTCACTGAGCGGACTTTCAATCCCAGGGATAAATTTGAACAGGCCCACATCGACCGCCGTCCCACACAATACCTGTATGAAAGCGATGGCATGTGGAATTTTATGGACAGTGAGGACTTCAATCAGTATGCCCTGACAGCTGATGAACTGGGAGATGCCGTCAAATATCTGAAGGAAAACATGGAACTGCACTTGCAGTTCTACAAGGGCAAGGTCATCGGCGTGGATCTGCCGGTGATTGTTGAGCTGGAAGTAGTGGAAACAGAACCGGGAATTAAAGGTGACACTGCTTCTGGCGGCTCCAAGACTGCCGTCATGGATACGGGTTTGGTTGTCCAAGTGCCCTTGTTTATCAATGTAGGTGATGTACTGCGTATTGACACCCGCACCGGCAACTATTCCGAGCGGGTCAAGGAATAAACTTGTGTTTCACGGTCATTATATCGTAGTGACCGATTTAAAAAAAAGGAGGTAGTACTTTGAAGAAGCTGCACAAAAAAGTTGCCTACATACACGGGATGGCAGAGTGCCTGGATCTGGACAAAAAGGAACCTGTGGCCAAGCTGGTGCTCCAAATGATCGACCTGCTGGATGAATTAGTCGATGAGCTCGATGATCTCAAGGACAGGGTGGAAGAAAACGAGGACTTCCTGGAAGCTTTGGATGCAGATCTGGCCGATGTGGAGGATGCAGTATTCGAAGATGATGAGGAATGCTCCTGCCACTGTGAAGACCCGGAAGAATTTGAAATCCAATGCCCTCATTGTGACGCTTTTCTAACAGTTGACGAAGATGAACTTGCGGAGGCGGCAGAGGATGAGCTGATAATCCACTGTCCTGAATGTGGCGAGATTATCTTTTCGGAAGAAGATGGTGAAGAAGTAGTTATTACCGAGGACGAAGACAGCGAGTAATCTGGAAATTTCTTCATAACTGATGGCATAAATACACCTTCCCTTCAATATCTATTATTGCAAGGGAGGGTGTATTTTTTGATGGGCAGCCCACAAAACATCATCAAAGGGCAAGTGTTGCCATTGCTGGGACGCAGGCCGCGCCAGGCCCTGGAGGCTGCAGAGGGAGAGATTATCGCCCTGGCAGAAGAAATTCGCCTGCGTCCCAACCAGGCCCTCCTGATTCAGGGGGGAGGCCGGGAATTGTGGCTGCCACTGACGGTCAATGCCGAAGATATCCTGGAAACCATGAACATTCTCAGCCAGTATTCCTACTACGCCTTCGCCGAACAGCTGGCCCGGGGCTATATTACAGTTGCCGGGGGGCACAGGGTGGGTGTAGCGGGCAGGGTAACGGTGAACAGGGGAAAAGTGGCGGGATTGGTTGAAACCGGCTCAATAAATATCCGCATTGCCCGCCAGCTGAAGGGCGTTGGCAAAGCCGTCCTTCCCTGGCTTCTTGAGCAGGGGCAGCTGCAAAACACTATAATCTTTGCCCCTCCTGGCTGCGGCAAGACCACTCTCCTCAGAGACCTCATTCGCCTGATCAGCGATGAGGTTGGCCTCACCGTCGGGGTGGCGGATGAACGCTCGGAACTGGCAGGGTGTTACCGGGGCATTCCCCAATTAGACGTTGGCTGTCGCACTGATGTCATCGACGGGTGCCCCCGGGACCAAGGGCTGGAAATGCTGGTGCGCTCCATGGGTCCCCAGGTGGTGGCGGCAGATGAGATAGGCTGCCGGTCTGATCTGAGGGCTGTGGAAAATGTCCTGGCAGCGGGAGTGGTGGTTCTTACCACTGCTCATGCCCGGGATATGCAGGAAGCCAGGCAGCGCCCGGTGCTGCGAAATTTGTTGGCGGAAGGATTTTTTCAGCGGGCTGTGGTCCTCAGGCGTCGGGGAGGGGTACCGGCATTGGCGGAGGTGGCAGAATTGCCTGCAGGGAAATTGCTGTACAGAGGAGATAGACAATGCTAAAGTTATTGGCATCGGGTTTGATTGTCGCAGCCAGCTCCGGCCTTGGCTTTGCCGTAGCCGACGGCTATCGGCACAGGCCCCGACAACTGCGGCAATTGCAGTTTGCCTTGACGGTGCTGGGCAGCGAAATTCGCTTTCGTCAGACTCCCCTTCCCCAAGGCCTGCAAGCAGTGGCTTCCGCCGTGGGGGGGCCAGTGGGCCAGCTGTTTGCAGATTTAGCGGCAGTTCTGGCCCGTGCCCAGGGGCGCAGTGTCAGCTGGGCACGGGCCAGAAC
>JAAYHI010000141.1 GCA_012727415.1 Bacillota bacterium
GCCCAGGATGGTATAGTCCTCCCCCAGGGCAACGGGAGGAATGTCTAAGGCTTCCTGAACCACCTGCTTGCCACCGGGCTGCATTTTATATGCCTGGGGGGAGGCACTGGCGGCGGGAACAGTAATCCGGTGGGATGTTAACGGCTGTTCCGCTGGATATCCTGGGGGCGCAGCAGCAAAGGTTGTCAGCGCATCAGTACAGGCCCGAAAGACCAGGGAGAAAATTAAGCTGGCATCACTGAATTTTACTTCCCGCTTGGCAGGGTGGACATTGACATCCACCTGGCTGCTGGGAACCTCCAGGTTTAGAAAGGCGATTGGGTAGCGGTTAACCGGCAGCAAGGTATGATATGCCCTCTCCAGGGCGCTGCCGGCCAGGCGCAGGCTGACAGGGCGATTGTTGACAGTGAAATATTGCATTGCCCGGTTGCTGCGATGGAAAACCGGGCTGACGATATAGCCGCTGATGGCATAGCCCCGGGCAGAGCCGTAACATTCCAGGAGGTTGTCTGCAATTGCCGTACCTGCCAGGCAGGCAATGGCATCCCGAAGGCTGCCGCTGCCAGGGGAAGAGAGCACATTCTTGCCGTTGTGATACAGCTTGAAGCGGATCCCCGGCTTAGCCACCAGAAGCTGATGGACGACTTCTGCGATGGCAGCAAATTCAGTTGAGGATTTGCGCAAAAACTTCTTCCTGGCCGGGGTGTTGAAAAACAAATCTCTTACTTCTATCCGCGTTCCCTCGGGGCTGGCAGCAGGCTTAACCTCTCCTTGCTCTCCCCCGACTACCTCCAGGGAACTGCCGGCGACATCCTCCCGCCGCCTGGTGGCTATAGTCATCTTGGAAACGGCGCCAATGCTGGCCAAGGCTTCTCCCCGAAATCCCATAGTGGAGATGTTATACAGGTCTTCGCTGCGGGAGATTTTACTGGTGCTGTGCCTGCGGACAGCCATGGGCAAATCCTCGGGAGACATACCCTCACCATCGTCACTGACAATGATGCTGTCGAGGCCGCCATTAAACACTTCAATGCTGATTGTCTTAGCTCCGGCGTCAATAGCATTGTCTGCCAGTTCTTTTACCACCGATGCAGGTCTTTCGACAACCTCACCGGCGGCGATTTTCAAGATGGTCTCTTCACTGAGGACTTTAATCTTCATTCCTGCTCACCTCTGCCGCCAGTCGTACCAGGCGGTCTAATTCTGTCCATGCTTGTCGGGGGGAAATATCATCAAGATTGAGAGACTGCAGCAGTCTGAGGATAGATTCCACTTGAGCGGGAATCTGTTCCCTGGTGGCTGCAACAGGCACTTCCATGGCCAGCCCTCCGAATTCCTGAGCAACATATCTTTTCGCCTTTGCCACCAATTCCTCCGGCAGTCCGGCCAGCTTGGCCACGTGGATACCATAGCTTCTGTCGCTGCCTCCCGGCACAATCTTGTAGAGAAAGGTCACTTCTCCCTCTTTTTCTGAGACCTGAATGGAGCAATTAATTACCCGGTTTAGTTCCTGTTCAAGGATGGTCAGCTGATGGTAATGGGTGGCAAAGAGAGTCTTCGCCGTCAGTGCCGGTTTGTTGTGCAGGTATTCCAATGTGGCTCGGGCAATGCTGATGCCATCAGCTGTCCCCGTTCCCCGGCCAATCTCGTCCAGGAGAATGAGGCTTCTCGGGGTAGCCTTGGCCAGGATCCGCGCCAGCTCTGCCATCTCCACCATAAAGGTGCTGCGCCCCGAAGCCAGGTCGTCGCTGGCGCCAATGCGGGTAAATATGGCGTCCAGCACCCCAATGCGCGCATAGGCGGCAGGGACAAAGCTGCCTGCCTGCGCCAGCAGTGCAATAAGAGCCACCTGGCGCATATAGGTGGATTTGCCCGCCATATTGGGACCGGTAATAATCATTATCTGCCGCTGATGGGTATCCAGCAGGCAGTCGTTGGCTACAAACTGCACGCTGCCGAATTGCTCCACCACCGGATGCCGTCCATCCCGGATGTCCAGGACGGTGCTGTCGTCGATTATTGGGCGGCAATAGTTGTATTCGGCGGCGGTGTCTGCCAGGCCCTGCCAGCAGTCCAGGGCAGCAAGGCTGCGGGCAGTTGCCTGAATGCGGGAGCTCCAAGTGGCCACTTCGTCCCTGAGGGCACAAAAGAGCTGGTACTCCAGGTTTTGCTTGCGCTCCTGGGCCGAGAGGATTTTATCCTCCCACTCTTTCAACTCCCGGGTCTCATAGCGTTCACAGTTGACCAATGTCTGTTTGCGGATAAACCAGGAGGGAACCAGGTCCAAATGGGTGCGGGTTACCTCGATATAGTAACCAAAGACCTTGTTAAAGCCGATTTTCAACGATTTTATTCCCGTCTCTTCCCGCAGTTTCCCCTCATACTTCCGGATCCAGTCACTGCCGCTGGTGGCCAACTGCCGGATTTCATCCAATTCCTGGGAATACCCCGGGCGAATAATATTCCCCTCCCGCAGGGTAACAGGGGGTTCCGGTTGTATTGCCTTTGTAATGAGGGCGCACAAGGGGGAATAATCCCCCAGGTGCTGTGCCCCTCCGGGAATATCTGCCACAAGCTCTTGCAGCGCCGGAATCAGCTCCAGGGAATGGGCAAGGGCCAGCAAATCTCTGGCATTGGCACTGTTATATTTGATCTTGGTAATTATTCGCTCCAGGTCGTAGATTCCCCGCAACAACTCCCGGGCTTTTTGCCGCAGCACATAGTTATCAAGGAAGAACTGCACTGAGTCCAAGCGCCTTTCAATGGCCTGGGCATCTGCCAAGGGGGCGATTAATATGTTTTTCAGCATGCGGCTGCCCATGGCGGTGACAGTCCTGTCCACCACCTTGAGGAGGGAAGGGCCGTTGCCGCCTCCCAGCGGAGCCAGCACTTCCAGGTTGCGCTGGGAAGTGGCGTCGAGGTACATAAAGCGGGCGGGATCATACCATTCCAGCTCCTCAAGGGGCTTAGGAGCAGCCATATGCCTTTCCTGGAGATAGGCCAGAATAATGGCAACTGCCTTGGCAGCAAGATTCTTGCCCTGGAGAAAGTGACCCTGCGGCAGGGAAGCGCCCACGCCCATAACTTGGTGGGGACTTATTGGCGACAGCAATGAATTCACTGAAAAACCAAGGATGTCCGACTTCTGGTCAGATACAAGTTCCCTGGGGTTTAAGGAGGCCAGTATCGACTCAACCTGTTCCCGGGAACCGCTAAACTGAGAGCACTGGAACTGGCCGGTGGAAATATCGATAAAGGCCAGACCCCACTCCCCTTTATCCCGGACCAACGCCTGCAGCCAATTGTTTTCGGTGGGCACCAGGAGGTTATCCTCAATAATTGTGCCAGGAGTAACCACCCGCACTACTTCTCGCTTCACCAGACTCTTGGCCAGCTGAGGGTCCTCCACCTGATCGCAGATGGCAATTTTGTAGCCTTTTTGCACAAGTTTGCCCAAGTATGCATCGAGGGCGTGGTGGGGAACCCCTGCCATGGGCGTGCCCTCTTCTCCCTCTTTTTTATCGCGGCTGGTTAAAGCAATATTCAATTCCCGGGCGGCGACCACTGCGTCATCAAAAAAGAGCTCAAAAAAGTCCCCGACCCGAAACATCAGCAGACAATCGGGGTATTGTGCCTTGGTCTCCTTGTACTGCCGCATCATCGGCGTCAATTTCATGCTTCATCCCCCAGTTCTCCAGTCAAGCTCCAGGTCTTTGCGGCGGTAATCTTGACATCCACCAGCTGGCCGCTATAATCCTTGTCGCAGGCGAAGAAAACAAGCTTATTCCCGCTGGTCCTCCCCTTACAGCTGCCATGGTCACATTCTTCCACCAGCAATTGTTGTTCTGTCCCTACAAGGACTCGATTACAGTCAAGGCTGATCTGGTTCTGAACCTCCATCAGCTTTTGCAGTCTGTCTTTCTTGACGGCACTGCTGAGCTGCCCCTCCATAGCTGCCGCCGGGGTTCCTCTCCGCGGAGAATACATAAAGGTAAATGCCGAATCAAAGCGAACCTGGCGAACAACAGACAAGGTATCCTGGAAGTCCTCTTCGGTTTCTCCGGGAAAACCTACAATCAGGTCTGTAGTCAGGGCAATGTCGGGAACAGCCTGGCGCAGCTTCTCGACAATCCCCAAATAATGCTCCGCAGTATAACCTCTGTTCATCCTGGCCAGAATGCGATCACTACCCGCTTGCAGGGGCAGATGCATATGCTTGCATACCTTGGGCAGTGCCGCCATTGCAGCGATGAGCTCATCGCCGGCATCCCGGGGATGAGATGTCATGAAGCGAATCCTTTCAATGCCGTCAATAGCATTGACCCGCTTCAGCAACTGGGCAAAATTAGGCTTCTCCGGCAAATCTTTGCCGTAACTGTTGACATTTTGCCCTAAGAGGGTGACTTCCTTATAACCATCCCTGGCCAGGGCCTCAATTTCTTCAACAATGGCCTCCGGGGTCCTGCTCTTCTCCCGCCCCCGGACATAGGGAACAATGCAATATGTACAAAAGTTGTTACAGCCCCAGTTGATATTGACGAAGGCCTTGAATTTGCCCGACCGCCGGGCCGGGAGGGCCAACTCCTCCTCCGCCCTCTCGTCCCATACCTCCAGGACCTGCTGGCGTTCAATCAGAACCTGCTCCAGATAGGTGTTGAGCAGGCTGAGGTTGTGAGTGCCAATAATGATGTCCATAAAGGGATAGCGGGACTTAATGTGCCTGGCAACCTTTTGTTGCTGAGGCATGCAGCCGCATATACCCAGGACCAGGTTGGGATTCACTTCTTTAAGCTCGCGAAACCTGCCCAGCAGCCCATAGACCTTTTGCTCGGCTTTATCCCGGACCGTGCAGGTATTGACCATGATTAAATCGGCGGATTCCATGTCCCTGGCTGGGGTCATGCCCCGGCCTTGGAGGATGCCCGCTATTGTCTCGCTGTCCCGCTCATTCATCTGGCAACCGTAGGTCTGTATGTAGTATGTCCTGGGTACATTCCTCGTCATCTTGCTACCTCCGATATTATAACTGTACCTATTTTACTAGTACTGGCCATAAAGCGCAAAGGGTGCTAATCCGCGACCTGCTGATACTTCCTTTCCAGGACCGCGGCAATGGCAACAGCCGCCTTTTCTGTATCATCGGAGTTTATGCTGGCCAGTATTTCTTTTCCCGGCAACTTATGCTCATAAAGCCGGTCATAGTGTTGGCGAAGAATCAGCTCGACGAAGGCCGGGTAGTCCTGTTGATCCAGGTGCTGCCTCAGCTCTGCCAGGCGCATCCGCGACAACACCCCCTGCAGGCGATACAGAGAATAATAGGCCTCCACCCGCCCTCTGGGGGTTTTGGGAGTGTATTCCGCCAGGATGCGGTCCCGGCGCGCCGCCGGGCTTCCCGTTACTTCAATTACCGGTGCCTGCTTCATAGCCGCAAACAAAAAATCTGGCAGGCAGATGTTGCCGATGCGCTTGCTTTCCCCCTCCAATAAAATGCAGGGGCTGTGCTGCAGCTCCTGTAATTTGCCCAGCAGCAGCGCGTCGAAGTCTTTCTGGCAGCGGGGATTCTCCCCGGGGACGCTGCCGAAGCTTGAGCCCCGGTGACGGGCAAAGCCTTCCAAATCCAGCACGGGATATCCCCTTTGTGCGAGAAGGCGGAGAATTTCTGTCTTGCCGGTGCCGCTTTTGCCTTTGAGGAGGATGACCTGAGGCTTAAGCTGGTAATTCCGGAGCGCTTGATAAATATGCTTCCTGTACTGATGGTATCCGCCCCTGAGCTGAGCGGCCTCGATGCCTACCATGCCCAACAGGGTAACGCTGGCGTGGCTGCGCATGCCTCCCCGCCAACAGTATACGAGCAGGGGCTTGCCCTGGCGGTGGCGATTGATACGGCGCAGGAATTTGGGGATCTTGGGACTGGCAATGTCCATTGCCAAAAAGAATGCGGCTTTGTGGTTTCTTGCATACACCCGGCCGATCCGCTCCTGCTCTTTTTCATCAAAAAGAGGAATATTTATGCTCCCCGGTATCGAGCCTTGAGCATATTCTGTTGGCGTGCGCACATCAATGAGGCAATAGTCCTGATACAGTAACAAATCTTTTAACTCTATCTGTTTGCAGGGGAGCATAGGCGTACTCCTTTCTTGGGAAATGCAAAATTTGTTTGTTTGGCTATCAACAAAGCTGGTTACCCTATACACGAGGCGAATGAGTGCGATAGCGGCTGTTTCTGGTTGCTGTTAAGCTGCAAGTATTCATTCGCCTCATGTCGTATTTTAGCGTATGAAGGCAAAAAGACACAGAATTTGTGTCTTTTTATGATTGCCCGGTTAATACTATTCCAGAGTTACCACGTCGCCGCTATTGAGCATAGCGCTGTTGGCTTCATCGGTGTCAATATGGAACTCCAGGCTGTAAGCGGGGCTTATGCGAACCAGCACCTGGTGAAAGGTCAACGCCCTGGGACCGTCACAGCTGACTGAAACCATCTGGCCATCAGTAAGGCGGTATTGCTTTGCCAGGTCGGGAGTCATATGAATATGCCTTTGGGCGAGAATTACTCCCTCTTTTAATTGCAGTGAACCGGCAGGGCCATTAAGAGTAATGGGTGCGGAGCCGGCAAGGTTGCCCGAGTCCCTGACTGGCGGTGAAATGCCAAGTTTAAAGGCATCAGTCCGGGAAATTTCTACCTGGGAATGTCCCCGAAAAGGTCCGAGAACGCGGACACCTTTAATGGTCCCTTTGGGTCCGCATATATCCACTTTCTCCTCGGCGGCAAATTGGCCTGGCTGCCCAAGGTCTTTGGCCTTGCTGAGCTCACTGTCTGCGCCAAACAAGGCTTCAAAATCTTCCTGGCACAAATGGATATGTCTGTTGGATACACCTACAGGTATTTCGAGCACAAGTGCACTTCCTTCCCAAATTAAATCTCTGTATTATCTCACGTGAGAAACGGGACCTTTAACCGAGGAGGGACAACAGCACACCTGCAGCAACAGCGGAACCAATGACACCAGCGACATTTGGCCCCATAGCGTGCATAAGCAGGTAGTTGTTGGGATCTTCTTTAGCGCCGACATCCTGGGAAACCCTGGCGGCCATGGGAACCGCAGATACACCGGCGGAACCAATGAGGGGATTGACTTTGCCCCCGGACAGCCAACACATCAGCTTGCCAAGGAGCACGCCTGCTGCCGTGCCCATTGCAAAGGCAAACAAACCCAGAGCGATAATCATAAGAGTTTCCACCCGCAGGAATATATCTGCTGAGGCAGTAGCGCCAACCGTTAACCCCAAGAAGATGACAATGATGTTGTTAAGCTCGTTTTGGGCAGCTTTAAACAGTCTGTCCACCACCCCCGATTCCCGGAAGAGGTTGCCCAGCATCAGCATGCCGATTAAGGGCACTGCCGACGGCAACAGCAAACCGGTCAGGAGAGTGACGATGATGGGGAAGAGAATCCTCTCTGTCTTGCTGACGGGGCGCAGCTGTTTCATTACAATCCGGCGCTCTTTCTTGGTGGTCAGGGCTCTCATTATCGGTGGCTGGATAATGGGGACCAAAGCCATATAGGAATATGCAGCTATGGCTATGGGGCCCAGTAATTCCGGAGCCAGCTTTGTAGTCAAATAGATAGCAGTTGGCCCGTCGGCACCGCCGATGATGCCAATGGCTGCTGCCTGGAGCAGGGGAAAGCCGAGAAGAATGGCCCCGAGAAAGGTAATGAAAATGCCAAACTGGGCAGCTGCACCCAAGAGCAAGGTCTTGGGATTGGCGATTAAGGGGCCGAAGTCGGTAAAGGCGCCGACCCCTAAAAAGATCAAAGGCGGGTAGATGCCGTTTTTTACCCCCAGGTACAGATAGTAAAACAATCCTCCGGGTTGGCCGTCTTGAGGGGGTGCCATCAGGCCTGCCCCCGGCATGTTGGCCAGGAAGATTCCAAAACTAATGGGCAATAAGAGCAGGGGTTCGTATTTCTTGACAATGGCCAAGTACATCAGGAAGAGGGAAACTGCAAGCATAAGCAGCTGACCGCGTGTAGCCAGGGCTAAGCCAGTGCTTTGCCACAACTGCACGAGTTTTTCGAGAATAACCATACTGCCCCTACCCGATAGTCAGCAACAATTGGCCGGTATCCACATTTTGGCCCGGGCTGACTTCAATACTTGTTACCGTCCCTGTCGCATTGGCGTTGATTTTGTTTTCCATCTTCATGGCCTCAAGAATTACGACGGGCTGCCCTTGTTCCACCTTATCCCCGGTGTTGACAAGCACCTTGATGATGGTGCCAGGCATAGGTGCAGTCAATTTGCCCATTCCCGGTGCCGCCTGGGCCTGTGACCTTTTTACGGGTTCTATGGGTTGGACACTGGCCGCCACCGGAGGGGGCAATTTTTCTTCCACAGGGAGTTGAGGCGTTGGCATTTGGGGTGTCGGGGCGGCTGTGGCGCCCCCCACTTCTTCAACCTCTACATTATAGACTGTGCCATCGACAGTAATCCTGAATTTTTTCATCATTATGCCTCCTGTTAAAGGGTTGCAATATCAGTATACCGGCTTCGCTCCCAGTTTTCATTGCCGATAATCTCTATGATTTTAATCCTGTAGGACCCGTCCAGCATTGCTAAGGCACCCGCAATGGCAGCGATATGCTGGGGCGGAATCCCTTCAGGAATTGCAGGTTCAACCTGGGGTTTCTCTTTGCGCAAAAACACTTTCGGCAACCCGACAATCACCAGCAACAGCGTTAAAGTAAGGAAGACCACAACCATGCCAATAAGGGTAATAACTAAGCCAAATCCGATTTCCATACCAGGGCCCCCTTACAAAGGAATGTTGCCATGTTTTTTGGCTGGCTTCTTTTCCCTTTTTCCCGCCAACATCGTCAAGGAGTTGATAAGTTGAACCCGGGTATCTTCAGGGGCAATAATATCGTCGACATAGCCCCGGCCAGCAGCGACAATGGGATTGGCAAATTTGTACCGGTACTCCTGGACCAGTTCCTGGCGCAGGGCTTCGGGGTTGTCGGTGGCAGCCAATTCCTTGCGGAAAATGATATTTACGGCGCCTTCAGGACCCATAACAGCTATTTCTGCCGAAGGCCAGGCGAGGACGATATCTGCCCCCAGAGATTTGCTGCCCAAGGCCACATATGCGCCGCCATAGGCTTTGCGCACAAGCACTGTGATCATGGGAATGCTGGCCTCGGAGTAAGCGAACAGTATCTTGGCCCCATGGCGGATAATGCCATTATGCTCCTGGGCAACTCCCGGCAGGTAGCCTGGAACATCGACGAAGGTAATAACCGGGATATTAAAGCTGTCACAGAAACGGACAAACCTGGAGATCTTGTCTGAAGCATTGATATCCAGACAACCGGCAAGGTAATTGGGTTGGTTGGCTACAATACCTGCCGTCTGGCCATTAAGACGGGCAAAGCCTACTACAGCATTGGGAGCATATAATGCCTGCACCTCCATAAAGGAGCCTCCATCCACAACCCCTTCAATCAGCTGGCGGGCATCGTAGCCGGCATTGGGATTGGTGGGAACCAAGGCAGTCAAATCCACTGCCGGCGGGTCCACCGGCTGAACCACCGGGGCTTTCTCCAGGTTATTGGCAGGGAGGTAACTGATTAACTTGCGCACCTGCATTAAGCAATCCGCTTCGTCGCTGCCAAGGAAATGGGCGACGCCGCTGGTGGCATTGTGAACCCTACCTCCTCCGAGATCTTCAGGGTTAATAGTCTCTCCTGTCACCGACTTGATGACCTGAGGCCCGGTTATAAACATCTGGCTGGTTTTTTCAGTCATGAAGATGAAATCGGTAATGGCAGGCGAGTATACTGCCCCGCCGGCACAGGGCCCCAGAATGACGGAAATCTGAGGGACCACCCCGGAATACACAGTATTGCGGTAAAAAATCTGTCCATATCCGTCCAGGGCATCAATGCCCTCCTGAATCCTGGCACCGCCCGAATCATTGAGGCCAATAACCGGCGCCCCGTTTTTGGCGGCGAAATCCATGCAGGCGCAGATCTTCCTGGCATGCATTTCGCTGAGGCTGCCCCCGACTACGGTGAAATCCTGGGAAAATACATAGACCAGGCGCTTATCGATGGTGCCATAGCCTGTGACTACCCCTTCCCCGGGAGTCTCTTTTTTGTCCATACCCAAATTGGTGCAGCGATGCTGAACGAAGGTATTTAATTCGACAAAGGAGCCGGGGTCAAGCAACTGTTCTATCCGCTGGCGGGCTGTTTGTTTGCCAAGGCTCAGTTGCTTGGCAACAGCCTTTTCACCGCCGCCGGAATGGATATGGCTACGCCTTTCCTCCAGCTTCTTCAGTAATTCCTGCCACGAGCTCATACTACTCATCCCCTCGCTGACAGATTTCTACCAGAATTCCAGGAGTAGACTTGGGATGAATAAAGGCGATTTTCGCCCCGTGGGCCCCCACTCTGGGAACAGTATCGATCATCCTGACCCCTTTGCCTAAAAGGACCTCAATAGCCTTGGCCACATCGTCCACCCTAAGGGCTATGTGATGGATGCCGGGGCCTTTCTTTTCGATATATTTTGCTATGGGGCTGTCGGGGTCAGTTGCCTCCAGCAGCTCGACAGAGCTTTCACCCAGGGGGAAGAAGGCTGTCCTGACCTTTTGATCAGCTACAGTTTCCTCGCCGGCATATTCCAGGCCCAGGGTATCCCGAAATAACTCAACTGCGGCAGCCAGGTCGTCCACAGCTATGCCGAGGTGGTCGATCTTTTTAAACATAAGCTACACCTCACTAAAAGTATTTAACAATTCGTCATAGATTTTGTCCAGCTTCTGCAATAGGTTTATTCCCCTGCGATTCAGATTGCGGGCAAGGACCTCTGCAGGTACTGAATCCAAATGTTTTTGCAGCAGCATTCTGCTTAGCTCGAGGACTTCAAACTTTGCAGCCCGCTTTCGTTTTTCCAGCAACCGGCCCTCTTGGCGCAGCCAGTGCCCATGCCTGTGAATTTCCTCAAGGAGCGCGGAAATCCCCAACCCTTCAGTGGCCACTGTCTGACACAGAGGCGGCGTCCAGCCCAGTCGCGGATTTTGGGCCGATTCCCTTAGAGCAGAGTACAGAGAGTCTGCCCCTGGGAGATCGGCTTTATTAATGATTAATATGTCTGCAATCTCGAGAATCCCGGATTTAAAAGCCTGTATGTCATCACCCAGATTCGGCACCGAAACCACCAGGGTGGTGTCTGCAATGGAGGCGATCTTTACCTCGGATTGACCGGCACCAACGGTTTCAATGACAATGTACTGAAAGCCATTGTGCATCAGCAAGCGAAGAATGCTGACCAGAGAGCTGGCAACGCCGCCGACGTTTCCCCGATTGCTTAGGGAGCGGATATAGACATTGGGGTTGGAGACTAATGCCTGCATGCGGATTCTGTCCCCGAGAATGGCTCCTCCGGAAAAAGGGCTGGAGGGATCCACCAGCAAAGCGGCAACCCGGTGGTGGACAGCCAGTTCTTTTATCAACTGATTGCACAAGGTGCTTTTACCGCCCCCGGGAGGGCCGGTGACTCCGATGACATGGACAGCAGCACTGTCCAGAGGCAGCGTGGCCGCATCTGCCAAGGCCTGAAAGTCCAGATTCTCGACCTTTGATATCGCCTTGGCCAGCTGCCGCAGCTCGTCACTCATGATTTTTTTGCACTCGTTTCCGAACCCAGGATACGATCTCTTCCAGAGAAGTGCCGGGGGTGAACACAGCCTCAATGCCAGCAGCCAGCAGGCCGGGGATATCCGCGTCGGGAATGACGCCGCCGCCAAAAACAACGATATCCTCTGCCCCCTTTGCCCTTAATCCCTCTACCACCTTGGGGAAAAGAGAGTTATGGGCTCCCGACAGGCAGCTTAGGCCGACGATGTCCACGTCCTCCTGAATAGCCGCCAGGACTATTTGCTCGGGAGACTGGCGCAAGCCGGTGTAAATTACCTCCATGCCTGCATCCCTTAAGGCCCGGGATACTACTTTGGCCCCGCGATCGTGGCCATCGAGACCTGGTTTCGCAATAAGCACTCTGATGGGCGTCATGTAATCGCCTCCTTTAGACTAAGTCTTTTGCCTGATATTCGCCGTAAATTTCCCGCAGGACGCCGCAGATTTCTCCCAGAGTAGCGTAAGCCCTGACAGCATCCAATACCACTGGGAAGAGGTTATCTCCTCTTTCAGCAGCAAGGCGAACGGCAGCTAAACCATTCTCAACCGCTTCCTGATTGCGCCGGCTCTTAAGGGCTTCCAGGCGCTGTTTTTGCTCGCTGCCCACGGCGGGATCGACACGGAGCAGCTCAGGCTGGCTTTCGTCATCAATGGTAAATTGGTTTACCCCGACGATAATCTGCTCTTTGTTCTCCACGCTCAACTGATATTTATATGCGCTGTCCTGAATTTCGCGCTGAATATAGCCTGCGTTGATGGCAGCAACTGCCCCACCCATGCCATCGATCTTCGCCAGCTGTTCCCTGACCTTTTCGGCAATTTGGCCGGTAAGGCTCTCGATATAATAACTTCCTCCCAGGGGATCGACCACATCGGCAACCCCGGTTTCATGGGCAAGAATTTGCTGGGTTCTGAGGGCAATGCGCACAGAGTCCTCACTGGGCAAGGCCAGGGCTTCGTCCCGGGAGTTGGTGTGCAGGGACTGGGTACCGCCCAGCACAGCCGCTAAGGCCTGCAAGGCTACCCGGACTATGTTGTTGTCTGGCTGCTGAGCAGTGAGAGTGCAACCGGCAGTCTGAGTGTGGAAGCGCAACAACAGTGACTTCTCTACTTTGGCACCAAAGCGGTCCCGCATGATTTCAGCCCACAGCTTCCTGGCTGCCCGGAATTTTGCCACCTCTTCAAAGAGGTTGGAATGAGCGTTAAAGAAGAAGGACAGGCGGGGGGCAAAATCGTCAACCTGCAGCCCGGCAGCCAGGGCGGTTTCCACGTAACAGATGGCGTTGGCCAAAGTAAAGGCAAGTTCCTGGACTGCCGTGGCTCCCGCCTCACGAATATGGTAGCCGCTGATGCTGATTGTATTCCAGTTGGGTACATTGTCAGCACAGAAGGCAAAGATATCTGTGACGATTTTCAGAGAAGGTTCCGGGGGGAAGATGTAAGTTCCCCGAGCCACATACTCTTTGAGAATGTCATTTTGAATCGTTCCCTTTAATTTGCTCCATTCCACCCCTTGTTTTTCTGCCACCACAAGGTACATAGCCAGCAGAACCATGGCAGGAGCGTTTATCGTCATTGAAGTGCTTACCTTGTCCAGGGGGATGTCGGAGAAAAGGATTTCCATATCCTCCAGGGAGTCTATGGCCACTCCCACTTTCCCCACTTCTCCTTCCGCCAATGAATGATCAGAGTCAAGGCCGATTTGAGTAGGCAGGTCAAAAGCTACGCTAAGCCCTGTCTGCCCCTGGGAAAGCAAGTACTTATAGCGTTCATTTGACTCCCGTGCCGTGGCAAAGCCGGCATATTGACGCATTGTCCACAGCCTGCCCCGATACATATTGCGCTGCACTCCCCGGGTATAGGGATATTCCCCCGGGAGTGAGAATTCATCTGCTTGGGGCAAGTCCAGAGAAGTGTACACCGTCTGCAAGGGAATGCCGGAACTGGTCTCAAATGCTGCCTTGCGCTCGGGAAACCGAGCTTTGCCTTGCTCCAGCTTCTGTTGCCACTGGGCAAGTTTATCTCGCTTTTCCTGCAATGTTAACACCTCCGCAAATTGCTCGTACTAGCTTAGCCAGCCTCTGGCTTTCATGGCATCAGCCAGTTGTTTTATGCCCACCATGTAAGCAGCTGAACGCATGTCTACACTATATTCCTTGCTGAAGTTGTAGACATTTTCAAAGGCCGCCACCATCTTTTGTTCCAGGCGCTGGTTTACTTCTTCCTTTGTCCAGTAATAGCTTTGCAAGTTCTGGACCCACTCAAAGTAGGATACTGTCACGCCTCCGGCGCTGGCGAGGATGTCGGGAAGGACAAAAACGTCCATGGTTTTAAGAATTTCATTGCCTTCGGGGGTGGTGGGTCCATTGGCGGCTTCCGCCAGGATTTTAGCCCGAATCTTGCCTGCATTATCTCCGGTTATTTGGTTTTCGACCGCCGCAGGAATGAGGACATCGCAATCTATGGCCAGCAAATCGCCATTGCTGATTTTAGTGGCTCCGGGGTATTCAATAAGGCCGGCATCGGTTTTTTGCATGAGGCTGCCATCTACCTTGACAATTGTGGCAACATCCAGGCCCTGCTCGCTGTATAGACCACCGTTGAGATCCGAAACTGCAATGATCTTTGCCCCCATTTCATGGAGAATGGTCGCCAGGTTGTTGCCGGCATTGCCCCAACCTTGAATGGCAATCCGCGCCCCCTTAAGGGAGATTCCCAGCTTTTTGGCGGCTTCGCGGATTACAAAGCAGCATCCCAATGCCGTGGCCTGGGTCCGTCCCTGGGAACCGCCCAGAATGAGGGGTTTACCCGTTACTACAGCAAAACTATTATAACCCTTGATTTTGCTGTATTCATCCATGACCCAGCCCATGATTTCGGCGTTAGTGGCCACATCAGGGGCGGGAATGTCCTGCATGGGGCCGATGATGGGGGCAATTGCCCTGATATAACCCCGGGTGACGGCCTCCTTTTCCCGCGGAGACAGTTTTTTCGGGTCACAGGCCACGCCGCCTTTGCCGCCGCCATAGGGCAGCCCAACGATGGCGCCCTTGAAGGTCATCCACATAGACAAAGCCTTGGTTTCATCCAATGTTAGAGTAGGACTGAACCTCAATCCGCCTTTTGCAGGTCCCAGGGCATCGTTGTGCTGAGAGCGATACCCGGTAAAGATCTTGATTGAGCCATCATCCATTTTTACGGGAAAAGAAACTTCCAATACCCGGGCGGGTTGTTTGAGAATTTCATATACTCCGGGGTCACACTTTAATTTATCGCAGGCATCTTTAATTTGCTTTTGGGCGGCGTAAAACATATTTAGATTCTCTGACATTAAATATTTCCTCCTTTAAAAGCTTTTGCGGACAGTTCTTTGCCGATTTTGCTGCCTTCTTCCAAAGCAGCAAGATTGATGTCGGTTGTGGCAGCAGGCACCCGTGCCCGGACTGCGTTCACTAGGCTTTCCATGCTGACGATGCCGCTGACGGTGTTGAGGATGCCGAGGACAAGGACATTGGCCACCATAGGCCTTAGCAGCTTTGCCGCTGCAGTAAAAATCGGGGCCTTGTATACCTTAATGCTGGTGTTGAGGGCAGAAGCGTCGATATCCTCATCGATAATCAAGGTGCCGCCATCTGCTAGGAGAGGGCCGTATTTGTCCAGAGATTCCTGAGTCAGAGCAACCATTAGATTGCATTGTTGCACCTTGGGATATGCCAACTCTTCTTTGGAGATGAGCACCTCCGATCTGCTGGCACCCCCCCTCGCCTCAGGGCCATAGCTTTGGGTCTGAATTACATTGTAACCGTCTGCCAGGGCGGCTTCGGCGAAAATTATTCCCGCCAAAATAGCCCCTTGTCCCCCCGAACCGCTGATAATCAGTTCCCAGTTATTATTCACTGCCTTTCCCCTCCGCCACAGTTTTTACCAGGTGATGATAATTTGCGCAGTATTCCGGCCGCTCTTCCTGGACAAAGATGCCCAGGGGGATCTTGCCTTCCTTGCCGGTGGTGGAAGTATTATCCCTTTGCCATTGCAGCATATCTACTGCAGACCCCATTCTGTTTTTGCGGCCGAAATATGTCGGGCACTGGGTGATGACTTCGATGAGGCTGAAGCCGTTATGGTCCAGCCCCTGGCCAATGATCTTCTCCAGGTGGCGGGGCTGGGCAGTGGCACCCCTGGCGACAAAAGAAGCACCTGCACCTTCGGCCAGCTTTACCAGGTCAAAGGGATAGTCGATATTGCCGTAGGGAGCAGTAGTCGCCAGCCTCATATGCGGCGTCAGGGGTGAATACTGGCCGCTGGTCATGCCGTAAATATTGTTATTGAAGACGATAACTGTCAGCTCAATATTGCGGCGGGCCGCATGGATAAGGTGATTGCCGCCAATAGCCGCGCTGTCGCCGTCACCAGTGAGGACAACGACCTTGAGCTCCGGTTTTGCCATTTTGATGCCGGTGGCAAAGGGAATGGCCCGTCCGTGGGTGGTGTGTAAGGTGTTAAAGTTCAGGTACCCTGATGCTCTGGAAGAACAGCCAATACCTGAGATGACAGCCACTTTGTCAGGGTGATATTCTCTTTTGGCCAAAGCCCGCAAAAATGACGAAAGCACCATGCCGTGTCCGCAACCCGGGCACCAGATATGGGGCATCTTGTCTTTGCGCAAGAAATCTTTGTACTTCATTACCTAACCCCCTTCAATGCCTGCTCCAATTGAGCGGGTGTAATCAGGGCACCGTCATTGCGGTTGACCCGGGTGATCTTGTCCCGGGGCACAGATTTTGATGCTTCGTCAGCCAGTTGGCCAAGGCTGAGTTCGGGAATGATAAAATCTGCGTTGTTCCTGGCAAAAGTTTCTGTCAGCAATTCATGGGGAAAGGGCCAAAGAGTCAGCAATTGAATGAGGCCGACTTTTTCCCCGCGAGCCCTTGCCTGCTTTTGCACCTGCAGGGCTGAACGCAGGGGCGAACCGTAGGCAAGGAAAATGACCTCAGCATCTTCCACATCGATAGCCTTGTACTTAATGATGTCCTGGCGGTTTTTTTCAATTTTGTCCTGTAAACGCACCACCAGATTCTCGATTGTCGCTGGGTTGCCGGTGGGAAACCCCGTCTCGTCATGACTTAAGCCGGACATATGATACCGATAGCCGCTGCCGAAAGGCGCCAGCTTAGGAATGAGGCCGTCCCCTGTCGCATAGGGTCGATAGTTTTCCGGAGGAACAAGGGGAAAATCTCTGTTGATTATTTCTGCAGTGCCTTTGAGTTCGACCCCCTCCCGGAGGTGTCCCACTACTTCATCATATAACAGCACCACCGGCACCATGTACTTTTCAGACATATTAAAAGCAGTGATAGTAAGGTTATAAACCTCCTGCACACTGCTGGGAGCCAACACAATTATTGGGTGGTCCCCATGGCATCCCCAGCGCGCCTGCATAAAATCTCCCTGGCTGGGTTTAGTTGGCGTGCCGGTGCTGGGACCTCCCCGGGTGACATTGACAACCACAATCGGCACTTCTGTCATTGCAGCAAAGCCGAGGTTCTCCTGCATAAGGGAAAAACCGGGACCGCTGGTGGCTGTCATTGCCTTGGTACCAGCAATAGATGCGCCTATGATTGCTGCAATGCTGGCAATTTCATCTTCCATCTGCATAAAGACACCGCCTAAGGCAGGCAGCTTTTCCGCCATTAGTTCGGCAATTTCTGTTGAAGGGGTAATGGGATAGCCGGCGAAGAACCTGGCGCCAGCTGCTAATGCACCCTCCACACAAGCCTCGTTTCCCTGAATAAGCCGCTTACTCATCTTTTTCACCTTCCGTCACCGTAATTGCAAAATCCGGGCAGTGATACTCGCAGTTTAAACAGCCGATACATTGATCAGGCTGCACTACCTGAGCCTTATCCTTGCCTAAACCCAAAACCTGTTTCGGGCAAACGCTGACGCATATGCCGCAGCCCTTACAGTACGCAGGCAGGATACGTACCTGAAATTTTCCGGCCATTAAGGTCACTCCTACTTCTTTAGATTTTTTTCCTTGAGCTCCATTAAAGCAGCTCTCAGCAAATTGGTGGATGCTTGATCCGGTGAATAAATAAATTCCACTACTTCCTTTTTGGTGTGATTCATTAGTTCTTGCTTGCGGCCAGGTGAGGTGATGATGTAATCGACGCTTTCTATTTGGGCGAGCAAAACCTCCTTTTCGGCGGGGCTTAAAAATATACTGTATTGCAGATGATTGATTCCGGCGCTGCGCAGGGAAGCAATCATTTTTTCGGCGAAGTTATTGGACAGGCAAAAGATGCCAACATGAGCGTTGTTGGGAATGCGGGCAATGCGGACGATGGAATCCAGCAAAGGACTTAATGCGATAGAGATAATTTCCGTCCCCACATCGCCGACAATATCTTTAACGGTCTGCAAATGAAACAGCGTAGTAATGACAATATCTGCCTTGCGAATAATCTCCCGAAACTTTTCCGGGTGCGACTCCAGATCGCCAATTAAAATTGGATGGATTATAACCCCGACACTGTGAGCCAGTTCCTGGGCGAAAAAATCCACTTGTTCCCGATTGCATTCAATGAGAATTATATTGACCTTGGAGAGGATATCCCGCTTTTCCCGGGCACGAACATGGGTAATGGCCATGAAGTCATCAATGCTGAACCCCAAAGTAGTTGCTTCTTCCATGGCCATGTCAATTATTCGCAGCAGACGTTCTTTGCGGCTTTCGAGACGGACGACTTCGTCAGACTCAGCAACAAAGGTTCCCCTGCCCTGGTGACAAACTAACAGGCCTTGATGTTCCAGATCACGAAAGGCCATGCTGATAGTGTTGCGGCTGACATTAAGTTGCTGGGCCAGGCTTCTCTCGGTGGGAATCTTGCTGCCTGGCAACCAGACGCCATTTTTTATTAATTCTTTTATCAGGTTTTGCACTTGAATATAGAGGGGAATTCCCGTCTCCCTCTTCAATTGGAGTTTCAAGACCTCACCTCCAATATTGGACTTGTCCTGGTCCATTAGTCCATTACTATATTATATTCGCCTTGTACACAGAAAGTCCTGCTATAAAGCAGGAAAAAACACCTAAATTAGACCCATATCAGTCCATTAACCAGGGCAGAGTAAGATCCACTGCCGCTGCCCCCAGTTCGGGCTCCCCGGGGCCCCCATGAAAGTCGGAACCTGCGGAGATGTGCAGGGCAAGGGTCTCAGCTTGAAGTAAAAAGGCCTGTATCTGCTCGGGACTGTGTTGCGGGTGGAATGCTTCCAATCCATCCAGGCCCATTGCCGCCACCTGGGCTATTATGCTGTTTGCCGGCAGCAGGCCGGGGTGAGCAAGAAAAGCCAGGCCACCGGATTCATGGATAACAGCTATTGCTTCGGCGGGATGAAGTTTGAACCTGGGGACATAGGCTTTGCGTCCCCGGTCAAGCCAGTGGTCAAAAGCTTCTTTTACCGATGCGACATATCCTTTGTTCACCATTACCCTTGCAACATGAGGGCGCCCCAAACTGCTGGCATTGCTTGCGCCGCTGGCCACCTCATCCCAGGTAAGGTCAAAGCCTAAGTCCCTGAGGCGGTCAATCATTTGTTCTATGCGCCGGAGGCGGCTTAAGCGTATCTTCTCCAGCAACTGATGCAATCCTTGGTGCTGGTGGTCCACTTGAAACCCTAAGATATGGACTTCTGCACTATCCAGTTCGGTGCTGAATTCAATGCCGGAAATCACCCGCAAGCCACAGCTGGCGCCTGCAGCCCGGGCCTCCTCCAACCCGGCAGTGGTGTCATGGTCGGTGAGAGCGATGATGTCAAGTCCTGCAGCTTTGGCCATAACGACCAGGGCGGCAGGAGACAGCAATCCGTCTGAAGCCGTGGAATGTAGGTGCAAATCAACTAGCATTGGCAGTTCACTCCAGATTCTCGCGTAAAAATCTTATCAGGTTGGCAGAACATATGGCCTCAATCTCGGTGGGTGAAAAACCTGCAGCTTCCAGCAGGCCGGGAAGCTGGCTCATTTCCCTGACATCCTCCATCCCTAAAGGCAATGCTGTAATGCCGTCGAGATCGCTGCCCAGGCACAGACAGTCGATGCCGCCGACTGCAGCAATGTGAGAAATATGCCTGACCAGGGCGTCCAAGGTTTGATTCTCCCGGGACGGAGCAATAAAGGCGGGGCATAAATTGACTCCGATCAAGCCCCCCTGGCGGCTGATTTCACGGATTTGCCGGTCTTTTAAGTTGCGGGGATGCCGACACAGCGCCCAGGCGTTAGAATGGGAGGCGACAAAGGGTTTTTCCGCGGCGGCGGCGACGTCCCAAAAACCTCTTTCCCCCAAGTGGGAAACATCGACAATAATATTTAAATCCTGCATGGCCTTGACAGCTTTCCGGCCAAACCTTGTAAGCCCGCCTCCTCCCTCAACCTTGACACCATCTCCAAGGCTGTTGCGCCCGTTCCAGGTTAAGGTAATCAGTCTGACACCCATATTGTGGACTAATTCGATGAGAAACATATCGGAGGCAATGAAATCCGCCCCTTCAACAGATAACATAGCCAGCAGCTTATCCTTCCCGGCATCCAGGTCTGCTGCCTGCTTGACCCAGTGCACCTGGGGCAAAGTAAGAATTTTCTCGCGGGCAAGATTAATTAGCCTCAGGGTGTGGCGCAAGGCCGCCTCAGGGCCCAGGCCAGGGTCAAAAAATACAGCAAAGCACTGCAAAATATAGTTGGTGGCCAGCAAACGCTGGAGATCCAAGTGTCCACTCTGGTTGAGCCGAGAAAAATCAACCTGGCCTTTGGAAACTTTCAACAGGGTGTCACAATGAAAATCTGCAAACTGAAAAATGGTAAATCTCCCCTTAACATAAGAAAACCTGCTTACAGAATAAACAGGTTTTTATGAGATTATAAGTGCTAACGCGGTTCAACGATAAGTTTGATGGCTGTTCTTTCTTCTCCATCGATGATTATGTCTGTAAAGGCGGGGATGCAAATAAGGTCAACACCACTGGGAGCGACGAATCCTCTTGCGATTGCAATAGCTTTGACGGCCTGGTTCAGGGCCCCGGCTCCGATGGCCTGCATTTCAGCACCACCTCGCTCCCGCAAGACACCTGCCAATGCGCCGGCGACGGAATTAGGATTGGATTTTGCTGACACTTTCAATACGTCCAAAAACTTAACCCCCTCTTGACTAAATGAAGTTCTACATATGTTATATTCGCCGCAAAGGAAAAAATACCTTCTTTTTACTTAATAGATAAGCTATTCAGCGGTAAGTGCAAGGCGGGAGATCTTTTTTTCGGCTAAATCCATCCACACAGCGCACAGCATCGCCGGCCCCCGGGCAGCGACAAAGCGCTGGGGCATTTTAGTAGTAAGCCGCTTGAGAACAGGCTCGACTTCCATTCCCAGCACTGAATCAATGGCACCGGTGGCTCCCACATCGGTGATATACAATGTCCCCCGGGGAAGCAACTGCTCATCTGCAGTCTGAATATGGGTATGGGTACCCACTACCGCTGCTGCCCTGCCATCGACATAGCGGGCAAAGCCGACTTTTTCGGCAGTGGCTTCGGCGTGAAAATCAATAAAAATGTGGTCGCAATGGCTGAGACTTGAAATCAGTTGATCTGCTTTGGCAAAGGGGCAGTCCATGGGGTCCATAAACACCTGGCCGGAAAGATTGAGCACTGCAATCTTCTTCCCTTTCTTCTCCACCACTGTATAACCCTGGCCAGGAACCTCTATTGGGTAATTTGCCGGCCGCACCAGGTAAGGCGCAGAATCGATGAACTGGAAGATGTCCTTATTGTCCCAGGTGTGATTGCCCATGGTTAAGACATCTATTCCATATGCCAGCAGTTCCTCCGCTATGGCGGGGGTAATCCCCCTGCCGCCGGCAGCGTTTTCGGCATTGGCAATACACAAATCCCAGGAATATTCATTAGCCAGTTCAGGCAACAGACTTGCAACGGCCCGGCGGCCGCTGCGGCCGACAATATCGCCGATGAACAATACTTTCATAGGGTTCCTCCTTTAGAAAAAAGGTAAAACCCAAGGGTTTTACCTGGCATATTCCACAGCACGACTTTCCCGGATGACGGTTACCTTAATTTGCCCGGGGTATTCCATCTCATTTTCAATGCGTTTGACAATATCCCTGGCCATTTGACTGGCAAGAGCGTCATCAACGCGTTCAGGCTTGACGATAATGCGGATCTCCCGCCCTGCCTGAATAGCATAAGATTTGTCTACCCCCTGGAAAGAATCTGCGATTTCTTCTAGCTTTTCCAGACGCTTGATGTAGTTTTCAAGAGTTTCGCGCCGGGCACCGGGACGAGCGGCAGAAATAGCATCAGCAGCTTGGATCAGAACAGCTTCAACAGATTCCGGCTCAATATCCCCGTGATGGGCGGCAATGGCATGAACAACTGCCGGGCTCTCGCGGTACTTTTTCGCAATATCAGC
>JAAYHI010000142.1 GCA_012727415.1 Bacillota bacterium
CACAATGATATTGTAGCTTTCCTTATCTGTCTGGCAGGGATTGTCAATATACTTCCACTGAAACATTTGGGCATCCATCTCTCTGCCGAAAACTGCTTGGAAAAGTTGCCTGAAATGCCCGATATCAGCTTGGTTTAGCTTAGTAATTTCCACCGACATATTTACACCTTCTCATTATAATTTTTTTTATAAGAACGCAGCTCCTTGATGAATTTCCGCCAGCGCATGGGTTTATGCAATACCGGAAAATTCGATGGCAATGCTCTCTCAGCTTTTTGTCTTGCATTTGCTATACCCTCTAACTCCCAATAGGGCTCCCAGAATACTCTTTCCCCAAGATATCTGCCAGCATGAAAAATGCGCGTTATCTTAAATGAATTGATGCTCCTTGGCGAGGTGCTGGAGCGGTAAAATGCAAAGAACTTGTTCATAGCTGTGAAGCTGTCCTGTAAGTAAACAATTTTATGCTCAGGCCACAAAGGTGTACTTGTACAGTACATCAGCACCCTTAACCTGCCTGTAGGGGGCAATGCTCTAAGGACAGCCCTTGACAACGCCCTGTGATCGGGGTGGTAATCACTGTACGCCGGCACCACAACAAGCTCAGCTCCCCTGAGGAAATCCTGTACAGCTTTGGTCAGCATATCCTCACTCTGAGCGAGCTCCCCGTCGCCAAAACCCAGAAAACAGGCCTCTGCCTTAATGTGATTTGCAAAGGCTTTAGCTTCCTCAACCCTGTCTCCGCCAACAGCAGTTCGGTATTTCTGTCCGCCTGTAGCATACACGATTGTAACAGCAGCTCCTATAGCCACAAGACTATTCAACAACAAACCTGCACCATACACCTCATCGTCTGGATGGGGGGCAAAAATAACGGCTCTCTTAACAGATGATACATCTAACTTGCGCGACTCAGCGGGGGCAACAGCTTAGCTGCCTGATACCTTCCCCATGGCCCCAACAGTATAATGGAACCTATGCCGTCGAGTATTATTATGGCTGTCCTCTTCATACTGTCAACCTTTCCTCAGTACTGCATCAGCGCCGATGCGGGATATCCCTTATCTGCATATTCTCTATTCGGGGATAATACTCCTGCACAACAAAGCTCCCCCGCCTCAAATTGGAGGGGGGGAGCCTTTTAGTTACCTGAGCAGCGTCTCTATCAATGTTACCAGTGCGGGACTTACTGCCCCCTCACCGCCAAAGACCGTTACCTGCACCACCCTGTTCTCGGTGATAAATGAAACCATTTCCTCAGGCAGGGTGTCGCCTGCCAGGAGGATGCCGCTGTTGTTCTTAGCAGCCAACACTGCACCGGTGAGCGCGTCGGCAAATTCCAGACCAGTGGCCACATATATGTGAGCAGTGTCGGGCTCGAAATATTCAGCGACGGCCACGCTGGTGGCATAGCGGTTGCTTCCCCAGACCCTGATGGCTCCAGGAACATCGGCAATAATTTCATCGCTGATGACGCCGCTGCCGCCGATGACAATGGTCTCATTGACACCCAGCTCCTCCAGGGCTTGGGCTGTTGAAACCGGCATGCTTTCGGCGCGAGTCAGGAGAATCGGCATTCCTTGGCGGGCAGCATAGGGGGCTGCAGACAGGGCATCGGGGAAATCGATGCCATTGACCAGGACAGCCTTCGCTGCGCCTTCAGGGGCAACTTCTGCGGCAATGAGCTTTGCTGTCTCAAATCTGTTTGCGCCATAAATGCGCTCAACTACCAGATCCATAGCAACCAGCTCATCTTCGACCTGCTCACTGATGGCTCCGATTCCTCCCAAGATGATGACCTTGTCAGCATCCAGGCGTTGGATTTCCTCAGCAGTAACTGCAGGCAGACTTGTCGGGGCTGTCAGCAGGATGGGAGCATTCAGAGCATAGGCCAGGGGCGCACCCGCCAGAGCATCGGCAAAATTCGTGCCTGTAGCCAGCACAACATATTCTGAAGTATTCCAGCCGGCTTTACTAATTTCTACGGCAGTAGCATACCGGTTGTCACCGGCCAGGCGCTGGCAGCCCACCCAGGCTGTAGACAACTTGCCGGGGGCGACGGCCGCTGTGCGATTGCCGGCCGCATCCACCAGCTCGAATTCAACGACTGCGCCGGTAAATCTGGCATCCCAGGGCACCTCCCAGGTTCCCAGATATACACCGTCAGCCACTTCCCACATCTCATGCCGGTGAGAATTCAGTACTTTCTGGCCGGGAAGGACAACGACAAAGGTGGCGCTGCCGCCAACAGAATCGCTGACGAAGGAGAATTCCAATATCTCACCGGGGAAAACAGTTTTGTCTACGGCAGGCTCCATTTCGTAAAGCTCGGGTTCAATGAGGTCAACATATACTGTAACTGTTTCTGCGGCGGGATTTCCAGCAAAGTCCACTGCCTCAACGGTAATGAGGTTGGCACCTTCTTCGACGATTATCCTGGTGCTGAATGTACCGTCAGGGGCAAACTCAATTGCTTCGCCATTGACCCGCACCGTGGCCAGGTAATCGTCCCTGACAGAACCCTCGACAGTTACCACTTCTTTATTGGTAACCAAATTGTCAACGGGAGATGTAATTTCCACCACCGGTGCCACAGTGTCCTTGATGACCAACAAAGGCTCAGAAGGATCGGTGGCGCCGGCCTCAATTTCTGCAGTGGCTGTAATCAGGTTTTCACCCTCTACCAGGTCAATGTCGGCCTGGAATTCACCTCTTGCAACTTCCATTGTAGCGGCTTCAGTTCCGTTGACATAGAGCCTGACCAGAGAGTCTGTGTTGACAAATCCCGTTACCGTTATGCTGTCGGCATTGGTATGGGTGCCATCAGCAGGAGCAAGAAGAGCAGGAGGATCGAGCTCATATTTAACATGGGCCCTGACCATGGCATTGCCGTAATCCGGTGCCACCAGGGAGAACTCGCCCGCGAACCATTCGTAGGTGCGGCCTTCGGAAGAGCTTTCATCAAAGCCCAGGCCAGCACAATCGGGGTAATTGCCCACCTGGACACTGATGATATAGAAATCTCTGTCGGTGACAAAGCCAAAGCTGGACAGGTCAATGTAGTTCCAGGCTCCCCGGTTACCCTCCACCACAAAGGGCTCAATCACCATCTCTCCCGGTTCGCCGTTGGGCAGACTGTCAAAGACCGCCACAGATACTTTGTTGTCTCCGGGTGAAGGCCAATCGGTGCCCCAAATATAAACGCTGGCGCCAGCAATCTGAGCCAAACCATCCGGGGTAAACCTTACACCCCAGCCATTGCCACCGTCATAGAAGGCCCTTGCATTTTCTGCTTCGCCGTCATCATAGGCAATCTCATCTTCATAGCCGATGAAGGGCTCCAACTCAACCAGCACATTGGCAGTTTCGCCGCCGACAACTTCAACAGGCAGCTCCATGAGGATGAAGCCCTCTGCTGAAACCCGCAGAGTATAGTTGCCTTCAAGAACATTGTCCAGAGAGAATTTTCCTTCCTCATCGCTGAGGACGCTTGGCACGCGGTCATCTTCCAGCAACACCGCTCTGGCACCAGCAATGGGTTCGCCTGTGCGGCTGGATACAATCGTTCCCTCGATATTGCCTCTGGGAATAGGCTCGAGGAATACATCCTTCTCCAGCACCTGGTCCTTCTCCAGCGTAAAGGGCACTTCTTCGGTATAGTAGCCATAGGCTTCAAAGCGCAAAGTCCAGGTTTCGCCCTCAGGAACAACAGAGTGAATCATGCGGTACCTGCCTCCCTGGTCTGTGCGCGTGCTGCGGTTGGTCTCAACTACAGTCACC
>JAAYHI010000143.1 GCA_012727415.1 Bacillota bacterium
AAAAAAGCTGATTCCCTCAGGGTCTGCCAGAGCGATGTCCCGGTCCACCGCCGGCTGCAGGCGATCCAGCAGGGCGGCCAGGTGAAAGCGATTTTCCGCCAGCATAGAGGCTATCAAGGGCAGCCCCTGCCGGGGATAAAAACCGGGGAAAGGTTGCAAACGATTATGCCACCAGGCCACCGCCCCCCCTGAGTTCTTCAGATCCCACAAGCGAGAGATGACCTCACCTTTGATAAAAGGCATGTCGCAGCCGGCAACCAGTATCCAGGAACTGCTGCTGGCCAGCAGCCCGCCGTATAATCCCCGCAGCGAGCTTGGCTTGTACTGGGGCGGGTCGGGAATAAATTCCGCTGCCACCCCCTCCCGGGGAGGGCCAGCCACCAAGATGCGGTTGCCACCCCAGCCTGCAGCCTTGTCCAGGACATGTTCCAGCAAAGTCTTGCCGCCGAGGACAATTCCCGCCTTGTCGGCACCCATGCGCCGGGACTTACCTCCGGCCAGGATCAAGACGTCAAAACCCCGCAGCGACATTTTAGTCTTCCAGGGGAATGATGAGCATGGAGATTATATAGAAGAGCACCCCCGGGAAAAAGGCAGTAACCAAAGTAAACAACACAAAGAGAACCCGGACGACAGTGGGGTCAAGATTCACATATTCTGCAATGCCGCCGCAAACCCCGGAAATTATCGCGTTTCGCCGAGAACGATACAGTTTCTTCGGTTCCATTTTTCTCCTCCTTATCGATTTTTCGATCTGAAGATAAGCCACAGGCCAAGGACTATCAAGGCCAGGGGCCAAAATGCTTCCTTGAAAATTCTTATATAACCCAACAACAGAGGCGTCCGGGGGATAAAGCGGTAGAGGAGCAGGCCGATGCCGGCCAGGATGAGCACAATTGCCAATTTTCCCTGAAAACCGGGAGCCCCATCCCTGTGAGGATGGTCGACAACTTCCGCCTCCAGAAAGTCAGTACTTCCCCGCATGGGAATGAGCAATGCCGCCAGCCCATAGGCAATCAGACCCAGCCAAAGCCTGAATATGAGGAACATGGCAAAAGCCAGACGAATGACAACGGGGTCAATAGACAAGTATTCACCGAGGCCGCCGCACACTCCGGACAGCAAGCGGTTTTTCTGTGAACGATAAAGGCGCTTACTCATCACAATCCCTCCCCAATTGTGACTGAATATAGATCTTTGCATCCCTGAGCAGTGACATAGTGCCGGCAACGACAACAGCCCCCTCTGAATCTGCAGCAGCGAGGGCTTCAGCCAAAGCCTCACCCACATCCTCTGTCGCCCGGATATTGGCATTGTATTTTTCTGCTGTTGCCAAAGCTTCCTCCGCCGCGGGAAATACCAGGTTATTGTTGCTGGCTCGGGTCAACCAAACCGCCTCTCCCTCAGGAGCCAAAGTGTCAATTACCCCCTGCCAGTCTTTATCTGCAGGCACTCCCAGAATAAAGTACAGCGGCTTATGCTCCCTGGTCACCAATTCCCGCAAATACGCTGCCGACTCAGCGTTAATGGCCCCATCGAGTAGTATTGGCGGCGACCCCGCCACTAATTGGCAGCGTCCCGGCCAGCGGGCAGTGTCCAACCCTGCCTGCAGGATTTCATCGCCAATGCCCGGCAGCACTTCCTCCGCCAGGGCAATTGCCACCCCGGCATTATATGCCTGAAAGCTTCCCGCCAGGGGGATGTGAAACTGACTTTTGCGCTGACGGGACTGGTATTCAAAGGAGCTGCCCCCCAAGCCCGCAGCGGTCACCGCAACAGAAAAATCTTCCCCTCCCAATTTGAGGGGAACCTCCACCGCCCGACACAGGGAGCGCAGCAGCGAGGCAATTTCCGGCTGCTGGCGGTAACTGACGCACACTTCCTGGCCGGATTTCACCACCGCCATTTTATTGGCGGCGATATCCAACAGGGTCGGTCCCAATTGGTCCTGATGTTCAAACATAATGGGAGTCAGCACCGACCAGCGGTTAGCGATGACATTGACATCGTCGGCAAGGGCTCCCCGGCCGCATTCCAGAACATGAAAATCGGTATGCTCTTGCCTAAACCAAAGCAGGGCTACAGCCAGGACTGTGCCCACCGGGCCCAGGTAATGGTCCGGGGGCATGGAAGCCTGAATCTTCTTCACAAGGACCATTATTTTTTCCGTCAGCCGAACAAACTCCCGTTCGGGGATCTTCTGCCAATTGATCCGCACCCGCTCACAAAAGTCCACAAGATGGGGACCGGTGAACAAGCCGGTTTTATAACCTGCCGCCTGCATAATGCTGGCGATTATCGCACTGGTGGAGCCCTTTCCCTTGCTGCCAGCAATCAGCACAGAGGGGGGCTGAGACAAACTTAAACCCAATTCCTGTAGGAGCTGACGGCAATAGCCTGGATGGCGCTTGTAAATGTCCAACAGTCCTGGAGCGATATGGGGCTGGGCCAGGACATAGGAACGGTAGATAGATTTTATGGCATTGTACGCATCCACGGCATTGCCTCCTTTACTTTCTATTATCATAATGCAAAAGGGCCGGCATTGCCAGCCCTTAACATTAAAACCTTAATCCTGAGGTTCAATCAAGCCAAAGTTTCCGTCGCGGCGGCGATAGACAACATTTGCCTTGTTGGTTTCGGCATTGATAAACATAAAGAAATCATGTTCCAGAAGGTTCATCTGCAGCACTGCCTCGTCCGGTAGCATTGGTTTAATGGCGAACCTTTTGGTTTTGACAATCTTGGGTTCATCCTCATCGCTTCTTCCCAAATCGCCGTTGATGCCAATTTGCCGGGCTTTGCGGTTAATGCGGGTCTTGTACTTGCGGATTTGGCGTTCCAGCTTTTCCGTGACCATGTCGACAGAAGCATACATATCTGGGGACTCCACTTCTCCTCTAATAAGCATTCCGCCTTTTAGCAGCAGGGTGGCATCAACCACGTGGGTTCCCTTTACAACGCTGAGGGTTACCAGGGCTTCGGTGTCTTCATCAAAATACTTTGCGATCTTTCCAATCCTTTTTTCTACATGGGTTTTCAGGGCATCAGTTACTTCGATGTTTTTTCCCCGGGTAATAATCCGCATAAAGTCCACTCTCCTTTCAGTGCTGTACAATATTTATTCCCTAAATCTCTTAGAAATCCTGCCAAAATAAACTAAAATCCCGCCGTAACGGGATTTAGATTTTTCTACAATTTGACAACGTTAGTAGCTTGCAGTCCTTTATCGCTGTCGACAATATCGAATTCTACGATGTCTCCCTCATTGAGGGTACGGAAGCCTTCACCCTGGATAGCAGTGTAGTGAACAAACACGTCGTCGCCTTCTTCTCTTTGGATGAAGCCCCAACCCTTTTTCTGACTAAACCATTTTACTTTTCCTTGCACTAAAAATATACCTCCAAAATAGATGTAGCTGTGAAGCTCGTTACCAATACTAACACTAGTTTTTCTCATTGTCAATTTTTATTTTATTTAGTTGTCCGACAGCTGACCTGGTCTTTGCCCCCACACTGGCCTGCTGGGGGGTTCGCGTGAACTACTGCCCCTCTCGGTTTTCCCGGCAGGACTTACCTCTAAGCCGCACCATGCTCAGCAATCTCATCCATTGCCTTACGTGGGTCGTTTTGCCTGCGGCTGGCATCGACTTTCAACCACAGACCTGTCGGACAATTACAGTTTATCGAAGTTAAAATTTTTTGCAAGGGAACCTTTTTCCTTTATTATGCTGCCAACACAAAAAGATATACCCTGCCGGCGCCAGTTACCAATAAGGCCCTGGCACAGGCATCTGCTGTGGCGCCGGTGGTATAGACATCATCAACCAACCATACCGTACCCTCCAACATGGTACCCTCTGCTGTATAAATGTAATCTTCCAGGCCCTCCAGTCGTCCTTTATAATTAAGTTCCACCTGGGGCGGCCGTCCCGGGCGCCTCAGAAGCACCTTTTGGATCGGAGCCCCGGCAGTCACAGCCAGCTCCTTGCACATCATGGCGATGATGTCAAAATTGCGCCAATTTTTGCCTGCCCCGGGCACAGGGACCACAGCCCGGGGCAGGGGGAAACCCGAGGCCTTGGCCAAGGCCGCCAATTCCCGGGCCAACTCCCTGGCCACCGCCCGGTCTCTGCCGAATTTCACATTCTGCACCACCTGTCTCCAGGGTCCCTGGTATGCAGCCAAGGAGAGCACACGGCTGTACCCATGACCCAGGGGAGCACACTTTCCCGGAGGGCAGTGGCGGCCGCAGCGAATGCAGGCCGAAAGCCCTGTCAATTCCACCCTGGCAAGGCAGTCAGGACACAGCCCCAGTTGCTGCCGCCGTTGGCTGCGGCAGCAGACACACAAAGGGGGAAAGAGAAGGTCGATAAACGCACTCATGCCAAAACCTCCAATTATTCTCTCCCCGGGTATTCTCTGCTTCTCCCGGCTTTCCTGCTAAATACAAGGAATATTACCTCCCCCCGCCGCCCCGGGTCCATGTAACCAACGAAACCCTGCCGCCGACAGCTCCCAAAGGACGAAGCGCGCTTGCACCATGCGCTGCTTTACTGTCCCCGGAGAGAGCCGGCAGGGCAGTGCAACTCCGTCTTTCAGAAGGATGGTGCAATGCTTTCCCTGGGCCTGCACCTTGTCCAAAGCCAAGAGATTAATAAAGCCCGTCTTTTCTCCCAGCGTCCCCAGGGTCAGGGGAACCAGCACCAGGTGAGTGCTGATGGGCAAAGGCAGGTAGTTGCTCCTGTCAAGGAGTTCCTTGCACCGCTGGCGCAAGGCCACTAAGTCGACAGCGAAATATCTGGCAGCTGCCTCCACCAGGGAGCATACTCTGCGGGGATCGTAGAAATTGTCCCCGGGGACATAGACCTGGCTAACCCTGCCCTCTCCCGGCAAACAAACTGAGCGCAAGGCAGTCATGCGTGCGAGCTCCGCCCCGGATACCTTTTTCATCTTTCACCCCCCCTCAAGGTCTCTACAGTATACGGACAACTCCGAAGGAAAGTTCCCTGGGAAAGAAAAAAGGCAATACCAGAGGGCAAAACAAGAGGGGGCCAGAGGCCCCCCGTTTTAGAACACTACAATTTCCTCAGTCTGCCTGGAGACCAGCTGTGCCCGCACCTTGCCAGTCAACCCGCCGCCGGCAGAGACAAAGACATCGGCATTGATAATGGCGTCCATTGCCTCCTCCACAGTTGCAGCAGTTAAGTCCGGCAGGGGATTGGGGATGCTGATAGTCACCCTGCTTCCCCCGGCATTGAGAAAGACCAATTGCAGGGTCTTTTCCATACTCATCACCTCCCCTAAAGCTATTTGCCCCTGGGCTAAGGGGTTTCTGTCAAAATGGCATAATCGACCCGGCGCACCTCGGCCACCGGCAACTGCTGCAGGCCGGTAATGACAGCCGCTGCAACCCACAGGGACTCGTCAGAACTATCAGCCCTGACACTGCCCAGGTTGCGGGTGCTGTATACAGGCTCGCCTTCGTCATTGACACCTGTCTGGTAGCGCACTTGCAGGCGGGAATCTAAAGAAGCTTTGCTTACAGCCATTACTTTCACCTCCCTGGTGGCGGAATTGGATTCCCCTGGGGAATTCAGTATAAGCCAGGGCACAGGCCCCCCGCAAAACAGCACCGAGCCTGTTCGCCGCCTGCTCCCGGCATCCCCTGGACCTGAATGAGCCTGCCGGCAGGCAATCACCCCTCAAAAAGAAAACGTACACAAAAAAAAACCGGCAGCGCCGGTCAAGATCCCTCTCCTTGCTGGACAGGCCATGGGGCCTGCGGCAGCCTCTGCAATAAATGTCGGGCCTGAACCAGAGCTTGTTGTACAGGCATAGTGCGCAGGTCCAGGACGACAATCCCGGGGCCGCAATCCCCCAAAGCCTCTCCCAACTGACTGAGGGGTACTTCCCGCAGGAAGATATTATACTCCCGGGCCAGCCCCCGCAAAATCGCCACAGTCTGATCACGGGATCCTAGGTCAAACACCGCCATCATCCCCGGGGGGGACAAATTCCGAAACTGACAGTCCAAGGCCAGTTGCCGGAATAAGCCTTCGACAATTTCCTCATTGTCCTGGACCAAAAACAGCAAGTTAATTTCAGGGCCCTTGCCCTGAAAAGGAAACAACCACCGCCAGATTGCTGTGGCAAGATACCCCATGCCCACCAGGGCAAATACCCAAAGCAAAACATCCATGCCCTCACCCCCGCACTCTATATATATGCGGAGAAGGACAGAAAGTAAACGGGTACTCTGGGTAAGCTTACTCCAGCCCCGCCTCCTGCCGCAGGCAGGCGGCCTTGTCCGTTTTTTCCCAGGGCAGGTCCAAATCCGGCCTGCCCATATGCCCATAGGCCGCCACCTGGCGGTAAATGGGACGGCGCAGGTCGAGATCCCTGATAATGCCTCCAGTGCTTAAGTCAAAATGATTATTGATAAGCTCAACGATTTTTGCGTTGGGAATTTTGCCGGTGCCAAAGGTCTCGACATTGATGGCCACCGGCCTGGAAACGCCAATGGCATAAGCCAGCTGCAATTCACACTTGCTGGCAATGCCGGCGGCGACAATATTCTTGGCCACCCAGCGGGCAGCGTAAGAAGCCGAGCGGTCCACCTTAGTAGGATCCTTGCCGGAAAAGGCGCCCCCTCCGTGGCGGGCAAAACCGCCGTAAGTGTCGACGATGATTTTGCGCCCCGTAAGGCCGGAATCCCCCTGGGGCCCTCCCACCACAAAGCGGCCGGAGGGATTTATGTAGAACTTGGTCCCGGCATCCAGCAGAAAAGCGGGAATCGCCTTTTTCACCACTTCTTCCATAATGTCAGCCTCAATGCGCTGGCAGGGAATGTCGGGCTTATGCTGAGCCGAGACCACTACAGCACTGACCCGCAAGGGCTTGCCCCCGACATATTCCACCGTCACCTGAGTCTTGCCATCGGGACGCAGGTAGGGAATAATGCGCTGGCGCCGAACCTCAGCCAGCCTCCGGGCCAAAGCATGAGCCAGATAGATGGGCATGGGCATCAACTCCGGAGTCTCATCACAGGCATAACCAAACATCAGCCCCTGATCTCCCGCCCCCAATTGCTGCTCTTTTTCCTGAGCACCCCTGACTTCCAGGGCATTATCTACTCCCTGGGCAATGTCGGGAGACTGCTCATCAATGGCAGTCAGCACGGCGCAGGTATCGCCGGCAAAGCCATACTTGGCCCTGGTATAGCCAATTTCCTTAACCGTCTTGCGGACAAGAGCGGGAATATCCACATAACAGGAGGTGGTAATCTCTCCCGTCACCAAAACCAGCCCTGTAGTAACTAATGTTTCCGCCGCAACCCTTGCCAGGGGGTCCTTTTCCAGAATAGCGTCGAGAATGGCATCGGAAATCTGGTCAGCTATTTTATCGGGATGCCCCTCCGTCACTGACTCAGAAGTAAAGAAAAACCTGTCGGCAGTCAATACAAACACCTCCCAGTTATTGTGCACCCCAAGAGAAATAAAAAACCCCTCCAGTCCAGAAAGGGCTTTACCCCTCATCTGCGGGAATTGGCACCGTGCCGCAGCCGGTTGCCGGGTTTCATCGGGCCCGTCCCTCCACCGCTCTAGATAAGAGCATATATGCAATTGCCATCATTCTATACCGACAACCCCAAAAAGTCAAGGAAGCGCGGGGACGGTTCTGCTGCTTCCTCCAGGGAAAGCCCCCCGCATAAAAGGATTAAATTCCCCCCGCGGAGAATAAGACAATGGAGGTATGAACATGCAAACAGCATTAATCGGCATTGATATAGGCGGCACCAACATTCAGGGTGTCGCTGTGGTTGACGGCAAGATTAGTGCCCGGGGCAAAATTGCCACCCGTGCCCGGCAGGGTGCCGCAACAGTAATCGCGGATTTGGTGGAACTTGTCCACAAGCTGGCGGCAGGAAAGAAAATTCAGGCCGTTGGTCTGGGCATCCCGGGCTTGCTGGATGCAGAAAGGGGGATTTGCATTTCTTCCTGCAACCTGGGCTGGCAGGAAGTCCATATTTCCCGGGAATTATCCCGGAGAATTGACTCCCCCGTGCTGATAGACAATGATGCCCGGGTGGCAGCTCTGGGAGAATGGTCTCAGGGGCAGGCCCAAAATTGCAGGGATTTTATCTGTCTCACCATTGGCACCGGCATCGGCGCGGGCATTGTCAACGATGGCCACTTGTTGCGGGGTGCCCGCTGGTCGGCAGGGGAGGCAGGCCATATGATTCTGGACCCCCATGGCCCGGAATGTGCCTGCGGCAACAAAGGCTGCCTGGAGGCCCTGGCTTCAGGCACTGCCATTGCCCGCCAGGGAAGGGCCGCCGCTGCAGCCAATCCTTCCAGCCTCCTGGCGAAGAGCAACGACATCGATGCTGCAGTGGTCTTTGCCGCTGCCCAAGCCGGGGACCGGGCCGCCGCTCAAGTCGTCGCCACCGCCATGACCTGGCTGGGACTTGGCGTAGCCAATTTAGTAAACCTCTTTAACCCCCGCCTGGTGGTAATCGGCGGCGGGGTTTCCCTGGCCGGGGAGCAGGTGGTGGCTCCTGTACGGGCCCAGGTCCACCGCTATGCCATGAAAGTGCAGCGGGAAACAGTGACCATCACCACCTCCAGCCTCCGGGACGCTGCCGGGGTGTACGGCGCTCTGGAATTGGCCCGCCGCGGCCTGTAAATGTGTATTGCCCCTATGGGTAAATTGTATTACTATTATATAACTGATATACATTGACAGGAGGGTAACCATTGGATCTGCCTGTAAGCAAGTTCGCTATCATCGTCAACATAATCTGCATCCTGTTATTTGCCGGGGTGGCCATTTTCCTGGGCGTCACCTGGCAGGACATCCCTGCTGAAATCCCCGGCCATTACAATGTCCGGGGGGAAATTGACCGCTGGACCGGCAAAAACGAGCTGTTAATAATTCCAAGCGTAAGTCTTATCCTGTTTATCGCTATTACTGTCATCGAGCGCTTCCCCCAGATTTGGAACACCGGCGTCACCGTCACCCAGGAGAATTGGCCCCAGGTTTACCTGGTCATCAGGAATATGCTGGCGGCAATGAAATTGGAGATGGTGGCCATCTTCGCCTTTCTGACCATTAACACCGCCCTGCAACGTGCATTGCCCCTGTGGTTTCTCCCGGCGATGTTGATAGCAGTATTCGGCTCCTTGATCTACTTCATTGCCCGCATAATCCTTGCCCGGTAATCCGGCCCTTTTTCGCCCACAGAGTGTGTTCCGGCACACTCTGTTTTTTCCAGACCTTTGCCCAGGAGGGGAGAGAGAATGATACATTTAGAGGGCATCAACAAGACCTTCCGGGTTGCCCGCCGCAAGTCCGGGTTCGGCCGCGCCCTGCAAGCTCTTTTTTCCCGGGAATACGAGTTGATCCACGCTTTACAGGACGTGAGCTTTTCCATTTCCCAGGGAGAAATGGTGGGCTACATCGGTCCCAATGGCGCCGGAAAAAGCACCACCATCAAGATTATGTGCGGCATCCTGAGGCCAGACAGCGGCGTATGCAACATCGACGGCCGCACTCCCTGGCAGGACCGCATCGACCATGTGCGCAACATTGGCGTCGTCTTTGGCCAGCGCAGCCAGCTGTGGTGGGATGTCCCTGTCGGCGACAGCTTCGACCTCATCCGGGATATCTACAAAATAGATGCGCGCCGGTATAAGCGAAATCTCGAGGAGCTGGTGGCCCTCCTGGATTTGGAGGAGATCCTCAAGACCCCCACCCGCACCCTCAGCCTTGGCCAGCGCATGCGCTGCGAACTTGTCGCCTCATTGCTTCACAGCCCTAAAATACTGTTTCTGGACGAGCCCACCATCGGCCTCGATGCCGTATCCAAAATTGCAGTGCGCCAGTTTATTAAGGATCTCAACAGCCGGCGGGGCACCACAGTCATCCTCACCACCCACGACATGCAGGACATCGAAGCCCTGACGGAACGCATTCTCCTCATTGGCAAGGGGAGAATCCTCATGGACGGCAGCCTGGAAGAATTGAAAAAGCGGTCCTCCTGGCGCAAGACGATAACCTTCGAATACCTGGGCCCGCAGCCGGCCCTGGATGCCGGCATGACCCTTAGGGAAGCCCGCCCTGGTCGCATCGTGGTGTACCTGGAGCCGGAAGTGTGCTCAGCAGCGGAAGCCATTGCCCACATCTCCCGCCAGGTGGAAGTAAAGGATGTCTCCGTTGCCGGAATCAGCGCCGAAGAAATGGTGGCAGGGCTGTACAGGGAGTATGACATATGAAACCATACCTGGCCATCTTTCGCCTGCGCTTTATCAACGGCCTTCAGTATCGGAGTGCCGCCCTGGCGGGCATGGCAACCCAATTTGCCTGGGGCTTTATGGAGATCCTGGCCTTCGCCGCCTTTTATAAGGCAAACCCCGCCGCCTTTCCCATGGAGTTCTCCCATACCGTGTCCTACATCTGGCTGCAGCAGGCCTTTTTGGCCCTCTTTATGGTCTGGTTCTTTGAAGGGGAAATCTTCGACTCCATCACCACCGGCAACATTGCCTATGAGCTGGCCCGTCCCATTGACCTCTACGGGCGCTGGTTCAGTCAAACCGCTGCCAATCGGGTTGCCAAGGCGGTCCTGCGCAGCCTGCCCATATTGCTTGTCGCCGCATTGGTGCCCGCGCCATACAGACTCTCCCTGCCGCCCGCAGCAGGGCAATTCATCCTGTTCTTGATTTCTGTCCTCTTAAGCCTCGGCGTTGTCGTCTCCTTTTCCATGCTCATTTACATAACGACGGTGTATACCCTCTCCGCTGCGGGAGGGCGCCTTATCGCTGCAGCCCTGGCGGATTTTCTGGCAGGAGCCATCATTCCCCTGCCCTTCTTCCCCCAGCCCTTCCGCGCCATCGCCGAAGTGCTGCCCTTTGCCGCCATGCAAAACATGCCGCTGCGTATTTACAGCGGCAACATTGCCGGCCGGGCCGCCTTATGGGGAATCGGGATACAGATTTTCTGGCTGGCGGTATTGACCCTCTTTGGCCGGGTGATGATGAAAAAAGCCTTGGGCAAAGTTGTAGTCCAGGGGGGATAGCATGAGATTATACCTGAAATTTGTCGCCATGCACTTACAAAGCCAGATGCAGTACAAGATCTCTTTCTTTCTGCTGGCCCTGGGGCAGTTCCTGGTGTCTTTCACAGCGCTGTTAGGAGTATCCTTTATGTTTACCCGGTTCAATGCCGTGGACGGCTTTCGCTTTCCGGAGGTGCTGTTGTGTTTAGCCACAGTGCTCATGGCCTTCTCCTTGGCGGAGTTATTTGGCCGGGGCTTTGATCATTTTCCCAGGATTATCAGGAGCGGCGAGCTGGACAGGATGCTGGTGCGGCCGCGCCCCCTCGTGCCCCAGGTCCTGGCCTCCCTGATAGAATTCTCCCGCTTAGGCCGCCTGGTGCAGGCAATACTGGTCTTTTGCTACGCCATCCCCGCCAGCGGCATCCACTGGACCTGGGATAAGGCCCTCACCCTCTGCCTCATGGTCCTCTGCGGGAGTATCGTCTTCTTCAGCCTGTTTGTCATTTACGCCGCCTTCTCCTTCTTCACCATAGAAGGCCTGGAGTTTATGAATGTCTTCACCGACGGCGGCCGCGAGTTTGGGCGCTATCCCTATTCGATATATGGCAGGGAAGTGCTGCGCTTCTTTACCTACGTCATCCCCCTGGCCTTGTTCCAGTATTACCCCTTGCTGTACCTGCTTGGCCGCAGGACCAGCATCCTCTACATGCTGATGCCGCTGCTGGCCCTGCCCTTTGCCATCCCCGCCTACGCCTTCTGGCGCTATGGCCTCAGCAAGTATAATTCCACCGGCTCATAATCGGCCACTGGGGACGGTTCTGAATGGCTGATTCGCTCCTTAGCGGATGATTTACAGAATCTCCACATTGGCCCGGGGGACTGTTACTGTCCTGCCCTCATCCAGTTCAACTTCCACCACCCGCACCCTGGCCTCGCTTTCAATTCTCTGCAGCTCCACTGGCAGGGCTGTTACTTTTCCCAGCTTGCCAAACCAGGGGTTGCGAATAAGCCTGACCCTGCTGCCAATCTCCAGACCTGTGGCGGCAGTTTCTTGTACATTGCCCTTCCCCTCTCTGGGCACCACTATTTCCGGGCGCAGTACCCCCGCCCGTATCTGGGTGCTGCCGTTAATGGAAGCCTCCATGCCCTCCAGGGACTGCAGAAGGGCAAAGGTCTTTTCGGCCATGGACATTTCGCCAAAACCTTCCGTTACCACCACTGAAAGGGGAATATCCTCATGGCCGGTGATGGCCAGCCCAATCTCGTAGCCCAGGTAATCGCTGAGATCTTTGTCGAGAATGCCGCCACAGATAACCCCCCGAGCCCCGACCTGCTCTGCCCGCCTCAGGGCAGTTGCCGTCACCAGTGATCCCCCCACCAGGATACAGCCCCGATGTTGAGCTTTTATGTGGCGGGAGGTCAGCACCTCCCCGGGATTCTGCACTGCCATGGCC
>JAAYHI010000144.1 GCA_012727415.1 Bacillota bacterium
ACCCGGCGCAAGCATTTGGATAAGGGCGCCGCCAACACCGGCCAGGGGCTTGTGCATTTCCAAAAACATCAATGCAGGAATTGTCATACCGTGGCGGTTGATGCGGCGAGCAATTCTTTCCCGAAGCTGAGCCATCCGTTCCTCCATATCATCACCCCTATGGCTTATCTCGCTAAAATATATTTGCCCCACCAGGAAAACATTCCGATTCAGGTACACAAGTGCTTATGGGTTTCGCCCCTGCCCTGCTTGTGATATATTGCATATGAACTGATATGTTAGGAGGCAGGTAATTTGGAAAATATCCTCATAAGAACCGAAAACCTTAGCAAACGCTTTGGAGGAGTCACTGCTGTCAAGCAGCTCAACCTGGAGGTGAAAGCAGGAGAAATTTTTGGGTTCCTTGGCCCCAACGGCTCCGGCAAGACCACCACGATAAAAATGCTAACAGGATTGCTTGAACCTTCTGCCGGGCGCGGCTTTATCTGCGGCTATGACATAGTAAGAGAGCCGGCCCAAGCCAAGGCTCTTCTCGCCTATGTCCCCGACCAGCCAAAGCTCTATGGCAAGTTGACGGCCCGGGAATTTTTGTTCCTTATTGCTGACCTCTACCGCATTCCCCGGGATATCTCTCGCCCCCGGGCACAACAGCTTCTGGAAATGTTCGGCCTGGCAGAGCGGGCTGACGAACTCCTGGAAGGATACTCCCACGGCATGCGGCAAAAAGTGGTTTTGGCTGCAGCCTTAATCCATCAGCCCCGGGTTCTTCTTATGGATGAGCCTACCGTAGGGCTGGATCCCGCCAGCGCACGCCTGCTCAAAGATGTCATGACCCAACTGGTTGAACAAGGGGCCACCATCTTTGTCTCCACTCACATCCTGGAGATAGCAGAACGCCTGTGTCACCGGGTTGGCATCCTGCAGCAAGGGCGCCTCATTGCCCTGGGCAGCCCCGAAGAACTAAGGGCTCAGGCCGGACAAGGCCAAAGCCTGGAAGACATTTTCCTGGAGCTGACCAGCAGCCCCGAACACAGTGAAATAATCCAGAGTTTAGAGGAGAAAGAAGAATGATTAATCTTCCCACCCCTTTAACTGAGGCACCCCCTCCCCACAGTTTCGCCCAGGATCTGCGGATATTAGCCGCCACTGAACTGCGTTTAACCTGGAACAAATTGCGCCAGTGGCCCCTGCTGACCTGGCTGCTCTTCCTCTTGCCCTCCTTGGGCTTTTTGGCCCTGCTCGTCTTCCTGGGTAAGGTAGCTTACACCGCCATGGTGTCAGTGCCGGCACAAGCTTTTCAGGGCATTCTCTCCCTGGTTTTCATGGGAGGAGTAATTGGCAACATCTTTTTTGGGGTCACTGCCTCTTTTGTCACCCTTTATATGTCAGATGATCTTGAACTCCTCTTTGTAGCCCCCGTATCTACCCGGGCCATTTTCACCGTCAAGATCCTGAAGGTTTCCCTTAGCAACTTTTTCTCGACCTTCATATTGATCTTTTTGCCAGGCTTGTTTCTCGGGCTGCTGCAAAAGGCTCCCTTCCTTTACTACCTCTGGCTGATAATCATAACCCTTGCCCTGCAAGCCCTGGGCACCGCCATTGCTTCCCTGGTCAACTTAGCGGTGATGCGGATTGTGCCCCCTCACCGCAGCAAAGAAGCTGTGGGCTTCATTGGTGCCCTTAGCGGCATCGTCATTGCCCTGTTTTTTCAAATCCCCAACATCCTGGTGCAAAGCGGCAACTTTGAACTGGCGAATTGGGTGTCCAACCAGGGACAATTGCTGAAAATAATGAACTGGTTCCCCTGGGGTTGGGGATCCCTGGCCCTGTTCAAGGGTGCAACCGGCAGTCATCTCCAGGCCTTGCTCTGGTCACTGCTTACAGTGGTCCTGGCAGTCGCTGTCTCGATTCCTTCTTTTCTCCTGGTGGAACGGGGTTTCCGCCGCGGCTGGATTTCCCTGAGCCAGGGAGAAGGTGCCCGCAAAAAAACCAAGGTGAGAAAAGCAAAGGCTGTTCCCCAGGACCAAACCTCTGAAGATATTTGGCAACCCCATGCCCTGGCTTCACCGGCCCGGGGCATGTGGGCAATAGCGAAAAAAGACCTCCTCAGCTTGCGGCGGGATACCCGGGAATGGTTTGGCTATATAGCCCCCTTGCTGGTATTGGCCTTCTTCGTCGGCCGGGTCTTACTTCTCCCCGGGGCGGGAGCCAAGGAAAGCCTCATCGGAATTTTCGTCATGTATACCATTATGTTCAGCGGCAATTCGGCCCTGCAATCCTTTGGCAGGGAAGGAGAATCGGAATGGATTCTCAACAGCGTGCCCCTGGCCGGCTGGCCGGTGGTCTGGGGAAAGTTAATGGCTGCAGTAATCCCCTCCTTAATCCTCATGGAGCTTATGCTGACCGGCACCACCATTGCCCTGGGCTTTGCTCCCGGAATCATCATCGGCGTTGCCTTAGCTACCGTCTTACTTTCTCTTGGCTCCAGTGCCATCGGCCTGTTTTACTCCATTACCAACTCCCGCTATAACCCCGACAACCCCCAACAAAAAATCAGCGCCGGTGGCGCCCTCCTGATGTTCCTGGTAAACGGGCTGTTTATTGCCCTGCTGGCCTTATGCCTCCTGTGCACCTTTCCCCCAAACCCGTTAATAGACTATATCCGGCAATTTCCGCCGGTGCCCTTTACCTGGGGATTCCCTGACACCATTATCTGGCTCCTATACACTCTCAGCCGCCCCTTTACCTGGACCCCCGTCCTGCGAATAGCTTTTGGCCTGCTAATTACCCTCGCTCTTTGGTCCGCCGTTTTCTTTGGCTTCATGTGGGCCACTGTCCACCAGAGCCGCAAAGGCTTTCGCGTCGAGCTGGCCACAACAAAACGGGGACGGTCCTCGAATTTGTACAAGGCCCATCCCCGCATAAGGAGGTAAATAATGAACATCGGCGAAAAGTTTTTGGAGCTCACCAAGTATCACCATCTAAGTGAATCAGACCAAAGTAAAGAACTGCCCTGTCCGCCCTTGGAGACCCCCCAGGCGGGGGAAGCTATTGTGCTCCCGGATCCCGCAAGTCTCACCACAGGAGCAGTAAGCGTGGTTGAAGCCATCAACAAACGCCGCAGCAGGCGGAAATTCAGCTCCCGGCCCATCAGCCTGGAAGAACTGTCCTGGCTGCTGTGGGCCACCCAAGGGGTGCAAAAACCGGGAGATATCAGGACTGTGCGCACCGTGCCCTCTGCCGGCGGCCGCCATCCCTTCGACACTTATCTGGCCATCGCCAATGTCAGCGGCCTCAAGCCCGGCTTGTACCGATACCTGGCCCTCTCCCACCAGCTGGTCCTTATCCGCGAGGATAAAGATATAGACGAAATCATTGCCGCCATCTGTTTGAACCAGCAATGGATTGAAGGTGCCGCCGTCACATTTATCTGGGTCGCTGTGCCCTACCGCTCAGCCTGGCGGTACAGTGAACGGGCATGGCGCTATCTGTGGCTGGATGCCGGCCATGTCTGCCAGAATCTCTACCTGGCCTGCGAGGCAATCGATGCAGGTTGCTGCGCAGTAAATGCCTATGACGATGATGCCCTCAATCAGTACCTTGACCTGGATGGGAAAAGCAGATTCGCAATCTACCTTGCCCCTGCAGGTCACAAATAGACTGCACACCCACAAAAAATCCAGGCGTCCAATGGGACTGCCTGGATTACATATTTTACGCTAAAACCCTCTGCACTTCTGCCATGGCCCGCTCCTCCAAATCGAAGCATTGCCGCAGCAAGTCCAGAATCGCCGGGGCGTTGCCGTGGTCAAAGGGCTCCCTTCCAGGTCCCTTAAAAGGAGCCAAACCAACTATCTTCTGAAAACCCTGGGCGACCTGGAGGCTGAGCCGGGAGGCTTCCTCCAGCCCCTTCAACTCCCTGGACTTACGGGCAACATGCTCAAGATACTTGGCAGCATATGCCTTCGCCTCTGCATAGGTGTTGAGGATATACACCAGGCCAAAGGGGTCGTAGTCCCCCCGCTCCAGCGTACCAATCAGGTTAGCATAGGCCTTCCGGCCGCTGGCATATCCAGGAGTTATATGCTGCTCCTTGTTCCACTCCCCCAAGGCATACTTCAGGGACTCTAGGTAGATCTTTTCCCGGTCGACATCTACCCTGCCCTTGATGATCTGGACAAAGAGAACAGGTACTTCAGAAAAGCCAAGATTAACATAACTTAAGGGAGCGGGATTGGAATTCATACAGTCCTGGACATAGAGCACTTGGTCGCCATCATCATAGCCGGTAATCAGGCCAAATTCCAACAATTCCGTAGGTGCCCAGATAATTACCGGCAGACCCTTGTCTATGGAAGTCCGTACCTTGGCTAATACATCCTCCTGGACCTGGCGCCGGGTGTTGAGACTGGAGATATTCATTACAACAACCACTTCATTGTGAATGCCGATGCGGTCCAGCATGGTGAAATGCTCAGCCCCCCAGTCATAGACCGTCACTGAGCTGGGGCAGGCAGTTGCATGAATGATAAAGTGAAAAGCCATGCCCGTCATTCCCATGAGCAAGAACATTTCTTCATCCCACCACCCTGCTTTGCGCAGGGCCCCATCGACGCTGCCCATATATGTAGTCCAGGTCCTTCCCAATACAGCGTCTAATTTCTTCGCCATAGAATCCCCTCCGATGTTTGATGTGAGACCAGTGTATACAGTGCAGCCTTCTCAAAATAAGCCATTAAGTTTTTTGTTATCAGTATAGCATGCCCCGAAAGAATTTTTTCGATTTGATTCAAATCATGTTTTTTCCCGGCGTTTTCCCCCATAATAAAGGCAGAAAAGAAAGGAGAGTTTTGCGAAATGATAAAGAAGATTACCTTATTGGGCGTAGAAGGGTGCCCCACCTGCGCCAGGCTGGATTCCCACGTTGAAAAAGCTGTTGCAGCCGTCGACACCCAAGTGGCCATTGAGAAAATCACTGACCCTGAAAAAATAATGGCAATCAACGCCGGTGACCTCCCCGCTGTGTTAGTTGACGGTGAGGTAAAAGCCACGCGGCGGGTTCCAGAAGTGGAGGAGCTGATAGCATGGCTGCAGTAAAAGTAACCGCCCGTCTCGAAAATCTGTCCTGCCCAAGCTGTGCCGACATGATTACCAGTGTAGTGAGCAAGATCAAGGGCGTTGAAGAAGCAGAAGTCCGTTACACCACCAGCAAGCTCCTCGTCACCTATGATGATGAAGTCGCCTCCTGGGAGGAGATTGAAGAAAAAGTGACAAAGCTGGGGTACGGGGTGACCAGTAAGAAGAGGAGGGATTAAATGACTGCCAGCCTGTGGCTGCGAAAAAACGAAAGACTTCTGACCCTTATAGTTTCTGGTGCCCTCATCCTCCTGGGCTGGCTAATAGCCCCAGCCCGGCGCTATCTCATGATTGCTGCGGCAATTGTGGCGGGATACCGCATCGCCCAAACAGCCTGGATTGCCCTTAGGGCCAAGGTGGTCAGCATCCAGCTCCTGGTTTCAATTGCGGCCATCGGCGGCATCTTTATTGGCGAGCAATGGGAAGCTGCCGCCGTCACCTTTCTCTTTGCCCTGGGGAATTACCTGGAGGCCCGCACCCTCAACAAGACCCGGGACGCTATTCAGCAACTCCTTGAAATGGCCCCCGCCTCTGCCATCGTCCTGCGCAATGGCGCGGAAGTGGAAGAGGATCCCGATGAGGTTGAGAAAGGAGAGCTTGTTCTCGCCCGCTCCGGTACCAAAATTCCTGTAGACGGCATCATTGTCAAGGGCAGTGCTTCCGTCAACC
>JAAYHI010000145.1 GCA_012727415.1 Bacillota bacterium
CCACAGTTCCTCGCAACAGGAACCCAGGAAATCTTCGCTCCCCCTCAAAAAGTAGAGGGTATCGCTTTCAGAAGACCAGAGGGGAGTCTGGGGAACGATGCCGGTATTGATTATCACCCTCGTCTCCCCGGCAGTATCCGCCAGGCCCAAGCTGCCATCCTGCAGCCAGGCCAGCTGGGTATTGTCCCTGTTCCAAACCAGTTCTTCAGTTAAGTTAAGAAGAACCTGGCTGTCTTCCTTGAGGTTTTGCAAGACAGTGCCGTCTTTCAAGGGCAACAAGTACAGATGGCTGCCCACAGCTCCTCCTGCCCAGTAGGGCCAGGAATTCTCCACCGGATTGAGGCCTTGCTGAAATTCGCTGAAGGTTTCACCCTTGAGGATATCTGTAAAGAAAGGGCCGTCGACAGAACCAAAGTACCAGCCCTCGCCATTAAACCAAACCGGTTGCCGCCGCAATCCCGGCGGCACCCAGGCATTGTCTTGCCATAGGATTTTTCCTTGCTCGCCGGAGAAATCCAGCAGTACCCAGCTGAAATTACCCTCTTCGTCCCTTGCTTCCAGTAAAACTTGGGGCCAGGCCACAGCCTTTAGAGTCGGAGCAGGCCCTTTAAGGGATACCGTCCCCAAATACCTTACTTTCACCGAGTCTAAATCCAGTATAGAAAAACTGGCCAAACCCTCCTCCCAGCCCAGGGCAAACAGAGTATGAGTCTCCTCGGCAACGGCCGCTACCCCTAGGAGTTGGCCGAACCCCTCCAGGGCTATGCCATCGCTGACCTGGACAAGCTGAGGGTCAAAATCCAGTTCAATAAAACTAACCTCTGTCCAAAGAGGTTTTTCCTGAGGATTCGGTATTAAATAGGCGGGAGGATTGGCAGAGCATCCTGGAATTAACAAAGCCAATATTAAAGTGACAGTTATTAGTAAGAACTTCTTCATTATCCTCTCCTACTCAATTTCTTAATGTTATTCCTTAAGTATTCTTCTTCCCAGTGCATATTCCTCCCCGTCAAATCAAAAAAAAGGTCAAAATGACCTTTATATTGTGTAATCTCCCCTGCGCTGCTGCATTCTTTCTCCCCGCCAGCGGAGAAATCCTGCAACCAGGCCAGAGAACAAACCTATAGTGGTCAGCGTTCCCAGGGGGCGCCGGGCCAGTTGCCAAACCCAGGCTGTGGCGTTGTAGCCTGGTGCTTCCGGCAAACCATAGGCTGCCGGCGTTTCCGTCAGGACATATATCCTCCCCAGGCCGTTCATCTCAGACTCCCCATAGATGTTTGCCCCGGAAAACCCCTGTGCTTTTAAAACCTCAACCCTCTCTCGGGCCTGTTTCAGCATTGCCCCCCGCTCTCCGTAGAGCAGGGCGCCGTTAGGGCAGGTGGTGACACAAGCAGGTTTTAGCCCCTGGCTGACCCTTTCGGCGCAACCGGTGCATTTGCCCATTTTATTGGTGGCTTTGCTGACCTGGGGCACATGGAAAGGACAGTACTGGGCGCAAATGCTGCAACCAATACACTTGTCAGTATCCGGCCACACGGTGCCTGCCTTGGTGCGCTGCAATGCCCCCATAGGGCAGACGTTGATGCAGGCGGCATCGTTGCAGTGCATACAGCTGAGGCTGGCAAAGAGCCAACGGCCCTTATCCGTTTCCGAAAAAACCAGGTGGTTCCAGGTATGGGCCTGAAGGGTCGGGGGATTTGTGTACGTGCCCCGGAACTTCGTCACCCCTGCCGGCAGCCGGTTCCAGTCCTTACATGCCACCTGGCAGCCGCGGCAGGCCATGCACTTCTGCGTATCTACCAGAACTACATTTGACACTGTCAAGCCCTCCTTATATTGCATAAAAAGGCCTTATACTCCGGAATAGTGGTATTGGGGTCCCCCACATGGGGAGTAAGGACATTGGCGCTGTCCCCCGGGAATAACCCTCGATAGCCCCAATGCCAGGGCATGCCGACGATTTCCACCAGTTTGCCGTCAACCTGCATCGGTTTCAGGCGCCTGGTTACATAGGCCACAGCTTTTATTTCTCCCCGGGGAGTACTTACAAAGACTTGAGAGCCATTGCTGATTCCCAGTTTTTCCGCCAACTGCACACTGATCTCCACGAACATTTCCGGGGCCATCTCCGCCAGCCAGGGGCTGTTGCGGGTCATGATGCCGCTTTGCCAATGCTCGCTGACCCGGTAGGTGGTGCCGATATAGGGGAAATCCTCCCGGGTGGCCAGTTTGCCAAGGCCCTGCCACCAGGTGATGACGGGATTGTTCTGCTGGGAGCTGAGGACATTGTGCACAGGGCTTTCTGCCGGTTCGTAATGCTCAGGCAAAGGCCCGTCGGCCATGCCGGGGCTGAAAAGCCTGGCCTGCAATTCCGGCAGCATGATAAAGGGGCTTTGGGCAGTGTTTTCCGGAGGGTTATCCTTCCAGGCAAAATCCGGCACATCATTCATCCGCCATTCCCCTCCCTCCCAGAAAACAAGGGGGACTTTGGGATTCCACGGCTTGCCGGAAGGGTCACTGGAGCAGCGGTTATAAAGAATCCGGCGATTGAGGGGCCAGGCAAAGGCCCAATCGGCATGAGTGCCAATCCCCTTTTGTTCCCGGATGCGCCGCTTGGCTGGCGGGTCCTCCAGGTCATTGTAATAACCGGAGTATATCCAGCAGCCGCAGGCGGTGCTGCCGTCGGCAGCCAACTTGGTGAAGTTTTCCAGGGGCTTATGGTTCTCAATTTCATAGCCGTTTATTTCCAGGGCCACCTTTTCAATATCCGGCTCCTCTTCTCCCTGGCCGTAGTCCCAGTTTAAACCCAGGATGGGATCGGGGAAGACCCCTCCTAGGGAATAGTGGTAACGCAACGCCTTATATAACTGGTCGGCAATCCACAGATCCGACTTTGCTTCTCCCGGGGGCTCGATGGCCTTGTGCCGCCACTGTATCCAGCGCCCGGAATTGCTGACCGACCCGTCTTTTTCATAGGAAGCTGCAGCGGGGAGCAGGAAAACCTCAGTCTTGATGCTGGCGGGATCCGCCTTGGGGCGTCGCCAGAAGCTGGCTGTCTCGGTCTCAAATAAGTCAACCGCCACCATCCAGTCGAGGTTTTCCAGGGCTTTTCGCTCCAGCTCAGCCTGGGGCCCTCCGACGGCCGGATTCTGGCCCCAGACAAACATGCCCTGAATTTCACCCCTGGCCATAGCTTCGAAAATGGCAATGTGCGAATGGTTTTTGCCATCGAGCTTTGGCAGCCATTGGTAGCAAAAGTCGTTTTCCGGGGTTGCCTTCTCCCCCCACCAGGCTTTGAGCATGCTGATGAGAAACTTGGGCTTATTGGACCAGTAGCTGCTGGCAGGAGTTTCTTTGGCATTGTAATCCGCCAGGGTGGGATGATCCATCCCCTGGGGCATGTTGAGATACCCCGGGAGAATATGATAGAGCATGGCCATGTCGGTAGACCCCTGAACATTGGCTTCTCCCCGCTGGGCATTGACACCGCCGCCGGGGATGCCGATATTGCCCAGCAGCAACTGCAGCACTGCAGTGGCCCGCACATTTTGGGACCCGTGGGTGGACTGGGTGATGCCCATGGCGTACAGGATGTTGCCCGCCTTGTCAGGGGCGCCGGTAGCGCAATAAGTGCTGGCGACCAATTCGAAGTCTTCGCGGCTGCAGCCCACAATCTTGCACACTGTTTCAGCATCGTACCGGGCATAGTGGTCTTTAAGCACCTGAAAGACGCAACGGGGATGCTGCAAAGAAGGATCTTTGCGGGGATTGCCCTCGGTGTCCAGCTCATAGCTCCAGGTGTCCCGGTTATAGCTGCCTTCGGCATAGCCGGAAAAGATTCCGTCGGCAAAGAAATAACCGGAATCGAGAATGTACGCGGCATTAGTATAGTTGACAATATATTCCCGCTGGTAGAGTTCCTTTTCGATGGTATAGTTTATTAGCCCTCCCAAGAGAGCAATATCCGTCCCCGGGCGCAGGGGCAACCACAGATCTGCCACAGCGGCAGTGCGGGTGAGGCGGGGATCTATGCTGATGAGCTTCGCTCCCCTTTCCCTGGCTCTGTCAATCCAACGCATGGACATGGGGTGGTTTTCCGCCGTGTTGACCCCGATGGCCATAATGACATCAGAGTGCTGGTAGTCGATCCAATGGTTGGTCATTGCCCCTCTTCCAAATGAGTTGGCCAGACCGGCCACAGTGGAAGAGTGTCAAAGGCGGGCGTGGTGGTCTAAATTGACGATGCCCAGGCTGCGCATGAGCTTCGCCAACAGGTAATTCTCTTCATTGTCCAGGGCAGCGCTGCCCAGATGGGCGATGGCCAGGGTGCGGTTAACAATAACGCCTTTCTCCTGGGACTCAAAGGTGGCATCCCGGGTCTCTTTAACCCGCCGGGCAATTCTGTCCATGGCCCAGCGCCAGTTTTTCTTCTCCCATACCTTGCTGTAAGGTGCCCGGTAGAGGACCTTTGTCAGGCGATTGGGGTTGGTTTCCGGGCTGTGGGTGCGCAAATTATAGACTGTGTTTAGGTTCAGCAAGGATGCGCCTTTGCTGCATAAGGCCCCCTCGTTAATGGGGTGATCGGGATCACCGCTTACGCTGACAAGCTTGCCATTGACCACATAGCATATGGCACCACAGCCGCAGGAGCAGTAGGGACAAATAGTGGTTACCTCTTTGGCATCTACCAGGGGGTAGCTGATAACAGGGTCCTTGTCCCAGTCACAGCCCACTACTGCAGCAGCCAGGGCCGCCAGGCCCGTCAGCTTGAAGAATTCACGCCGCGTTATTTTCATGCTCTCACCTCATTTCCCGTGTTAATCTGTGAGGATGGGATGCAGGGCGGTAACCCTTGCGCTGGGCAAGGATGTCTAAAAAAACCGTCTCAGCGTTTTCCAGTTGGAGATCACAGCCAGTTTGCGCCTGGGTGCAATCGGTAATTTTCACGTAGTAGCCGCAATCATCGCATACCTGAAGGCGCCTGAGGGGATCCTCCTCAAGGAATAGCATCAGCTGCCCCTCCTGGTTGCTGCTGCAGATGGGGCATGTCAGTCGTGAAAAGCTCCACTCTGTCTCACACATCCAACAGCCCAGGATGCGGCGCCCATCTCCCGGCCGGTTATAGCCGTTGACAGGGTACTGGCCGCACACGGGGCACCAGCCCCGATACCAGTCTTCCCCAACAGGGGCTTGCTGGCGGGCATAGGCGGTGTAAAAGGGAACGATGGCAGCGAGGAAGAACTCCGCCAGCAGCGAAGGATCCAGGGGACTGAGCTTGTGAAGCCTCAATTCCCTTACGGCTATTTCCATAGCAGCAACCAAATCCGGCTCCAGACAACTTTGCACCGTCGTTGCCAAAGCTTCCAGCGTACTGTCTTCCAGGCTGAAGATCAGAGTAATAAAATCAGTCTCCCGGTTATGGCTGGCCATGAGAGAGGCAAGGCGAATACATATTTCCCGAAACAGCCGCGGGGAAAAGAGAATTCTTTCACATTCCAGGATATAGTTTTGGATGGTGCTTGTCTTCTTGCGAAGGGGAAGCTCGGCAATGACTAGATCCCGAAATTCCCGCTGCACATTGAGGATTTGGCGCAGCAAGGGCATAAGCGAGGCACCTGAGAGCTCTGCTTTCATCCTCTCCACCTCCACAGTACTATTCTAGTATATTGGGCAAAGGGGGAATAGTCCTGCAACTATTGGATATTTCTATGACCAATTAGCGAATCATGGCAAGATACGAAAAAACCAGGCATCTCTAGCCTGGTTGTGATAATATTTGCTTATACCGCCCGCTGAGAATCCGAGGCAGGCAAAATGATGCTGTTAAAAGCAGCCGCGACCCCGTCCAGATCATTGCTTAAGGTAACGCGGCCCGCCAGCTTTTTCAACTGGCTGGGACCGTTGCCCATGACAATTCCCAGTCCCGCCGCCTGTATCATTGTGCGGTCATTGAGATTATCCCCTATGGCCACCACTTGCTCCATGTCCAGTTCCAGGTGCCTGGCTAGCTTCTGCAGGGCCCAGCCTTTGGAAATACCAGGAGGAGCGATTTCAAGGTACATGTGGTTTTTGTACCCGAGGTAATAGTCTGCCGACAATCCCCGCCTCGTCGCGTTCTCGAAAATCTTTTCCAAAGATCCCAGCTTGCCGATTGCAAATACCTTATGGCTGTCAAGCCTGCCCTCCACAACTGCCTGGATCATGCCGGGATCCTTACGCACCCTGCTTTGGAAAAACTCCCGGACACTATAGGCAAGGTTTGCGGGTTTAAGCTTGTTTTCACAAATCATCTGCACCCAGGAAGTAAGGCTGGTACGTTTTACATTGGCTATGATTCCATCTCTGTGGTAGACCTGAAAATAGAGGTCCTCTGCTTGCATTTCCGCCAATAAAGGTGCGATAATCTTATTATCGAAATTGGTTTCTGACATAATTGAACCGTCCCGATGGCGGATCATGCCCCCATTGGCGCAAATAAGAGGCACATCCAGCTTGAGGCGGTCGGCATATTTTTTCGCTGAATGGAAGCTGCGGCCGGTGGCCAGGGTAACGTGTATGCCCTGTTCCATGGCCTTTGCAATTGCTTGGCGGGTAGGGGCAGTCAGTTGCATATTTCGGTTTATAAGAGTGCCGTCAATATCTATTGCTATTAGTCTGTAGATAAAATCTCCTCCCTTCCCGTCCTTATTATAACTGATTTCTCCTCTGATTTCAAAAGCTGTGTCCTCTTTTCCAGGAAAATATCTGGTATACTATTTGGGGGGTGGAATCATGGCGGAAATTCGCAAGCTGGAGCCCGAAGATTTTCATTACTTGCTTACCATAGAAGGAGAGTGCTTTTCCCAGGGGTACAGCAGGTACTTCTTAAAAATGATACCTGTTTTATTTGGCAATACGTCGTATATTGCAATTGAGGGGCAGTGTCCCCAGGGATATGTCGCTGCAGCTTTCCGGCAGGGAAGCCGCCAGGCCTGGATACTCAGCCTGGCAGTACGCCCCCGGTATCGGCAGCTGGGCATAGGTAAAAGGCTTATGCAGGCCGGGCTAAGGGGTCTTGCCGCTGCCGGCGCCAGGGAAGTATTCCTGTCAGTTTCCCCCGGCAACCAGGGAGCCATTTCCCTTTATCTAGGGCTTGGCTTTACAGTTGACACAGAGGTCAGGGACTTTTTTGGCCCCGGAGAAACCCGCTTGCTCATGAAAAAAGATCTTGAAAATATATATTGACAATCATGGAGGTGGACAATAGTGGCCAGAAAAGAGTTGTGGAGCTGGCTTAGAACCATAATTCTCGCAGTAATAATCGCCCTCCTCGTTCGGCAATATGTCC
>JAAYHI010000146.1 GCA_012727415.1 Bacillota bacterium
ATCTGTCATTCCCGCCCTCCTCCCCGGTGGAACCGAAGCAAGCGGGACAAAATTGCTTTCAGGTTCTTTCTTGCAACTACCATATCCAGCATACCGTGCTCCAGGAGGAACTCAGATCTCTGAAACCCTGCCGGCAATGTCTGGCCAATTGTCTGCTCTATTACCCTGGGGCCGGCAAAGCCAATCAGTGCTCCCGGCTCCCCAATGTTGATATCCCCCAGCATGGCAAAGCTGGCCGACACCCCCCCGGTGGTTGGATTGGTAAGTACCGAGATGTACACTACCCGCCTGTCATGGAGGCGGGAAAGGGCGGCGCTGGTCTTTGCCATTTGCATCAGGGCAAAAATACCTTCCTGCATGCGGGCGCCGCCGGAGGCAGAGAATATTATTGCCCCAATCCCCTCACTGCCTGCTCTTTCCAGCATGCGGGCTATTTTTTCTCCCACCACCGCGCCCATGCTCCCCAGCATGAACTCGGGGGCCATAATTCCTGCCAAAGCAGGTTCACCATTGATGCGGCCTTTGCCGGTAATAATTGCCTCCGTCAGGCCGCTGCTTTCCCTGGCCCGGACCAGCTTTTCCTCATAGCCGGGGAAATTTAGGACATTCAGGGATGTAAGCCCGGCATCCATCTCCTCAAAGCTGTTTTCGTCAAAGGTAATGCTGATTCGCTGCCAGGCGGTTAGAGTAAAATGATAATCGCAAGCGGGACATACATACAAATTTTTTTCCAGTTCTTCCTTGAATTGAATATCATTGCAGCCCGGACATTTGCTGGCGATATCTTTGTGCGCACCGGGACGGGCGCTCAGCGTGGCGTACTTAGTCTTGCGAAATAAGGCCATGTCTTACCTCCCTTTTTCCAGCAACCTTCCCAGCAATGCGGTGCTATAATTGCCGCTGATAAAATCTTTACTGGCTATAATCTCAAGATGCAGGGGAATTGTGGTGGGTATGCCCTCAACCCGTGTCTCCAGAAGAGCTCTTTTCATGCGGGCAATTGCCTCCTCCCGGTCCTGCCCCCAGACAATGATCTTTGCAATCATGGAATCGTAATGGGGCGGCACCTGCCACCCAGACCGGGCAACTCCATCTACCCGCACCCAGGGGCCTCCCGGGCCTTGCCACTCCTGAATTAAGCCCGGGGCAGGCCGGAATCCCCTCTGGGGGTCTTCGGCATTGATGCGGCATTCTATAGCCCAGCCTCTGAATTCTATATCCTCCTGGGTAATGGCCAGCTGTTCCCCTGCAGCCGCCTGGAGCTGGGCCTTCACTAAATCAATGCCGGTAATCATCTCGGTGACGGGATGCTCCACCTGGATGCGGGTATTCATCTCCATGAAGTAAAACTTGCCCTCTTTGTCCAGCAAAAACTCCACCGTGCCCACCCCGCTGTAATTGACAGCCTTGGCGGCCCGAACAGCAGCTTCTCCCATCCGGGCCCGCAAATCCGGGGTCAGGACAGGGCAGGGGGCCTCCTCCAGGAGTTTCTGGTGACGGCGCTGCACTGAGCAATCCCTCTCACCCAAATGAACCACATTGCCGTGATTGTCGGCCAAAACCTGTATTTCCACATGCCGGGGGCACTGAATGTACTTTTCCATGTACACTCTGGCATCCCCAAAAGCTGCCTCTCCTTCGCTGCGGGCAATTTCCAGGGCCCGAGACAGGCTTTCCTGTTCCTCCACCAGCCGCATGCCCTTGCCGCCGCCGCCGGCGGCGGCTTTGAGCATTATGGGATAGCCAATCTCAGCTGCCATGGCTTCTGCCTCTGCCCCGTCAGTCAGGGGACCAGTTCCAGGGACAACGGGCACTCCCGCCGCTTCCATCAACTCCCTGGCTCGGGTCTTGTTTCCCATTGCCTCAATGGCTTCAGGAGAAGGGCCTATAAAAACAAGGCCTAACGAGTGACAAAGTTTCGCAAAGCCAGGATTTTCAGCCAAAAAACCATAGCCGGGATGGATGGCGTCGGCCTTCGCCTCCAGGGCCACAGTGAGGATATTTTGCACATTCAGGTAACTGAGCCCGGCGGGAGCAGGGCCGATGCAATACTGCTCATCGGCCAGGGCGACATGGGGAGTGTCTTCATCGCCCTGGGCATATACAGCAATAGTTTCCATGCCAAGTTCCCGGCAGGCCCGGATTACCCGGAGGGCAATTTCTCCCCGGTTGGCAATAAGCACCCTGGTCATGATTCCACCGGGCTCAGTGTCATGATTACCTGGCCGTACTCTACAAGCTCCCCGTCTTTGACGGCTATTTCCACTACCCGTCCTTGTATCTCCGCCTCAATTTCATTCATTAGCTTCATGGCCTCGAGTATGCACAATGTGTCTCCCGGCTTCACCAGGGATCCAGGGCGCACAAAGGGTTCAGCCCCTGGAGAGGGAGCCTGGTAAAAGGTGCCCACCAAGGGGGCCACTACCGCCACCAGCCCTTCCTCCTTAACAGGCGGTGGGACAGCAGCTTCAGGAAGTTCCGGAATGGAGTTTTTGTCCTCCCGGCGCAAGGTCATCTTTACATCGGCGGCCTCCAGGATGAATTCGCTGAAATCACTGGCCTTAATAGCGTCCACAAGCTTCAACAGTTCTTCAATCTTCACCGCCGTCCCCCCTCTGCCAGGGCAAATTTTAGCAGTCCCTGGAAGGCAGGCTCCCCGGAAACCGCGCCCCGCCCTTGGCCAAGGCCGAAGCTCTTCCTGGCCTTGATGATCTCCACCTCTAACTCCAGTGTCTCCCCAGGGCGAACCTGGCGGCGAAACTTCACCTCGTCCAGGCCGGCAAAAAGGGCCAGCTTGCCAGCCATTTCTTCCTGACAGAGGATTGCCACTGCCCCCAGTTGCGCCAGGGCCTCGATTTGCAACACCCCCGGGAAGACGGGATAGTTGGGAAAGTGGCCGGCAAACCACGAAGCCCCGGGATCAACATAGTAAAGACCCCGGGCCCTTTTTCCCGGTTCCAGTTCCGACACCTGGTCCAGCAGGAGAAAGGGCTCCCGGCGGGGCAGTATCTCTTTAATTTCCTTTCGGTCCAACATTGCTAGTCCTCCCAGCGGCTCAAAGCCAAAGTTGCGTTGTGGCCGCCAAAGCCCAAGGAGTTTGTAATTGCCTTTCTCACTAATTGCTTCCGGGGGCCAGAGGGCACATAATCCAAATCGCACTCTGGATCAGGTGCCGAAAGATTAATAGTAGGATGAATGATTCCATTTCTCAAAGTCAACACAGTGACAATGAATTCCAATGCTCCGGCTGCCCCCAGAAGGTGGCCGGTCATGGACTTAGTTGAATTTATCGCCAGCTTATAGGCATGTTCTCCAAAGACATTCTTTATTGCCCGGGTCTCCAGGGGGTCATTTAGAGGAGTGCTGGTGCCATGGGCATTGACATAATCAATTTCCTCAGGTGCCCAGCCAGCATCACGTATGGCAGCAGCCATGGCCCGTGCTGCCCCTGCGGCCTCAGGGTGAGGTTGGACAACATGGTAGGCATCTCCGGCGCAGCCGTAGCCCCATATCTCTGCAAGGATTTCGGCCCCCCTTGCCTTGGCGGTTTCCAGGCTTTCCAAAATTACGACGCCGCTGCCCTCCCCCATGACAAAGCCGTCCCGGCCACTGTCAAAGGGCCGGCTTGCCCCTTGCGGATCGTCGTTGCGGGCGGACAACGCCCTGGCGGCACAAAAGGCGCCGATTGCCAGGGGAGTAACCGCCGCTTCCGTCCCCCCTGCAAACATAATATCTGCTTCCCCCCGGACAATAGTCCTGAAGGCCTCACCAATGGCATCGGTGCCGGAGGCACAGGCTGTAACCACAGCCCGGACTGGGCCCCTGGCATCAAAGGCTATGGATACATTGCCGGCAGCCATGTTGCTGATCATCATGGGCGCAAAAAAAGGGGTGATGCGGCGGGGGCCCTTTTCTAAGTAAAGCAGGTGCTGGCTTTCAATAGTGGAAATGCCGCCGACCCCCGAACCAATGATGACTCCTGCCTTTTCGGGATTGAACATACCCTGCTCCAGCCCCGACTGGGCCCAGGCCTCCCTGGCAGCGGCCATGGCGTACCAGACAAAGGGGTCGGTGCGTTTTACTTCCCTGGAATCCAGGTATAATTCCGGCTGAAAATCCCTGACCTCTCCGGCAATTTGGGTGTAAAACCCGCTGGCATCGAACTTGGAAATTTTAGCAATTCCGCTTTCCCCGGCCAAGAGGTTTTGCCAGGTGGAGAGGACGTCATTGCCCAGGGGAGAGACGACCCCCAGGCCGGTGACAACAACTCGTCGTTTCATTATCTCCCTCCTACATGGACATGCCGCCATCGACGGCAATTACCTGTCCCGTGATGTATGCAGCCCCCGGTCCGGCCAGAAATACTGCCAGCCTGGCCACATCGGCAACATACCCCGGCCTGGCCAGGGGAATTGCTTTTAGCATTTCCTGGCGGATATCGCCGGGTAGAACCCTGGTCATATCGGTATCGATAAACCCAGGGGCAATGGCATTGACAGTAATATTCCTGCCGGCGGCTTCCCTGGCAAGAGCCTTGGTAAGTCCTATAACTCCCGCCTTGGCAGCAGCATAATTCACCTGCCCTGCATTGCCGCGCAGTCCCACCACCGAGGTAATATTGATAATCCTCCCCGAGCGGGCGCGGGCCATGGCCCGGAAGGCGGCCTTGCAGCAATTAAAGTACCCTTTAAGGTTCACCGCCAGCACCTCATCCCAATCCTCTTCCTGCATGCGCATCAGCAAGCCATCCCTGGTAATCCCTGCGTTATTCACCAAGATATCCAGCCGGCCCCACTTTTCCTGGACCTTCTCCACCAGGCCTGCGGCTTGCCTGAGCTGTGAAACATCGGCCTGAAGCGCTTCTGCCTCTCCGCCAGCGCCAACAATCTCATCTGCCACCGACTGGGCGGCCTCGGCACTTGCCTGATAGTTGACTGCCACCTTTGCTCCTGAAGCTGCCAAGTCCAGGGCAATGCCGCGGCCGATACCGCGGCTGGCGCCAGTGACTAAAGCAACCTGGCCCTTCAACATGCTAATTCCCCCTTTAACTGCAATAGATCTTCCGGCTTCTCGACATTTAGTACCCGCAAATCCCTGTTGATTTTGCGGGCAAGTCCAGACAGTGTCTTGCCGGGGCCAGCTTCCACCAGGGTGGAAACCCCCATTTCCGCCAGCTTCTCTACGCATTGCTGCCAGAGCACAGGGCGGACAACCTGTTCCGTCAACAGCTCCCGGACGTTGTCCTCAGTGACAGGCGCGGCATTGACATTGGACAATACCGCCATCCGGGGAGGGCGAAATTTTGCCATTGCAAGGTCGGGACGCAGCTTTTCTGCAGCCGGTTTCAGCAGGGAGCAGTGAAAGGGAGCACTGACCTCTATCGGCACTGCCCGCCTGGCGCCGGCAGCCTTTGCCGCTTCCACCACCCTTTTTACTGCCTGATTTTCCCCCGACACCACTACCTGGCCGGGGCAGTTAAAATTGGCGGCCTCAACTACCCCATCAACCTGGCGGCACAACTCCACCACCTGGGTCGCCCCCAGCCCAAAGATGGCAGCCATTCCCCCCACCCCGGCAGGGACTGCCTCCTGCATATAGCGCCCCCGCCGGGATACCAGCCGCACTGCCTCTTCAAATGGCAGCATCCCCCCTGTCCCCAGGGCGCTATACTCCCCCAGGCTCAATCCCGCTGCCGCCGCAGGCACAATTCCATACTCCGCCTCCAGCAAGGCGGCAATGGCGCAGCTTAAGATTAAAATTGCGGGCTGAGCATTTTCAGTCAAGGTCAGCTCTGAGGCCGAGCCCCGAAAACACAGTTTACTTAAGTTGCACCCAAGGGCATCGTCCCCCCGCTGAAAATATTCCCGAACCAGGGGAAACTGCTCATAGAGCTCCCTGCCCATCCCCGGGTATTGGGCCCCCTGGCCTGGAAAGACAAAGGCTACTTTCATACCACCGCCTCCTTCAAGGAGAGATACTGCCTGCGGGCATCGGCAAATAACTCCTCAATTATCTCCGCTGCAGGTTGGATTTTGTCCACCATCCCTGCCGCGGCACCGGCCAGAACGGTGCCGTTTTCCACATCCCCGAGGATTGCCGCCTCATAGTATTTTCCGGCGCCAAGTTTCTCCAGCTCCTCCGGGGCTGCCCCGGCTTTTTCAAGGCTTGTGTACTCCTGCCAGAACTTGTTTTTCAGGCAGCGCACCGGGTGCCCGGTGCTCTCTCCAGAAACAACTGCATCCCTGTCCCGGGCCTTGAGTATCATTTCCTTGTAGCGGGGGTGGGCAATGCACTCTGCGGCACAAACAAAACGGGTTCCCATCTGCACCCCTTGGGCACCCAAAGACAATGCCGCCAGCACTCCCCTCCCGTCGGCTATCCCCCCTGCCGCCACAACTGGCTGGGGGACGGCATCAATTATCTGGGGGACCAGGGCCATTGTCGACAGCTGGCCAATATGGCCACCGGCTTC
>JAAYHI010000147.1 GCA_012727415.1 Bacillota bacterium
ACGTCATGAACCCGGCGGCCAGAGATACTGAAGACACCCCCATCTCCGGCATGCCCATCCTCAACGTCGACCAGGCTCCCCACATCCTCATCTTCAACTACGACCTCAAGCCCGGCTATGCCGGAGTAGAGAACCCGCTCTACTCCAGGACAGAAGGGGTCAGCCTCTTCCTGGGCAATGCCGCCGATACCCTTAAGGACTTCCTCAGCAAACTGAGATAAAAATAGGCCGCGTAAGCGGCTTATTTTTTTAAGGCCCAGGGCAACAGCCGGGGAAACAGCCAGGGAACTACCGCTGCCTCTAAAAGGGCCAGGAGAAACATCACCAGAAAGGTCAGCAGCTGCAAGCTCAGAAAGCCCAGGATTGGGGTGGGATTTTGGTCTCTGCCAAAGACCTTTTTAATGATGATCCAGCTGAAGGTCATGGCGGTGGCCCCTGAAAAGAGGGAGACAAGGACATTGATTAGGGAAAAAGGGAAGATTGTCACCAGGGAAAAGACAATGCCCTTCCACCCCAGGCGTTGCACTAGGTAGCCTACGGTAAAGCCCAGCAAAGCTCCCCGAAAAGCCACCATTACTACAACCAGGGGCAGGCCGATGACAGCCAGTCCGCAAATTACAGTGTACAAGATAAAGATGCCATTGGTATTGAGAGAATTGGTGGCGATTTTAGCGGAGGAGACCTGCCCGCCTTCATCTGTAATCTGCAAAAAGTAGTCCAGGCCGCTTTCCAGGTCTTCCAATGCGTAATAGTCCATGTAGCCCACATAGACTGAACCGAAGACAACCCCAAAGGAAAGGGCCGAGAGCAGGATAATCACCGAAACGCGAAACACTTTTTTATATTCCCGGGGAAAGAAGAACAGCCCCCGCAGTCCCACTGGCAGCCCCCCCTCCTTTAGGTTACTTAATAGCTATGCACCCAGTGGAGGATTTAGACCTGAAAATTTACTGCCATACGGGCAGCCGCACCAAGGGCCAGAAAGAATTCGGGGTTCTCCCGGTAACCCCGCCCCATGGAGGAAAACAGCCGGGGATGCCTGGCAGCCAGCCTGGCAATAAAACTTCCATCCAGCCAGTGGCAGCGACAGCGCTTTGGCAACCCTTGGACTTGATTCCAAATGATTTTGCTCTTTGCCCGGGACAATATCGGCAGGGGCAGCCAGCAGGGGCCGATGTAGGCCCGGGTCAGCACCGTCAGGCTGTGATGACTGATGCCAGTGTGGCGGGAGCGCGGATCAACAAAACCAATTCGTGGCACCAGGATTCCCTGCCCTCCCAGGGCGAGGGCGGCCTGCAGCACTGTGCCTTGTTCAATGCCGGAAAAACCGTAGATGGTGCCGGTGCCGGCAATTCCGGGACCCATTGCAGCGATTACATAGTCTGCCTTGGCCACCCTGCCTGCAGCCTGGAGTCCGGAAAAGATGTTAATGGTCTCGATATCGCCGCCAAAGGCGTGGCCGGCAGTGATGACCTGGGAAAGCACCCCCATTTTTTTTAAAATTGCAGTGCTGCGGCTAAAGGCGGCTGGCAACGCTCCCCCATCGGTAACTACATAGACTATGTTGGCGGCAGGGACCAAATGCTTTATTGCCAGAGCCAAGGGGGCCACCATGCTGTGAAGCTCGGCAGCCAGGACGGGGATCCCTTCCAGTCCCCCGTCCCGCTGGAACAAATGATGCCAGGGGCTGTCCTGCTCTTCAGCAGAGTTGACGCGAAGCTGCAAAGGGGTATAGCGAAGCTTCATTAAGTGCCCCCAGCCCTTATTTAATTTGGCCCCGGCGGGAATAACAAAATGAAAGCCCCCGCTCCCCAGGGCTAAGTCTACTGCAGTAGTGTTTACAAATATCTGCTGGCCCGGTTCCACCCTCTCCCCCAGCTCCAGGTAGTTTATCGCCCGGGCGGAACTTTCTCCCACTCGCACTGTGAGGACTTGCACCTTGGCAGTCTCTTCCTCAATTGCTTCTACTGTGGCGGTTTTCAGATTAATGACGGCCATAGTACCAATCCTTTAGGATTGCTTGCAGCCAGGCAGACATTTTTTCCATGGCAGAGACAGAAACCCGTTCCTCGAAGCTGTGATTGCCCTCGACGCCTATGCCCAGGTTGACCACTGTTACACCTAAGTTATTGAGGATGTTGGCATCGCTGCCGGCAAAACGGGCATGGACATCCACCTCAATGTGCAAAGGGGCAGCAGTCCGTTTCAGAAACTGGATTAAGGGATGGTCGGCTGCCACCAGGTAGCTGGAGTAACTGTCCCTGCAGTGAAAGCCATAGCTGCCGCCACTGCCGGCCAAGGCAGACTGGAGCAGGCCTTCCAACTGGCTGGCTAAAACAGGGCGCCTGGCATCTTCAAAGCTGCGGATTTCCCCAAGAAGCCGCACCTGGGGACAGATGGTGTTGGTGGCCACCCCTCCCTGAATTATGCCCAGGTTAAAAGTGGCACCCTCACTGAGGGCAGGGGGCGGCAACTGGTGAATGAAGGCAGCCGCCAGGCGAAGGGCATCGATGCCGTCCTGAAAATTAGCGGCGGCGTGGGCCCCGCGGCCATAGATGATGATCTCGAGATTTGCCTCCCCTGGCGCCTGATTAATTACTGCCCCCACAGGCTCACCGGCATCCAGGACCAGGCCCCACTTTGCCTTTAAATCTCCCGGCTCAAGGGCCTTGCTCCCCACCATGCCTTTTTCCTCCTGGACGGTGAAGAGCAATTCCAGGGGAGGCTGGCAGTCTAGTGTTTCCAGTGTCGCCAGGATGATGGCAATTCCCGCTTTATCATCAGCCCCAAGGATGGTATTGCCGCTGCTTTTAATATAATCCCCTTCAATCTTTATCCCGAGGCCTTCTGTGCTTTCGACAGTGTCTAAATGGGCGCAAAGGATCAGGGGATCTCCCTGGCCTCTGGAGGCAATAATATTGCCCAGGCAATCCTGTTTCAGGGCAAAGCCCAGTCCCTTGAGGACAGAGGCGACTTCGGCGGCCAGTGCTCCTTCTTCTCCTGAGGGGCTGTTTTTTGCCGCCAGCATTTTAAAATACTCCCTTATTTTTTCCTGCATTCTATCACCCGTCATACTCTGTCCAATCTGGGCCCAATTATTGGCAGGTTGGCTATTTGTTTTCAGGGCAAAGGGGCAGGTTGAAATATACCAGGTCGGGGCGGGTGACCCAGCCCTGAGAAAGCCAAAAATTCTGGCCTGCCACATTATCGGCAAAGACAAACAAACCACACCTGGTAATGCCTTCGGCTTTCAAGGCGGCAAGGGCCCGGTTGACCAGTTCCTTGCCAATGCCCTGGCCCCGAAATTCTTCCTTGACGGCGGTATGATAGATGTACCCCCTGCGCCCGTCATGGCCCGAGATAATAGCCCCGACAATGTCCCCAGCCCTCTCGGCCACAAAACAGGTGTTGGGGTTGCGCATAAGAAAGCGCCCAATCCCCTCTCTGGAGTCGTCAATGCTCCGCAGCCCCATTCCCCTGGTCCCGGCCCACAGGGCATACAGCCTGTCATAATCCTGAATAGTCATCTTTCTGATGTTCAACATTATCACCTCTAAGGGTATTATAGCGAAAACAGGCCGGGACCAGTCCCGGCCTGTCAGTTAATCGGTCTATTTTGCGTACTCTGCTCCCCGCTGAATAGCTTCTTCATTTATACCCAGGAGGTCGTGGCGATGAGAAGGCAGCACTTGCCGCAGAGCCTTTTTGATGGATTCGGTGCCGACCACCTTGGTCTTGGCCAGTAAAGCGCCCATGACAATCATATTTGCCACCCTGCTGTTGCCCAGTTCAGTGGCCAATTGGTTGGCGGGAACCCCGATTACAGTAATGTCATCCCTGCCTCCTTCCCTTTCGATAAGGGAAGAGTTGTAAATCAACAAGCCTCCCGGTTTGAGCATGGGCTCAAACTTATTCATAGAGGGCAGATTCATGGCCACCACTACATCGGGCTCAGTGATAATAGGCGAACCGATTTCCTCGGCGGTGACAACAACGGCGCAGTTGGCGGTACCGCCTCTCATTTCCGGACCGTAGGAGGGAATCCAGGACACATTCTTTTCTTCGATCATGCCGGCGTAAGCCACCATCATGCCCATGGACATAACCCCCTGACCTCCGAAACCAGCAAAAATCATTTCTGCCATTGTTATTTCACCTCCTCAGGAGTGCGGTATTCCCCCAGCGGATAATAGGGAATCATATTTTCCTCCAGCCATTTCAAGGCTTCAAGGGGAGTCTTGCCCCAGTTTGTGGGACAGGTAGACAGCACTTCGACGATGGAAAAGCCTGCGCCGCTGAGCTGTGTTTCAAAGGCCTTTTTAATTGCCTTCTTTGCCTTGATGATGTTGGGCACGTCGTGAACGGATACCCTGGCCACCGACACTGCACCCTGTACAGTAGAAAGGAGCTCAGACATCCGAATGGGGTAGCCGCAGTGGTCGGGCTGGCGGCCATAGGGAGAAGTTGTGGTCTTTTGTCCCACCAGGGACGTAGGAGCCATTTGTCCCCCGGTCATGCCGTAAATGGTGTTGTTGACGAAGATAACGGTTATCTTTTCACCTCTGGCGGCAGCGTGAACTATTTCTGCCATGCCAATGGAAGCAAGGTCGCCGTCACCTTGGTAAGTAAAGACGACTTTATCGGGATGAACCCGTTTTATTCCCGTAGCCACTGCAGGAGCGCGGCCGTGGGCAGCCTGTTGCATGTCGCAGTTAAAATATTCATAGGCCAGCACTGAGCAACCTACAGATGCTACACCAATTGCCTTTTCCCGAACTCCCAGTTCATCTATTGCCTCGGCTACCAGTCTGTGGATGATTCCATGGGTGCATCCGGGACAGTAGTGGGTCTGCTTATCTGTCAAGGCTGAGGGGCGTTCAAAAACGAGTTTCATTTGCGCTCACCTCCCATTATTTCCGTAGCGACTTTGATAATCTCTGCAGGAGCAGGAATAATGCCGCCGGTTCTGCCGCAGAAATGAACGGGGCACTTGCCGTCAACTGCCAGGCGGACGTCTTCCACCATTTGACCGGCACTCATTTCCACCGCCAGGAATGCCTTCACTGTATCCGGCAACAAGGCAAATGCTTTTTCAGGGAAGGGGAAGATGGTGATGGGCCTCAGCAAACCTGCTTTGATTCCCTGGTCCCGCAGCTTGTTAACCACGCTCTTGACAATACGGGCGGTGGTGCCATAGGCAACCAGGACCAGCTCGGCATCATCAGTCTTGTACAGTTCCCAGCGTTGCTCATTTTCCTTCATGTGCCGGTATTTTTCCTGAAGCTTGTGGTTGTGCTTCTCCAGGTTTTCCGCTACCAGGGAAAGGGAGTTGATGACATTGCGCTCGCGGCCTGCACAACCGGTGGTCGCCCAATCCTTGGGAGGAAGATCCCGTTTCTTGGGGGCCTTGAATTCCACAGGCTCCATCATTTGGCCCAAGGTGCCGTCGCCGAGGATCATCACGGGATTGCGATAGTAATCGGCAATATCAAAGGACTCCATTATCAGGTCCACCATTTCCTGGACACTGGCAGGGGCAAAGACAAACAAATGATAATCCCCGTGGCCGCCGCCCTTGGTTGCCTGGAAGTAGTCGGACTGAGCGGGCTGGATGCCGCCAAGGCCGGGCCCCCCCCGGATGATGTTGATTATAAGGCAGGGCAGCTCAGAACCGGCAATATAAGAAATTCCCTCTTGCTTGAGGCTGATGCCGGGACTGGATGAAGAAGTCATCACGCGATCTCCTGCGCCGGCAGCACCGTAGACCATGTTGATGGCTGCCACTTCGCTTTCAGCCTGTAAAAACACGCCGCCTACTTCAGGCAAGCGCCTGGACATGTATTCGGGGACTTCGTTCTGGGGGGTAATGGGGTAACCAAAGAAGTAACGGCAACCTGCCTGGATGGCAGCCTCGCCAATGGCCTCATTACCCTTCATTAGTTGCTTGGCCAAGATAATACCTCCTTGTTATTACTTGTATACCTTGATGACAGTGTCTGGGCACATGCGGGCGCACATGGCGCAGCCGATGCATTTGTCCATTTCCTGGACGGTGGCAACTTTGTAACCCTTCTGATTGATCTTCTCATCCATGAAGATGATCTTTGTCGGGCAGACACTGACACAAAGTTCGCATCCCTTGCAACGCTCGCGTTCGAACTCTACTTTGGGCACGAGACAACCTCCTTCGCTATGTGATATCTGCCGGAAACAAGCTGAGTTCCATTGCAAACAGCTTATCCTGAAACTCAGGAAGGTCAGGAATAAGCTGGGGCCGGCAACAGTGGAACGGCACATCAACTCCCATTTGCCTGGCGGCCTCTTCGACAATGGCCGCCCCCTGGCGAACATGGTCAGGGATGGATTCCCGTCCCAGGTTGCTGTTGTTTACCAGGGCTGTTATCTTCAGTCCCGACTTGGATTCAATGCGGCCGGCGGTGGTCCTGATCCCCTCAGGATCGGCAGTAAAGGGGCGAAAACAGTTGACCACCATCCAGATTTCAGCATTTTGCTCTTCGAGGCGTGGCCGGTACCTGCCCAACACCCGGGCGCCGTCATCGCCGCCCACATCGATTATAACTGTTTCGGGGCCGGCGAGGACAGTATCGGTGCGGGCAGAAAGGGCCGGTAAATCGGCGTCCCGGAACTGGCGATTATACACAACCTCCACTCCCAGGGGCTCCAGGATCTCGGTGGCGTCCCGGGAGCGAAAGTAGGGATTGACAATGTCCAAATCTACCAGAACCAGGGGCCCTTTGGCAGCCATTTGCAGGGCCAGATTAAGGGCAAACTCCGTCTTGCCACTGCCGTAAGCGCCGACAATGACAAGTTTGCGTCCTGCAAGCTTATCTCCGTTAATCATGCATACTCCCTGGCCACTTCTTTGCCTGTCAGCCCCCTGAGGCCGCCTAAGGCCAGGGCCAGCATCTCATACTCTCCCGGGAAAACCTTGACGGGTGCAATAAAAGAGACTCTTTCCTCAATCCAGGGCACCAGGTAGGTGCTGTCGTGAGCCAGGCCTCCCGAAATGACGATTGCATCGACATCACCTTTGAGGACGGCTGCAGCAGCACCGATCTCCTTGGCAATCTGGTACGCCATGGCCCTGTATATCAGTTTGGCTTCCTGATCACCTGCGTCAATGCGGGCCTGAATGGTGCGGCCGTCATTGGTGCCGAGATAAGCCACCAGGCCGCCCTGACCCACCAGTTTCTTCTGGATTTCCTGTTTGCTGTACTTGCCGCTGAAGCAGAGTCCCACCAGGTCCCCCACAGGCACGCCGCCGGCCCTCTCGGGAGAAAAGGGTCCGTCTCCGTGGAGAGCATTGTTGACATCAACTGCCTGGCCGCGCAGATGGGCGGCTACAGAAATGCCTCCGCCCAGGTGGACGCCGATAAAATTGCCTTCGTGGTACTCCTTGCCAATCTCCGCCGCGGCCTTACGGACAACTGCCTTCTGATTGAGGGGGTGCCAGATGGCACGCCTCTCGATTTCTGGTATCCCCGAAATACGGGCTTCCGGGGACAGTTCATCGACTACCACCGGGTCGACAATGTATGCCGGGATGTTAAACTGGTTGGCAATCTCCCGGGCAATCAGGCCTCCCAGACTGGAAGCATGCTGTCCTTGCACACCGTCGGTAAGGTCCTTCACCATTTGGTCATTGACGATGTAAGTTCCCCCCACAATTGGCTTAAGGAGCCCTCCGCGGCCGACTACCGCTGAAAGTTTGTTGAGGTTTATGCCTTGGCTGTGAAGACTTTCCAGGATAATATTCTTGCGGAACTGGTATTGGTCAGTGATTAAGTTAAAATCCTTGAGCTCTTCAGCGGAATGGCGAAGAGTCTGTTCCAGGAGGGGCTTTTCATCTTCAAAGACAGCGATTTTCGTAGATGTCGATCCGGGATTAATAATCAGCAGACGATGAGACATGCTCTACCTCCTTAAATGGGATAGTTGTGTGCATAACACACAACTATCCCCATGGCACAAAATTTAACGGCGGATGAAGTTGCTGCGGATGCGGCCGAGAGCTTCAATGCGCTCTTCTGCCATTCGGTCAGCAGCCCTGTAGCTGGGAATGCCGTCCCGCTTGGAAATGGCGTAAACTTTGGCAATATTGTCATAAATGGTGGCAACGGTGGCCATTGCCCGCTCTTCGTTATATCCCTTGAGCTCGTCGGCAACGTTCATCAAGCCGCCGGCGTTGATGACATAGTCGGGGGCATAGAGGATGCCCTTTTCATGGAGCATATCGCCATGGCGGTCTTCGGCCAAGACATTGTTGGCGCTGCCGGCGATGGCTTTGCACTTAAAGCGGTTGACGGTATCGTCATTGACGACGGCACCCAGGGCGCAGGGAGCAAAGAAGTCGCACTCCACATCATAGATGGCATCGGGCTCGACGGCTTTGGCGCCAAATTCCTTGACGGCCCTTTCTACAGCTTCCTGATTGATGTCGCAGACAACCAGCTTGGCACCGGCTTCATGGAGGTATTGACAGAGATAGTAGCCAACACTGCCGACACCCTGGACGGCAACGACTTTGCCCTGGATGTCGTCACTGCCCCACAGCTCATTGGCAGTGGCCAAGAGACCTCTGAACACGCCGTAAGCAGTCTTGGGAGAGGGGTCGCCGCTGCTGCCGCTGGAGGCGGAAACGCCGGTGACGTAATCGGTCTCTAAATTGATGAAGTCCATATCCTGGACGGTGGTGCCCACGTCTTCAGCAGTGATGTAGCGGCCATTGAGGCTTTGGACAAAGCGGCCGAAAGCACGCCACATTTCTTCGCTCTTGTCCTTCCGGGGATCGCCAATGATGACGGCTTTGCCGCCGCCAAGGTTGAGGCCGGCGGCTGCTGCCTTGTAGGTCATGCCCCTGGCCAGGCGCAGAACGTCGAGGATGGCATCCTCTTCAGTTTCATAGTTCCACATTCTGGTTCCCCCCAGGGCAGGCCCCAGGGTGGTGTCATGGATGGCAATGATTGCCCTAAGACCGGTGGTCTTATCATGACAGAAGACTAATTGCTCATATCCGTACTTGCTCATGTAATCGAAAATTTTCATTCCAGCTACCTCCAATTTTTTATGATTTCAGCCCGGCGGCATAGACCGCACTGAAGGCTATGGAATCCAGTTTGGTTTCATGAGAGTCAGACCTGGAAGTGAGGACAACAGGAGCTTTGGCGCCGGCGATGCCCCCCGCCACACGCACTTCTCTGCCGAAGTAGACGATTGACTTATAGAGCACGTTCCCGGCTTCGATATCCGGCACCATGAGAATGTCAGCATGGCCGGCAACTGGGCTGTCTATGCCCTTGACCTGGGCAGAATGCAAAGAGATTGCGTTATCCAGGGCCAGGGGGCCGTCGACAATTGCGCCTTTTATCTGGCCGCGGTCAGCCATTTTTGCCAGTAACGCGGCCTCCACGGCAGCGGGCATGTCGGGGTTGACCAGTTCCACTGCCGCCAGGGCTGCGACCTTGGGCTGCTCAAAGCCCAAGGCTCGAACAACATCCACAGCATTCTGGACAATCTGAGCCTTCTGGCTCAAATCCGGGGCGATGTTCATAGCTCCGTCAGTCATAAAGAGGAGACGGCCGATGCCCTGAATGTCCAGGGCGGTTACGTGGCTGAGAAGGCGACCGGTGCGCAAACCCTTATCCTTATCCAGCACCGCCCGCAGAATGTCTGCGGTGCCTATTTTGCCCTTCATGACCATGTCCCCCTGGCCAGAAGCTACTATCCCTACGGCTTTTCCGGCTGCCAGAATGGGATTAGCCTCGGGGATGACAGTGCATTTATCCAGGGAAAGCCCTACCCGGGAGGCAATGGCAGCGATTTTGTCTGCATCCCCCACCAGGATTGCCGAAACAATACCCCAGTCGACTGCATCCCGCACTGCTTCCAGGACGTCCTGGTCCTCTGCCGCCGCCACCACCAGACGCTGTCGGTGGGGCAGCCCCTTGGCAGCCTCCACAATATCCTGCATATTCTTATACATTGAAATCACCTCGCCCTAAACATATTCCCGGCAGGCTTCCTGCCCCGTAAGCACACGCAAGCATCCCAGGGCCAGGGCAAGCAGCTCATCTTCTCCAGGGTAGACCAGGACCGGGGCAATAAAGCGCACCTGCTCTTTTATCCAGTCGGTCAACAGTGTCGAGTAGGCGAGGCCGCCGGTGATGGCAATTGCCCGCACCTGTCCCGACAACACAGTAGCCATGGCGCCGATTTCTTTGGCAATCTGGTAGGCCATTGCCTTGTAGATTAACTTGGCATATGAATCCCCTGCGGCAATGCGGGCTTCGACCTCCTGCCCGTCATTGGTTCCCAGGTAGGCTGAGAGGCCACTGTGGCGGAGAATCTTTTTCCGCAGTTCATCCTCGGTGTACTTGCCGGAAAAACACAATTCAACCAAATCGCCGGCAGGCAACCCCCCGCTCCGCTCCGGGGAAAAGGGCCCCATCTCGTTGGCGTTGTTGACATCCAGCATGCGGCCTCCCCGGAGGGGGGAGACTGAGATGCCTCCGCCCAGATGAACCATAATCAGGTTGATATCCTTGAGGTCCTGCCCTAAATCCCTGGCGGCCCGGCGGGCAATGGCGCGAATATTTAAAGCATGGGAGGAGCTCCGCCGCTGGATTTCAGGCAGGCCTGAAATCTTGGCCTCAGGGATCATCTCGTCAACGGAGACAGGGTCGACAATGAAAGCGGGTATTCCACGCTTTCTGGCCAGTTCCCAGGCAATTAATCCGCCCAGGTTTGAAGCATGCTGTCCCTGAACCCCCTTGCGCAAATCCTCGCGCATCAGTTCATTGACCTGGTATGTTCCACCAGGGATTGACTTGAGCATGCCTCCCCTGGCAACGACAGCACTGAGTTTATCACCGGCAAATACTGAATTCAGCCATTTTTCCGCCAGCTGGGCGCGGAAATCCAGTTGCTCGACAATTACCGGTGCCAGATCCTCGGGACTGTGGCGCAGGGTTTCTGACGCCCACATGGTCTCGTCTTCAAAAAGAGCCAGTTTCGTAGAAGTGGACCCGGGGTTGATCACCAGTATCCAATGGGTCATTTTCGCACTCCTGAGACTATTTGCCTGTATAGTTTCTTCTGATTCTGCCGATGGTTTCGATCCTTTCGGCAACGATGCGATTGGCGGCCTCATAGGGAGTAATCTTCTCTTCTTTGGCAATGGCGAAGATGTTGAGGATGCGGTCATAGATCATGGCAGTCTTGCGGAAGGCACGCTCCTTATTGTATCCCTCTAGCTCATCGCAAACCTGAATTAAGCCGCCGGCATTAGCGACGAAGTCGGGCGCCGCCAGGATTCCACGTTCCTGCAGCATTTCCGCGTGACGGGGTTCCGCCAGTTGGTTGTTGGCGGCACCGGCGATGCCCTTGCACTTTAACCTGGGAATGGTGTCATCGTTAAAGACTGCTCCCAGGGCACAGGGAGAAAAGATGTCGCATTCAGTTTCAAGAATCTTGTCGGGATCAACAACCTTAATGCCAAAATCCTTGACGGCTTTGTCGACATTCTCCTGGTTGATGTCGCAGCCATAGACAATTGCCCCTTCTTCAGTGAGATGACCCGCCAGGCAGTATCCAACCTTGCCCAGGCCTTGAATGGCTATTGTCCGCCCCTTTAAAGAGTCATCGCCAAAGAGCTCTTTCGCCACAGCTTTAACGGCTTTCCATACGCCAAAAGCAGTGATGATGCCAGAGTTGCCGCCGCCGCCGTACTCTTCGGGCAGGGCGCCAACATGCTTGGTTTCCCTGAGGGCAATAATGAAATCATCGTAGGTGGTGCCAACATCTGTGCCTGTCTTGTACCGGCCCTTGAGCACTTCGACGTAGCGGGCAAAGGCTCGGAACAGCCCTTCGCTCTTGTCAGTCTTAGGGTCTCCCCAGATAACTGACTTGCCGCCGCCATAATCGAGATCGGCAGCAGCGCACTTGTCGGTCATGCCCTTGGACAGGCGCAATGCGTCTGTCAAAACCTGTTCTTCGTTGTCATAGTTCCACATGCGACACCCGCCCTGGGCGGGGCCCAGTGTGGTGTCGTGGATTGCAATGACACTTTTCAGCCCTGTGGTGCGATCGTAGTTGAAGAACACCTGTTCATGGCCGTCTTTGGCCATGGCTTCAAAGATTTTCATTCCACCATCCTCCATCTGTACTAATATTGGCAACCAGACCACATACATCAGTGCAAAAATCGTGCCAGAGAAAGCATTGGTCCCGGGTCTGACAGCGCAGGCAGCATGCAAATTCTTTCGCAACAAATTGCAAGTTTTTGCATGCAATACCCTGCATTACCGGAGGCCATATTTCTCCAGCTTGTAGTACAGCGAGCGCAATGAAATTCCCAGCGTCTTGGCTGCCTGGGTTTTATTGCCCTGATGAGAGTCAATAACCAAGGCAATATAGTCCTTTTCGGATTCCGCAAGGACATCCCCCAGAGGCCGGTTGGGGGAAGGAGCAGCTTTGGCATGGGAAGCAGAAGTATTATGCGGACTGGCTGTAAGCGGCGGCAAATGCTCCCGCAAGATACAGGTTTCATTGGAGCGCATATTGATGATGGCACGGCCAAGGTTATTTTCCAGTTCCCGAACATTGCCCGGCCAGGAATGTCTCTGGAGAACCCTGAGGGCATCGGGAGCAATATCCTCTACAACGCGGCCGTACTCTTGATTGAGCTTGTGCAGCAAGTGGCGGACCAGGGCGGGAATCTCCTCGCGGCGTTCCCTTAAAGGCGGTATGTACAGAGGGATGACGCGAATGCGGTAGTAGAGGTCCTCCCGGAACTTGCCGCTGGCCACTGCCTCTTCCAGATCGATGTTGGTTGCCGCAATTATCCTGACGTCGACAGTCACTTGCTTGGCATCACCCACCCGGACAATTTCTTTTTCCTGCAGAACGCGCAATAGCTTCGCCTGCACAGCAGGGCTGATTTCTCCGATTTCGTCCAAAAAAATGGTGCCGCCAGAGGCTTGCTCAAAGAGTCCCTTTTTGCCACCCCTGCGGGCCCCTGTAAAAGCGCCGTCACTATAACCGAAGAGTTCACTTTCCAGCAGGCTGCCGGAAAGGGCGGCACAGTTGACGCGTATAAACTGATTGTTTTTGCGAAGGCTGGAATTATGGATGGCATGGGCAAACAGCTCTTTGCCGGTGCCGCTCTCTCCCAGCAGCAAGATAGTGGCAGGGGTAGTAGCAGCCTTGCGGGCCTGTTCCACCACCTCCTGCATCTTTGGGCTGATGGCAATGATATCTTTAAAATCGTACTTGGCTTCAAGAGTGCGAATAATGTGTTTGGCCTTGTCCAGTTCTTCGTTAAGGCGCTTGATTTCGCTGATGTCATGGATGACCGCCACGCTGCCCTTGAGCTCATCGTTGACTATTATCGGCGCGGCGTCCACCAGGACATCTCTCCTGGCTGTGCCTACTTTCAGGTGAATTCCCTTGACAGGCCGGCGGCTGGACAGCACCTGCAGATGCACGCTTTCTCCTTGAGCGATGTCGGCAGTAGCAGGCTTACCCAGAATATCGGACTCGTCATAACCAGTAATCTGCTTGTAAGCAGGGTTGACCAAAATGCCTCTCCCCTGACTGTCGACAACAGATATGGCGTCCTGGGTAGCGTTGATTATCGCCTCCAGCATGCTTTGGATTTCCCGGAGGTTGGTTATCTCTTCCGCCAGCTTCTTCATTTCGGAAATATCGCGGAACACCGCCACTGCGCCGATGATGGCGCCATTGGCATCCCGCACGGGAAGACGGGAGGTGAGGATGGTATTGTCCGCCAATTGCTGGCGCTGGTTTAATTCCGCCTCTCCCGTTTCCAGCACCCGCAGCAATCGGGTATTGGGAATGATATGGCCCACGGGCTGTCCCATGGCCTTGTCCCGGTCAACACCGATAAGATTTGCAGCTGCAGGGTTGAGAAGGACAATTTTCCCCTGCCGGTCAATTGCAGCGAGACCGTCGTGAATAGCGTCAAGGATTACCTGCAGATGAAAGTTAGGGGCAATGGCCTTCATGTTGGTCCCCCCTGCATATTATTGCACGCTATAGTTATTCGCCATGGTCCTATTATTTCCCTGCCTGGGGCCGACCGATTTGATCCAGCCACGTCAGGAATTTGCTCTTGCCAATGAGGGCGCTGAAGGACAAGAATTCTCCGGCGGCATTGCCCAGGATAAAAAATATAAGGGCCGCAGCAACCCAGGGCAGGGGGAGAAAGGCAGTAATCGCGAGGCCCGCCAGGGCGCCCAGCAAATTCGAACCAGCATCCCCCAGCATATAGTCAGCCCGCAAATCTCCTGGCAGCAGGCCCAATGCTCCGCCGCAACCGACGGCGGCAGGGAAACTGCCTGCGGCGGCAAGACCCCCGGTCAGCAAAAGGAATGCCTTAATTGCCCGCCCGGGGCGCAAATCCAGCTGGTTGAAAAAGTTTACACTGAGGATCAAGAGGGCGACATCCAGCAAAGAACGCCAGGCCAGGGGCAAGGAAATCAATACTGCCCCCAGAGATACCAACACCACCTTCATCATGCCGGTAGTAAGGCGCCCATTAATGAGGGCACGAAAATGGCCCCGAACGCCCCTGCTCTCATGGTCTCCGAAAGCATCGTCCACCAAACCCGCCAGGCAGACCAGGGTGAGCCAGAACCCCCAGTGACCTGTTGCCCCGCCTTTATACAGGCTGAGAAGAAGGGGCAGCCCCAGGCCGCTCAATACTGACGCCAGCAAAATCGCCCCCATGCCGGTGGGCACTTCCTGGCCGGCGTAATTTTCCACCCTGACGGCGGAAAGCATCTTACGCCCTGGAGCCGCCAATAACTTTGCCACAGCCCAGGCTGTGGCAAAACCTATTGCCGCCGCCACTGGCGGCCACCCCGCAAGAGGGCCCCTAAGACATCAATAAACTGGCGCCCCCTGTGCATAAAGCCCTCCAGTTTCCAGCCATGGCCGCGATGGACGAAATTTGTCGGGTATTCCCTGATTCGGTAACCGCGCCTCAAGGCGTTGAGGGTGAGCTCCGTCTCCAGGCCAAAGCCCCCTCGGTCAGGAAGGCATTGTTCCAGGAGCCGGCGGGTGGCAGCCCGCTGTCCCGAAAGGGGGGCTGCCAGCTTGACTCCCGAAAAAATATAAATCCCCCAGCGGGCAAGAGTGCGGACCAGACCGATTCCTCCCCCCCGGGAAGAAGAAAATCTGGCAATGGCCAAATCGCAACCGTCAAAGGCAACTGCCGATACCAGGCCGGCGATTTCGCCGGCACGGCTGCCCATGTCCCCATCCACCATGGCCACCACCTGGCCGGAAGAATTCCTTAGCCCGGTAGCCAGGGCAGCGGCTTTCCCCCGATTGCAGTGATGACGCAGAACTTTTACACCCTGAGACGCCGCTAAAGCGCCGGTAGAATCGCTGCTACAGTCATCTACTACTATCAGTTCCGCCATAGGCAGGGCCCGGCGCACACTGTCAATGGTTTCGAGGATCTTTCCCTCTTCGTTATAGGCAGGGATTATCACTGACACCTTCATTGGCCCCCGCTCCCCGGCAATAAAACATCGGAGCCATAATGGCCCCCCAGGCCCTGGAAGATCGCCCCCAGGCAGTAGATGCCCAGGGGAGTGTCAAGATGCGAAACCGAAGCAAAAAGGGGGTGCTCCACTAAATCCGCCAGACTCTCCCAACTGCTGAGGGCCAAGGCCACTACTGGAATTTCAGCGTTCAGCAGCCCCACTGCCAGAGGTTTAATCTCTGCCCAACCGCCACTTTGGCCTGGCGCCAGCAGCACATAATCGGGCTGACAGTACTGCCCCTCCCACTCCAGTCCCGTCGGCAATTCTTCGTCCCCCTGGACCAGGACCTTGACCAGGCTGTCTGCTGTCTCCAGGTCGAGGGTATCCAGGCGCAGCCGGGTCAGAATGACATTTTCATTGAAATAACTGCCCAGACAGGCCGGGTCGAAGTCGCCGGCATAGATTAATAGAGCCCTTTGCTGGATGGGGTTTGCCTCCAAGTACAGCTGGGACATATCTCCCAGCCAGGACTGAAGCAGAGACAGGATCTTTTCCTGCTCTTCCTTTTCTGTCAGCAGCCGGGACTGTTCTTTGGCCAGGTTATCGAGGCTGAGGCGCATCCCTTCAATGGTGCTGCGCTGCTGCTGAATGATGCCCTCTTCGGTAAAAGTGCTGCCGATAAAAATGCCCACCGCCAAAGCCAGGAAGATCCCAATTACTGTAACCAGGTGAAATTTAAAATTCGCCATTATCCCATCACTCCTGCCAGTTTGTAGAGCAAAAGGTATAACAAATGCCGGAATCCAGGGGAAGCATATAATAAGGCCGCTATGGGCATCGTTGCCGCTGCAAAGAGCACTGCTGCCCAGCCTAGAGTAAGTCTCCCCTGATATAACTTGCTGAGGCCCCTGGCGTCAACCAGTTTGTCGCCTATCTTCAGCCGGGTCAAAAAAGTGCTGCCCATTCCCGGCCGCCCCTTTTCCAAAAAATCGATCATGTTGGAATGTGTTCCCACCGCCACGATTAGATCCGCCCCCTTGCCGGCAGCCAGCAGCAAAGCCGCATCTTCACTGGTGCCGGGGGCAGCGAAGACAGTATACTTAACCCCCAGCTTTTCCACCCGCTCCTTCCCCGGCACTCGCCCGTCGGTATAGGCATGGACCACGCGTTCGCACTTGCCCAACAGTGCCCGGTCACTGACACTGTCCATATCCCCAAGAATGATGTGGGGCTTCAGGTCATACTCCAGGAGGGCATCGGCGCCTCCATCCACTCCCATAAGGACAGGTCGCGCCTCCTTGATATAGCTGATAATGGCCCCCAAATCTTTCTTGTAATCCCGGCCGCGTACCACCACAACCACTGGCCTGCCCCAAATTGACGTCTCCAGGGGAGGCAAATCCCTGAGGCCCAGGATGAGCTGTTTTTCTTTCCTGGCATATTCCATGGTGTTGTCGATGAATTTTTCCAGTTCCCGGTCAAAATTGTCCAGGGTCCTGGCTAACTGCAGGTCGGCTTCTTCCATAGTCAGGGGACTGTCCAGGGGAAAGCTGTCCTTGCCTGCAAAGAGCACGTGGTGATCTTCATTGAGAGTTACTTCGGTGCCGTCAGGCAACGCCCATAATTCCCGGGGGACACAGTCGTATAATTTAATATTCCGGGCCAGCAAATGCTCGGGACCCAAATTGGGATAGCGGCCGCTGATGAATTTTTTTTCGTTGAGCACCACGGTAATTCCCGTCCGTGCCAGGCTTTCCGCCGCTACCAGGTCTAAATCTTCGTGACTAATGAGGGCAATGTCCCCCCGGCGCAAATGATTGACCAGTTCCTTAGTCCGACGTCCCTTACGCAATCTTCCCTTAAGCATGATTATCACCTTCGATAGTAGTATTGCTCAAGAGGTGGGAAAATTATCCTAAAAAAAGCAGGCCTTTGCCTGCTTCAATTCTCAATCAGTTGTTTGTTTTTAAGTTTCAGCCGCAGCTTGTCCGCGAGTAGTGCAATGAACTCCGAATTAGTGGGTTTGCCCCTGTCATTGCGCACTGTATAGCGGAATAAGCGGTTGATAACCTCCAGTTCACTCCTCTCCCAGGAGGTTTCAATGGCGTGGCGAATCGCCCTTTCCACCCTGTTGGGTGTAGTGTCAAATTTAATGGCGATTTCGGGGTACAGAGCCTTGGTAATGCTGTTGAGGATGGTTACATCTTTAATAACCAAAGCGATTGCGTAGCGCAAGTAGTGGTAACCGCGAATGTGGGCAGGGACTCCCAGTTCATGCAACAGATTAGTTACTTCCAGTTCGATATCCACTTTGGGAGCAGGTGCATGAGCATAATTTAAGCTGGCCTCTGCCGCCAGTTCCGGCAGGGCGTCACTTAATAATGAGCGGACTCTTCGGATTAGAACCTCTATATTACACGGTTTCAGCACAAAGTAATCAGCTCCCAGTCGCAATGCTTGCTGGGTAATGCTTTCCTGGCCAAAAGCAGTCAGGACTATTACTCTGGGCCGGGTCTCCAGTTGAGAGTTGCTGTTGAGCCTTTCCAGCACGCCTAATCCGTCCAAATGGGGCATAATAATGTCCAGAATAAGGACATCAGGCTGATGCTCGATTACTTTGTCTACGGCATCGACGCCATTATTGGCAGTTGCCACCAGGTGAATATCCTCCTGGGAAGACATGTAATCCGACAACAAATTGCAAAACTCCCGGTTATCATCTGCGACCATAACCGAAATCACAAACCTTTTCATCCTCTCATTAATAATTTATTATGGCCATGTTATTCTTCTACATAATAACATAAATTCCCTGCCTGCTTTTAATAATTTCGGAAAAAATAACAGAAAAATAGCCTCCAATAGCATTGGAGGCGCGTATGATTCTATTTCTGCCAGCAAGCCCGATTCGAGGACCATCCACTCGGCGAAGCAGCCATAACCCCGCTGGGGCTCGTTAATAAAGACATGGGTTACGGCGCCGACGATCTTGCCATTTTGAATGATGGGGCTGCCGCTCATCCCCTGCACAATTCCCCCGGTGGCAGACAGCAACCTGGGATCGGTAATTCTGATGACCATCCCCTTGCC
>JAAYHI010000148.1 GCA_012727415.1 Bacillota bacterium
CTGCTGGAAAGTATTCGCCGGGAGGCTCCCAAGTCTGAAACGCGCAGAGACCCGGTGCGGGAGTCCAAATCCATCATCGAAAACATTGTCGAATCCCTTCGCTCCGGCCTGTCCAGTCTCAACCTTAACTTTGGCGATGACAGAAGGATTGTCCTCGAAGAGCATCATTCTGATACTTTCAGCAGTGATATGGTGGAGTTGGACCTGGATGTGCGCAATGGCAGCCTGCGCATAGAGCCCTCTGATGACAAAAACTTTCATCTGGAAGTCATCAAGAAGATTGTTGCCGGTACCCGGGAGCAGGCAGAAGAACTGATTTCCGGATACAAATTCGCTGAATATGACGGCTTGCGCCTCAAAGCCGGGGATACCGAGTGCAGGAGCCTGGGGAACCGGGTCAATGTCTCGCTGCGGTTGCAATTGCCTGCAGGACATATCTATACCGGCCGGGTTGCCAGCAAAAACGGGCAAATTGACATCAACTCCATAGATGCCAAGGGAATCAGCGTTGCCACTGTCAACGGCACAGTCCGGATGACCAAGGTTACCGGCAGCGAGGTAAATGTCAGCACCGTCAATGGCAGCATCAGCCTGGAAGGTAGACTGCAACATGTCGAAGGCAGGACTACTAATGGCAGCATCAGCCTGGTAAGTATGGGCGAAGACAGCATGATTAATTTGAAAACTGTCAACGGCCGCATAAAAGTGCAATTGCCCCATCGTGACGACATCGGCTTTACTGTGGATGCCCGGGCCACTTCGGGAAATGTGCGCGTCGAACACGGTTTCCTCTCGGACAAATTTCTCACTCAGCGCCTGGGCGCCGGCCGCAAAGTCGAGGGGGCAACGGACAACTGGGATTATGCCCAGCATAAAATCAGCTTATACCTGCGTTCGGTAAACGGCAGTATAAGCATTCAGGAACTGGAATAAGGAGGATATGCTATGTTGGATAAATTGTTTGCCTGGTTGACTATTCCCGCTGTCGGCCTGACAATAGCCGGTATCATTGTCTTAGCGATCTTGCTTTACCACATTCGGCAAATGGCCTTAATACGCACTGGTCTTATCAAGAAGTCCAAATGGAGAAGGCGGCGCATCGACTATGACACATTGTTCGGGGGCATGACATTATTGGCCCTGGGCGGCGCGATTGCAGCTGCCAAGTACTACGAATTCTCTTTTTGGATGGGCTTCTGGATCTTTATCGCCCTGTTGGGGCTGGCCCTGATGATCAAGGCTTTTTGGGGACGAGAGCGCTGGCTGAGAATTGATCGGGATTAGGAGGAGGACAAATGACTGCAGAACAAGTTTTTATCTGCCATGGCCGCCCGCGCCTGCTGATCGATGTTACCCAGGGCACCTTCTTTATCAGGGGCTGGGATGGTGACACTGTCAGGATTGAGGGATACGACGGCGAAATCAGGCAGCGGGGGGATAAATTTTATCTCGACAGCTCGTTGCCATGCAGCTGTAATGTCTACCTGCCCCGAAGGAGCGAAGTCTACATCGACGGAATTAATGTCGAAATCAACATGGCAGGAATCCAGGGCAAGGGCAGGATTGACTGCACTAACGGGTCGATTTCCATCGAAGACTGGCAGGGTGATCTTAACATAGATTGCACCGGCGCCAATGCCCGCCTCAGTCAATGCAAGGGAGATATAAGGTTTGACAGCGGCAGCGGCAATTTAGACATCTCGTCCAGCCAGGGCAATGTGGTCTGTGACACCAGCTCTGGTTCGATAACAATCCAGGATTGCTCCGGGTCAATATCCGCCGATACCGGCAGCGGCAATGTCCAGGTTGCAAACTTCCGGGGACCGGTGCATATTGACACCAGTGAGGGCGATGCAATGCTGCAGTCAGTATTTAGCCGCAATGTCTATGTGGACAGCGGCGGCGGCTCTATTACTGCAGTGCTGCCGGGGGCAGCTCCCGGCCGCTGGCAGCTCACTACCGGCTCAGGGGATATAGACCTGCAGGTTCCCGACAATATATCTTCCCGCTTTGATTTTGAAGGCAGGGAGCTGGATGTGGATGACTTGAACCTGGATATTCTGGTGCGGGAGGATGATGGCATCAAGGGCAGGATTAATCAGGGGGAAGGCACAATCCGCGCCGCCAGTTCCTCCGGCACAATCAGTGCCAGAAGGGTTTCCGCTGTGGCAACGGCCGAAAGCCAATGGCAGGTCCAGGACGAAGAAGCCCTCCAAATTCTCCGTCTGCTGGAGAAGGGGACAATAACCACAGACGAAGCTGACAGACTGTTGGCTGCCTTAAATGGCAGCGGCGAAGCACCTTCCGAATTGGAGGACTGAAAATGGAAGAAAAAATGAAAATTCTGGAGCTTGTCCGGGACGGCAAGGTAACTCCTGAGCAGGGTCTGGAATTGCTGGATGCCCTCGAGGGCGCAGGCTCCAATCGCATTGTGCAGGAGTTTGTCGACCTTCACTCCAGCACTAAGCCTGCCCGGAACCTTAAGATCACCACCCATTCCCGCAAGGGCAATAAAATGGAATTCCTCATTCCTCTGGGAGTTGTTCGCTTCGCCTACAACCTGTTTCCCAACAGCACCCGCATTACCGTCAACAACAAACAATTGGAAGTCCAGGATGTCATGGAAAAGGTGTACAAGGGAGAAAAAACTGTCATTCACAAAGATGACAGCGACAACGTCGTTATTGAATTGGTGTAACAACACAGCCCTTCATATAGCCTCCAAATGAGGCAGGCTGTTGGCAATAGCCAACAGCTTTTTTTTAACCCAACTGGGTCAGCGGCACTTCGCTCAGGAGAAAGGCTCTTTTTTGTATTTTCTCTTTTTGGGTTCGGAGAAGAGTTGGGGATATATAGCCCGGGACATGGATGCCGACTGCCTGGGTTGTTTTGTGATAGTTTCGGGGTCGCCGCTTTCCTGAGGCAGAATCTGTGGGGGTGGCGTCGGGGGAGGGGGCGATACTTCCACTGCAGAGGGCAGAGGCGCCTGATCAACTGCACCTTTGACGCTGACAAATTCAGAGGCATCCATGACTCCGCCGCCGCAATACTCCATGAGGCTTGTAAACAGCCAGGGGCCCAGGTCCAGCTCCCGGGGCCATTGCACCGCCACTGCCGGGGTAAATAAGCGGGTTCGCAACTTAAGCTTTAAATTGTAGTGGGGTTTGTCAAAGGGAATGGGATCAGGCAGGTAGGGAAGCCCGAGCCCCTGTTTGAAATTAGCCGCGATTTTCCTGGCCAGGGGGCGGCTGCCATATGCTGCTCCCAGGTATTTCACTCCCAACTGGTTTCCTCCTGGTTCAATGGCGAGAATAAAATCCCCCCTGGGAAAGCCGCTGCCGTCATGATAGGTAATGCGGGCCCCTGCAGCAGAACACAGGCTGACGAAGCCCTCCAGGGCAGGGGGGATATTTGCCCCGGCATCGGAGCAGAGCACGGCAAGACAGATGTTTTTTCCTGCCAGGGGACTGCTGAGGAATACAATGCGCCTTTCCCACAGGCCGGAGTAAGAATCAACGGCTGCACAGGGAATATATGCCTTGCCATTCTGAGAATAGCCGGTTTCATTGAGCAGGGAGGTGCCCTGAAAAATTCTGATATTCAATATGCTCACCTCTGGAAACCTCTTTTGTATATTCTATGCTTTTGACCAAGGACAGTGAAAAGGCCGCTTTGCAGCGGCCTCTTGGGAACAATTATGGTTTTTGGATAAACATTTCGGTGACGACAATGCCTGAGGGCTTGTTGTTTACGATGCCGATGCCCACGTGGGTGTACTGAGGTGTGAGCAGGTTTGCCCTGTGGTTGGTGCTGTTCATCAGGCGCATGTGGGAAACCAGGACATTGCCGGCTTTGGAAAGGTTCTCCCCTCCCCGCAAGAAACTGATGTTGTTTGCCCGGAACATGTCGAAGCAGGTGCCATAGGTGGGTGATTTGTGGGCAAAGTAATTGTTGTCGACGATGTCCTGACTCTTAAGGCGAGCTAAGCGGGTGAGGCGCATATCGATTTCCAGGGGCCTGAGTCCGCGGGCAATGCGGTCTTTGTTAATGAGTTCCAGCATTTGCTGTTCCCTGGCAGTGAGACCGGAGGGCTGAGGATTCGGCTCTGGCTTTGGTTCCGGCTTGGGTTCCGGCTCCGGC
>JAAYHI010000149.1 GCA_012727415.1 Bacillota bacterium
ATTACAGTGGGCCATGAACATCATGTAGACCCGGACGGTATCAGCACCATACTTCTCCACCAGGTCGTCCGGGGCGATGACATTGCCCCGGGACTTGCTCATCTTCTCGAAATCTTCTCCCAGGATGGTGCCCTGGCTAAAGAGAGCAGTCATAGGTTCAGATATCTTTACCAGGCCCACGTCACGCATGGCTTTGGTAAAGAAGCGGACGTAGAGGAGGTGCATTGTAGAGTGCTCCACACCACCGGTATACTGGTCCACCGGCAGCCAGTGTTCTACCGCCTCGGGAGCAAAGGGATAATTTTCTTCCTTGGGACTGACGTAGCGGTAATGGTACCAGGCCGAGTCAAAGAAAGTGTCCATGGTGTCTGTTTCCCGCTCGGCAGGGCCGCCGCATTCAGGACAGGTGGTATGCAGGAAACCCGGATGGAAGCGGAGAGGGGATTCGCCGGTGGGGCGGAATTCTGCGTCTTCAGGCAGCAGCACCGGCAGTTGCTCTTCGGGGACGGGGACCTGACCGCACTGAGGGCAGTAGATTATGGGAATGGGCGTGCCCCAGTAGCGCTGGCGGCTGATGAGCCAGTCCCGGAGGCGGTAATTGACCTTGGCTTGACCCAGGCCTTTTGCCTCGATGTCTTCCGTCAGCCGGGCCATGGCCTCTTCATTGTCCAGGCCTGACCAGGGGCCGGAGTTAATGAGCTTGCCCGGACCGGTCCAGGCCTCTTCCAGGGGCTCCTGCAAACCTTCATCTGGGGAGATAACTGGGAGTATGGGCAAATTGTACTTGCGGGCAAAGTCAAAGTCCCGCTGGTCATGGGCCGGGACAGCCATAACTGAACCGGTGCCGTAGCTCATGAGCACATAATCGGCGATGAAGATGGGGAGGTCTTTACCGGTATAGGGATGAATGGCATAAGCCCCTGTAAATACCCCGTCCTTTTCCTTGGCAGTGCTGAGGCGCTCAATCTCGGTGCGCCTGGTGGCAATGTGCACATAGTTTTTCACGGCTTCAGCCTGTTCGGGTGCAGTGATCTTCTCCACCAGGGGATGTTCTGGGGCCAGGACCACGAAGGAAACACCAAAGACAGTGTCAATCCGGGTGGTGAACACCGGGAAAGATTCCGGGTGATCCTTGACCTGCATGGAGAATTCCACGCCCTGGCTGCGGCCTATCCAGTTGATCTGCATGGTCTTGACTCGCTCCGGCCAGTCTATGCCGCTGAAGTCCAAGAGCTCCTCGGCATAATCGGTGATTTTCAGGTACCACTGGTTGAGCTCCCGCTTCTCCACCGGAGTGGCACAGCGGTCACAGACCCTGCCCTCTCCGATAACCTGCTCTCTGGCCAGGGTGGTATTGCAGTTGGGGCACCAATCCACGGGAGAGAATTTCTTATAGGCCAGGCCATGCTTGTAGAATTGCAGGAAAAGCCACTGGTTCCATCTGTAATACTCGGGATCACAGGTAATAATCTCGGTGTCCCAGTCAATCATGGCACCCATAGTCTTAAGCTGCTTGCGCATACGCTCTATATTGGCATAGGTCCATTTGCCGGGATGAATGTTGCGCTTGATGGCGGCGTTTTCAGCCGGCAGGCCAAAGGCATCAAAACCCATGGGGAAAAGGACTTTGTAGCCGCACATCCGCTTGTAGCGAGCCCTGGTGTCGGAGGGCGCAATGGCGTACCAATGGCCGATGTGCAAATCCCCGCTGGTATACGGCAACATGGTCAGGGCATAATATTTTTCCCTGTCCCTCTTCTGGGAAGTCTTGTACAGGCCCTGCTCTTCCCAGAGTTGCTGCCATTTTTTCTCGATTTCGCTGAAATTGTAACTCATGCTTATCACCCCTTAAGTTTCTGACTAAACAAAAAGAACCCTCATTCCTTCAGGGACGAGGATTCCCGCGGTACCACCCTGTTTGCATCCGAGGATGCCAACTTAAACGGCTTTAACGGTGCCATCCGGGCAAAATTGTTACCTTTTGCCAGCTCGGGGACGAGTTCGCGGGTAAGAATACACCGGCCTTGCAGCCTGGGGCCGGCTCTCTGGAGTATCTTTGCGCCGCTACTGCTTCCCGTCAATGCCTTTAATTCTTGAATTACAGTATATACTAATTGATACTTAAGCGGTTGTCAAGAAGGAGTTAAAGTAATGCTGGTTTTCAACATGCTTACCCAGGTGTTTCCTGCCGTTAAAATGCGCCTCAAGGGGTATCGC
>JAAYHI010000192.1 GCA_012727415.1 Bacillota bacterium
CAAAGAGTCTGTCGGTGTTGTAACTTCTGACTGGGCCCAGCAGCAAATAGTCCTGGGAAAAGGTGCCCGACGCTGGTCCAGCCGGGAATTTGTCCAGGAAGTCAGGAAGACATACGGCAAAATCTCCAGGGATGCCAGACGCACCCGCTTGGACAGGCCCACCACTGAATTGGGAAACAGATTAGACTTAAAAGCCAGGGAAATTTTGTTAAAAATGGCGGAGGGAAAAGACCAGTCTTGACGACCGCACCCATGCTGGATATAATGGTAAGACAGAAAAACTGGGAGGGACTTGCATGACTGTTATTGTCAAAGAGGACAACTTTGATTGGGACATGCTTGCCGATGAGGAGATTGCTAAGGCTGCGTGTGAAGGCAATCGTCATGCAACGGAGTTTTTAATCAATAAGTATAAAAATTTTGTTCGTGCCAAGGCTCGTTCCTATTTTTTAATTGGTGCAGACAGAGAAGATATTATCCAGGAAGGCATGATTGGGCTCTTTAAGTCTATTCGTGACTTTCGTGAGGACAAGCTCTCCTCCTTTAAAGCATTTGCCGAGCTGTGTGTCACCAGACAGATCATTACCGCAATCAAGACAGCCACCAGGCAAAAGCACATTCCCTTAAATTCCTACATTTCTTTAAATAAGCCAATTTTTGATGAAGATTCTGATCGCACTCTGATGGATATTATTTCGGGGGCCAAAGTCACCGACCCGGAAGTTCTGACCATCAACAGGGAAGAGTACTGTGATATTGAAAAAAAGATGAGTGAAATTCTAAGCAGTCTGGAACGCAAAGTCCTGATGCTGTACTTGGAAGGCAAATCTTACCAAGAGATTGCCGTTGAATTGCAGCGCCACGTCAAGTCTATTGACAATGCCTTGCAGAGGGTTAAACGCAAGCTGGAAAGATACCTGGAAATCAGGGATATTTAGTCCCGAAAAATGGCTATAAATTTTCTTGACCTGGCATGTTCCGCTGTGTATAATGTAAGTTGTGACCATAATATCACCAGCACGTGGAGAGGTTCCCGAGTTGGCCAAAGGGGGCAGACTGTAAATCTGCTGGCTCCGCCTTCACTGGTTCGAATCCAGTCCTCTCCACCAAATTTGCGGGTGTAGCTCAATGGTAGAGCTCTAGCCTTCCAAGCTAGTAACGTGGGTTCGATTCCCATCACCCGCTCCAGCGCGGGGTGGAGCAGCTGGCAGCTCGTCGGGCTCATAACCCGGAGGTCGCAGGTTCAAATCCTGCCCCCGCAACCAACATGCTCACGTAGCTCAAACGGCAGAGCGCATCCTTGGTAAGGATGAGGTAACCGGTTCAATCCCGGTCGTGAGCTCCACACATGTACTGGAATTACCTGCATCTCTCCTGCTCACGTAGCTCAAACGGTAGAGCGCATCCTTGGTAAGGATGAGGTAACCGGTTCAATCCCGGTCGTGAGCTCCATCGTGGCGGCGTAGCTCAGTTGGCTAGAGCATGCGGTTCATACCCGCAGTGTCCGGGGTTCAAGTCCCTGCGCCGCCACCATTTTTGATGAGCAGGTATTTTACAGTAGCTTATGGTTAATATAGTTTTCAATAAGGAGGATGAGTTTCGTTGGCAAAGCAGAAATTTGAACGTTCAAAACCCCATGTCAACATTGGCACCATCGGTCACGTTGACCACGGTAAGACCACCTTGACCGCTGCCATTACATATGTATTGGCAAAGAAGGGACTATCTGAGGTACGGGCCTTTGATACCATTGACAAGGCTCCTGAAGAAAAGGCCAGGGGAATCACCATCTCTACTTCTCACGTAGAATATGAGACTGAGAACAGGCATTACGCTCATGTCGACTGTCCCGGCCATGCCGACTATGTCAAGAACATGATTACCGGCGCTGCCCAGATGGATGGCGCGATTCTGGTTGTTTCCGCGGCTGACGGTCCCATGCCTCAGACTCGTGAGCACATTTTGTTGGCTCGCAACGTTGGCGTGCCCAACATCGTCGTTTTTCTCAACAAAGTAGATATGGTTGACGACGAAGAGCTGCTTGAACTGGTCGAAATGGAAGTCCGGGAACTTCTCAGCGAATATGAATTCCCTGGCGACGAAATCCCCATTATTGCCGGTTCAGCTTTGAAAGCCCTTGAAGATCCAGACAGCGAGTGGGCTGACAAGATCATCGAACTTATGGACGCTGTTGACAGTTATATTCCTCTGCCTGAGCGCCCGGTTGATCAGCCCTTCCTGATGCCCATTGAAGACGTCTTCACCATCACCGGCCGCGGCACAGTTGTCACCGGTCGTGTTGAGCGTGGCGCCATCAAGGTCGGCGACGAAGTTGAAATTGTCGGCCTCAGGGATGCTCCTCGCAAGACTGTATGCACTGGCACTGAAATGTTCCACAAACAGCTGGAGCAAGCTCAAGCCGGGGACAACGTCGGTGTGCTGCTCAGAGGTATTGACCGCAAAGATGTCGAGCGGGGCCAGGTTCTGGCCAAGCCCGGTTCAATTAAGCCCTTAACCAAGTTTAAGGCTGAGGTGTATGTCCTGTCCAAGGAAGAAGGCGGTCGCCATACTGCATTCTTCAACGGCTATCGTCCCCAGTTTTATTTCCGGACCACCGACGTTACCGGTGTCATTACCCTTCCTGAAGGGGTAGAAATGGTCATGCCTGGTGACAACGTCAACCTCGAAGTTGAACTGATTACGCCGATTGCCATTGAAGAGGGACTGCGGTTCTCTATTCGCGAAGGCGGTCGCACCGTCGGATCCGGGGTTGTTACAGCTACACTATAGTGACCGCAAAAGCGGTCACTTTTTTTCGCAAGATAAGTGTTTGACAACCGGGGCTTTGGTGTGATAAATTTGTTAAGTGACATTATTCCCGGCTGTGTCAGGCAAGAGGAGGTGTTCGGTAATGCGGGTAATAATTACACTGGCCTGTACCGAGTGCAAACAAAGGAATTATACGACAAAAAAGAATAAGAAAAACACCCCTGACCGAATCGAACTGCAAAAATACTGCCGCTTCTGCAGGCAGCATACTGTGCACAGAGAAACAAAGTAGCAGGGGGAGAAAAATGAAGAAGTTATTAAGAAATTTATTTGTTTTTCTTAAAAATGTTCGCCGGGATCTGAAGAAAGTTCATTGGCCCAACAGGCGCGAGCTGACAACCTATACTGCTATTGTCCTGATTTCTGTTGCTGTTGTCGGCGCGATAATCTGGGTAGTTGACCTTGGTTACCAGCAGCTTCTCACCCTTATTTTAAGGGATTAAAGGGGGTCAGACTCCTGAGTACTGACAGTCTGGAGACCAAATGGTATGTTGTTCATACCTATTCAGGGTATGA
>JAAYHI010000011.1 GCA_012727415.1 Bacillota bacterium
ACTTTGACATGAGTGAGTATTGGTCTTGGAAAAAAGAACAGGAGTTAGCCGGAAAAGTTGATTGCCGGATTAGTGCATAAATAGGAGTTTGCCAGAGGCAATTTTACAGACAAAAATGGGCTTGACCGACTGACAAAGCCGAAGACGATGAGAAAAACATATAAAGTCCTTTTTAGTTCATATGGGATTATTTCATCCATAACAATCTTGGCAAAGAAACTCGAGATAATCCCAAGGGCAGTTAATAAAACCGAAGCTAAAATGATAACGCCTAAAAGCTTCTTTTGAGGGAGAATTAGTTTAACAAATAAATCAAACATTCCCTTACCCTTTATTTTCGTTGCTTCAAATTCACTGGTGGGGACCATAAAGATTACGACCCCTTGAAAGATATTCTCAAACTCTTCTCTGGTATAACGCTCTACGCCTTTGGCAGGATTGGCTACGACGATTTTGCCTTTTTTAGTGACTTTGTGGATAACGACAAAATGCTGAAGGCCCTCATTGGTCACAACATGAGCTATGGCTGGATAGGTGAGTTTAGGGGTCAGCTCATCAACCGATGTTCTTACCGCTTTAACATTAAAATGCAACTTTTCTAGACCTTCTACAACACCCTTTACCGTTGTGCCATAGGCGTCTGTGCCGATGGTCTCTCTAATCTTCATAATCGTAGACTCTCGCTTATAACTCAACAGCACTGTAGAGATTACTGCTGCAGCACAATCCGATGCATCATGTTGTTTAGTACACTGCCATTTAGTTAAGCGCATTGTAAATGTCCACCCTCTCGTTCTTGCCTCGTCGCTACCCATGACTTATAAGACATAGTTACCACTATTCCTGAAATAAGATAAGCGATAAGACTAATAGAATTATTTAGACTATAGTTGATAAAAGCTTACCACGAATGTCCAATGTCTGCAACCCTATCTTTATCTGGGTTTTTAAGGCAGGGGAAAGATTAACATCATAATGTTCTCTCTTTTCGGCAGGAGCTAAGTAAAAAGGCCATCTCCTACGTAATAAGAAGTAGGTGATGGCCCTTTCTGATTTCTAATTCTATAATATCTGTCAATCCAGTTCCAATGGCACTGGCTTAAACTGGACTACATTGACAAGTCCCTTGTCTGTCAGCTTAAGGGCAGGGATGACTGGTAGAGCCATAAAGCTCAGGGTCATGAAGGGACTGTCCCCAGTTACACCGAGCTCTTGGGCGGCGGCCTCCAAGGATTCCATTCTTGAGGCCACGGTCTCAACAGGCTCCGCAGACATGAGACCAGCAATGGGTAATGGTAGACTGGCCAAGGTCTCTCCTTGGTTAACTACAACCAGGCCTCCCTGCATTTGGGCTATTGCTTCAACGGCAGTTAAAATATCCTCGGGGTTGAGGCCAGCAACAATTATATGATGAGAGTCATGAGAAATAGAAGCTGCTATTGCCCCTTTTGTCAAGCCTAGTCCCTGAATGAGCCCCAGGCCTACTCGGCCGCTACCATGGTGACGCTCAACCACTGCCAGCAGAGCCAGGTCATTGGCAGCTAAGTCCGCCACCTGCTGAGCAGAGGCTTTGCCCTCTACCGTAATGATTTGATCGGGAATAAGCTGAATGACCCGATAAGCGTTGGCAGGGGGCAGGATGAATTTCTCCCGGCTAAGGCCCTTGATGTGGACAGAATGGGCTATCCGTTTGGGCAGTGGTTTTTCGGCTTGGAAGGCAAACAACGCTTTACCATCCTTGGCCACCAATTTACCGTCTTTGTAAACCTGGATGGGTTTAAACTCCACCAGGTCTTCCAGCACCAACAAATCCGCCCTGCGTCCTGGGGCAATAGCGCCAATATTGTGTACGCCCATGGCTGTAGCAGTATTGATGGTAGCCAGACGGATGGCATCTATGGGATCTACTCCTAGTCTTGTAGCCTCCCTGAGCATCCAATTAATATGGCCCCGGGCAATGAGATCCCCGGGATGGCGGTCATCAGTGGCAAAGAAGAAGCGATTAAAGTTCTTCTCATCCACAGCCGGCAGCAATGCCGAGAGGTTGCGGGCAGCGGAGCCCTCACGAATCATGACGTACATCCCGGCACTAACCTTTTCCAAGGCCTCCTGGGGGGTTGTTACCTCATGGTCAGCCCGGATGCCCCCTTGCAAGTAGGCGTTGAGTTCTTTGCCAGTTACGCCGGGGGCATGTCCATCAATAAAGCGCTCCGAAAAAAGCTTTAGCTTTTGCCAAAGGTTGGCATCTCCCTGGATGACGCCGGGGCAATTCATTACCTCCCCCAGTCCGAAGACGCCGGGGGCGTCCTTGATTTTCCCCAGATCCCGGGCCTCCAGGACTGCACCGGCAGTTTCCCAGGGGGAAGCAGGCACGCAGGAAGGAAGCATCAGGAAAAAGTTCCATGGATACCTGCTGCCTTCAGCCAGGAGGTAGCGAATACCGTCCAGACCGGCCACATTGGCAATCTCATGGGGATCGGCAAAGACAGTGGTGGTGCCCAGGGCCGCCAGGCAGCGGGCAAACTCTCCCACTGCCAGCATGCTGCTTTCGACATGACAATGCCCATCGATAAACCCCGGGGAGAGGATGGCACCCTCCAGGTCTATTTCCTCATTGCCCTGGTAGGAGCCCATGCCCAATATGATTCCTTGGCCAACAGCTACATCTGCCTCCACCAGTTTGCCGGAAAATACATCTACCACCCTGCCGTTTTTAAACACAAGATCTGCAGGGATGTCACCTCGGGCCATGCCCAACAAGCAGTTGCTTCTGTCAATCATTGTCCTTGGGAGCAATGGCCCCGAATTTGCACCGGGTTATACACAAGCCGCAACCCGCGCAGAGATCATAGTCTACCTTGGCATACCCATCAATTTCTATGGCATGGTAGACACAGGACTGGGCGCAGCGGCCGCACGCAGTGCAAAGGTCCGCATCGATTTTGGGCTGCCAGCGCTGCAGGTCTTCCTGGCGCTGGTGCTTATGAGCCAAGCCCCGGATTTCCTCCAGGGATTCAATTCCCCGCTCTTCCATGAACTTCTCCATCTGCCGGGCAATTTTGCCGTATATTCCCGGCCCTTCCAGGATGGCTGCCGTACAGACCTGGACGGCTGTGGCTCCGGCCATTATCATCTTCACTGCATCCCGGCCGGAGCTGATTCCGCCGACACCAAGTATGGGAATATCCACATGCTTGTATGCCTCGTACACCGCCCTTAAGGCCACCGGCAGAATTGCGGGTCCCGACATCCAGCCGTAACCCGTGGTGCTGCCCATGAGGGACTTCCCGGTTTCAATATCAATGTCCAGGCAGGGGCCTAAAGAGTTAATGAGCACCAGGCCATCGGCGCCTGCATCCTGAGCAGCGGTGGCAAAGAGCTTGATGTCGATTTGAGGACTGAGCTTTACAAAAACAGGCAAGTCCACAGCCTTCTTGGCGGCTTTGACAGCTGCCACCACCGGCGAGGGATCGTCCCCCAGGTAGTGGGTGGACAGTTCCAGGGCATCGGCAAAAGGCGCCACCTTCCGTGCCAAAGACTCAATCTGGTCGGCGGTGTACCCCAGACCTACAATAATAGGCAGCCCCGTCCCCTTGACGACAGGGTATTCATGTTCCAGCCAATGTTCCGGAGACTGTTCTGCCCACAATTCGGTGTTGAGAAAGCCGCCCCTGATTTCAGCCATATTCTGGCGGGGGACTTTAGCTGCTTCAGTGGAGATGGTCTTTGTAACAATTGCTCCCGCTCCTCCCTTGGCGGCGGCCACCGCCGCCGGGCCGTCCTTAATTGGCGGCCCGGCAGCGGGCATTACCGGGTTCTTTAACTTGAGACCTGCAAATTCTACTTCCAGCCTATTCATGCTTAACCTCCCTGTCTTTCGCTTTTATCGCTGCCAGCACCTTTTCCGGGGTGGCAGGCATATCGTAGAGCCTGATGCCAACTGCATCTTCAATGGCGTTAAGGATGGCCGGGGCAGTGGGAATCATGGCAGGTTCCCCGATGCCTTTAGCGCCAAAGGGGCCACAGGCATCGCCGCTTTCGACGATAATCGTCTTTACATCAGGAACATCCAGGGAGGTAGGAATCAAATAGGTTGCCAGGTCGGGGTTGACTGTGACTCCCTCTTTAAATACCTGCTCTTCCATGAGAGCCATTCCCAATCCCATTGCCGCGCCCCCTTCGCTTTGCCCCTCTACGCTGGCAGGGTTAATGGCCAGCCCCACGTCAGGGGCGGCTACAATCCTCAGCACATCAACTTCGCCGGTTTCGGTGTCCACTTCCACCTCGATAAACTGGGTGTTAAAGGTGTAGGTGACATAAACCACATCCCCCTGGCCGGTGCTGTAATCAATGTCGGTGCGGGGGAAGTAACAGCCTTCAGCTTCAAGGGGCTCGCCCTTTTCCCGGGCTATTTTTGCCAGTTCACCCAGGGACATCTGGCGGGTGGTGCCGTGGAGAATAATATCGCCATCGACGACGGAGAGTTCCGGATACGCCCTCCCCAATTCCACATTCGCCCTGTGGAAGATCTTGCCGAGGAGGTTTTCTGCGGCAATTTTTACTGCGTTGCCGGAAAAGATGGTCTGACGGGTTGCTGAGGTCGAACCGGCATTCTTGGTGGTGGCGGTATCGCTCTGTGCCAGGTCGATACACTCAGGAGGAATGTTGAGGACATTGGCGGCAATCTGAACCATGATGGTCTTGACCCCCTGGCCCACATCTGCAGCTGCCGATGTAATGAGAATCCTCCCCTCGTCGGTGACCTTGGCCCCGGCAATGGAGTGGTCAGGGAAGCCCTCTCCATATCCGCAACCGAACATAATTGTCGCCATCCCCATTCCCCGCTTCTTATGGGGAGCGCTGGCAACTCCCTTGCTGCCAAAGTGCTCCCTTGCGGTGAGGATGGTATCTACTGTACCGACACTGGTGGTGAGAATCTGGCCGTTGGCGGTGCAGGAACCAATGCGGAAAGCGTTTTTGAGGCGGAATTCTGCCGGGTCCCAGCCCATATCCCGGGCGATGCAATCCATCTGGCGTTCATAGGCAAAGGCGGCCTCAGTGGCGCCAAAGCCCCGCATGGCCCCGGTATAGGTGTTGTTGGTATATACCGTATAGCTTATTCCCTTGACATTGGGAACATCGTAGGGTCCTGTGCTGACATACATGGCCTGATGGACAATGGAACCGGCGGTGGAGGCATAGGCCCCTGAATCCCCGATTACTTCTGACTGCCAGGCGGTAATGGTGCCGTCCTTTTTCACCCCTGTCTTTAGTCTGAAGATAAAGGGAGTGCGCTTGGTCATGATAATCATGGATTCTTCCCTGGTCATCGCCCATTTCACCGGACGGCCAGTGAGTTTTGCCATCAAAGGCAGGATGATGTGGACGGAAATATCTTCCCGACGGCCAAAGGCACCGCCAATGGCGCTGGGCTGGATAATCTTCAGCTGCTCCATCCGGATTCCCAGCGTCCTGGCCACATCAGTCTGTATGTCGTGGAGCCACTGACAGGGTGCCCACAGAGTATAACAATCAGTGTCAGGGTCGTAGACTGCCATACCGGCTTCCAGTTCCATGGCCACGTGATCGACATGCTGGGTGCGGAATTCATTTTCGAAGATGTAGTCGGCTTCGGCAAAGCCTGCCTCCACATCTCCCTTTACCAGGTGATCAATGGCGAGGACATTGCCCTTGTTATACGGGTGTTCGAACTGAACCTGACCCGATTCGTGAATCTTGGGGGCATCAGGTTCCATGGCTCTCAGGGGATCGCTTATTACCTCCAGAGGTTCGTATTCTACTTCAATAAGTCTCAGAGCCTGGCGGGCGCTTTTCTCATCCTCAGCTGCCACTACTGCCAGCCTGTCGCCCAGGTAGCGGGTCTTTTCTTTCACCAGCACTTCCTGATCCTTGAAGATCAGGCCATAGGTCTTGAGCCAAGGCACATCTGCGGCCGTAATTACCTTGACAACCCCAGGCAGTTCTCTGGCCTTGCTGACATCGATCTTTTTTATGAGGGCGTGGGGATGGGGGGCGTGCAGCACTTTCAGATACAGCATCCCCTCCATGTGCAGGTCGGTGGCATACAACGGTTTCCCCAGGACTTTGTCCAGAGCATCCACTCTGTTAATCCTCTTGCCGACATAGCCTTTCACTGCTCCAACCTCCCTTCTGCAACTGCCTCAATGGCATCGATAATCTTAACATAGCCGGTGCACCGGCACAGGTTGCCGGCTAAGCCTGCCCGGATTTCCTCTCTGGTGGGCCGGGGATTATTGTCCAGGAGATACTTTGCGCTCATGAGCATGCCGGGAGTGCAAAAACCACACTGCACAGCGCCATACTCAATAAATGCCTTCTGCAAAGGATGCAGGGCTTCCTCGCCGCCTAAACCCTCGACGGTAACAATCTCTGCCCCGTTGGCCTGGAGGGCAAGGACTAAGCATGAAGCCACTGCTTTGCCGTTCATAAGCACTGTACAGGCGCCACATTCTCCCTTACCGCAGCTTTCCTTTGTGCCCAGCAGGTGCATTTTCTCCCGCAACAAGTCCACCAGGCGCAAATCTGCCTCGACTTCGAAACTGTACTTCTTGCCGTTGACCGTTAATTCCAGGGGATACTTAGTCATTCTGTGTCACCCCCACATTATTTATCGCCTGCTGCAGCGCCCGTCTGAGCAGTGCTCCCGCTGCCTGCCGCCGGTATTCGGCACTGCCCCGGATGTCATCAATAGGAGAAATTTCTTCCTGCAGCTTCTTTTCAGCGGCAGCCAGGTCAAGGAGGTCAACTTTCTGTCCCCGCAGGACATCCTCGGTCTTGCGGGCCCGCAGGGGTACCGGCCCTACCGAGCCAAGGCAAATGCGAAGGTCGGTTAAACAATTATTATCTACAGTTACTAAGACGGCGACACTGGCAGTGGCAATTGCCATGGCCTTGCGCTTGCCCAGCTTTAGGAACGCTCCCCCTTGATTCGCTGCGGGTTTGGAAAACTTGACTTTGGTGAGAATTTGGTCGGGCGCTAACACTGTCTTGCCGGGGCCAATGAAGAATTCCTCCAGGGGAACCTGGACCGGTGCGGAGCCGGTGAGTTCCACCACTGCCCCCAGCACAATCAGGGGCGGTGCCCCATCAGCAGCCGGGGAGGCATGGACTAAGTTACCTCCTATAGTGCCCCGGTTGCGGATCTGAGGCCCTCCCACCTGGGCCGCCCCCTGGCTTAAAAAGGGAACATGCTGCTGCAGCCAGGGATGGCGGGCAATATCCTCATGAGTTACTAAAGCGCCAATTTCTACTTCTTCCCCTGTGGCAATGGTCTTCAGTTCAGCGATATTGCCGATGTCCATCAGTCCTGGCAGCGTGTCCAGCTCCTGGTAGTGAGCTACCAGTAAATCCGTCCCCCCGGCGATAATCTTTATTGTCTGGTTTGCTTGCAAGTACGCTACTGCTTCTTCTAGGGTGGACGGCGCAAAGTAAGTAGTCATCCCGTCACCTCCGTTTATTTATAGCCGCTTCCAGACAGACTCTGCCTGTTTGCGGGCGTGAGCGTATACTTCTTCCTCATCGACGGTAAGCAACTGCCTATCCTCCATGAGAATATTGCCGTCAACGAGGACAGTGCGAACCATTCCTCCCGACACCCCCATCAGCAGGTGAGACCACCAGTTATCTGCTGTCAAGGGTGTATAGGGTTTATACTGGACGATGATGACATCGGCTTGCCAATCCGGCAGCAGGCGTCCGGTCTGGACGCCGAAATGACGGCAGACAATGTCAATGTTATTGTCAAAGGCCATTGCAGGCACCTGGGACCCGGCCCGGGGATCTCCTTCGCCATGCTTGTGAATTAAATTTGCAACCTTCATCCCTTCAAACATATCGGTGGTGTAGCCGTCGCTGCCCAGCCCCACCCGCAGGCCATGATTCCACATGGCGGCAATATCTGCCCGGCCTACGGCATTGCCCATGTTGGACTCGGGATTGTGAATTACCGATACATCCCGCTGCCCCAGCAGTTCCATTTCTTCGTCATCAATGTGGACACAGTGAATGGCCAGGCTGCGGGGGTTCCAGATGCCATACTTGTCGAGGCGCTTGACCACCGGCAGGCCGTAATGCTGCAAATTATACTCCCGGTCCTCTATTCCCTCGGCTGTATGCACGTGGAATCCGATGTCTCCCGCTGCTTCTGCGCAGGCTTTCAGGGTATCGTCAGAGAGGGTAAAGCTGGCATGGAGGCCAAAAGATGCTGCCAGGCGCGGCGGCCTTTCCTGTTGGCACCAACGGGCAAAGCGGCGGTTTTCCTCGATGCCTGCCCGGGCAATTTCCGGCCCGTCCCGATCTGATACTTCGTAGCTGAGGCTTGCCCTTAACCCCAGCTGGCTGAAGGCCCGGGCCAGCTCATCCAAGGAGCCGGCGGCAGAGTAGGGACTGGCATGGTGATCAATCAGGGTAGTGGTGCCGTTCTTTATGGCCTCAATGCCGCTGACCAAAGCGCTGTAGTAATTGTCCCGGGGGGTGAGGAGCTTGTCCAGCCGCCACCACAGTCCCTTGAGAATATCGGTAAAAACGCGGGGGTTGTAATCGGGGATGGCCATGCCCCGGGCAAAGGCGCTGTATGCATGCATATGGGTGTTGAGCAATCCCGGCATAATCAGCCCTCCCTGGGCATCTATGCGCCGGGCTTGGGGATATTTGTCCAGCAACTCCTCAGTGCCCAGCTCGGCAATCCTATCCCCCTTCACTGCTACCGCCCCCCTGTGGATGACGGGATTGGCGGGGTCGAGGGTGATTACAGTGCCGTTATACAGTATTTTCATGCTATCCCTGCCTTTGCAATAAGTTCTTGCGCTGCGGCATTGCCCATGCGGGCAATCTCTCCTTCCTCTATGGACAGCAAATTGCCGTCCCGGACCACCACGCGGCCATTGACAATGGTGGTATCCACTGTCTCACTGCTGCCGCAGGTTACCAGGGCAGTAATGGGGTCATTGCAACCGGCATAATCAATGCTGTCTGCCCGCACTAAGAACATATCTGCTGCCTTCCCCGGCGCCAGGGAGCCAATATCCTGCCGCCCTAGCAGCGAAGCCCCTCCCCGGGTGGCAATGGCCAATACGTCCCGGGCAGAGAGGGAATCTATGCCCCAGGTCAGCTTGGCTATCAGCAAGGCGGCTTTCAGCTCCGCCAGCATGTTGGAGCCGTCGTTGCTGGCGCTGCCGTCCACCGCCAGCCCCACGGGGATTCCCCGCTGCAACATGGCAGGTACCCTGGCCGTGCCGGAAGAGAGCTTTTGGTTGGATACGGGGCAGTGGGCAACGCCGGTGCCTGTGGCCGCCAGTTCATCCAGCTCCTCGTCATTAAAGTGGATGCCGTGGGCAAACCAAATGTCCTTCCCAAGCCAACCCACGTCTTTCATGTACTCCAGGGGGCGCATTCCCACTTGCTGCTGGCAAAACTCCGTTTCATCCCTGGTTTCCGCCAGATGAGTGTGGCAGAGGACGCCGTGCCTCCGGGCCAGCTCCACCGACCGCTCCAACAGAGAGCGGGTGACAGAAAAGGGGGAACAGGGGGCCAGGGCAATGCGGCACATGGAGTAATCTTCAGCATCATGATAAGTGTCAATTAAACGCTGGCAGTCTTCAAGGATTTCCTCTTCTCTTTGAATAACAGTATTGGGGGGCAGGCCGCCGTCATCCTCTCCCAGGGACATGCTGCCCCTGCAGGGGTGAAAGCGAATGCCCAGTTTTTTGGCGGCGGCAATCTCGGCGTCGATGAGCCGGGTCTCCCCCTGGGGGAAGACATAGTGGTGATCGACGGCGGTGGTGCAACCGGATTTCAACAACTCGCCTATCCCCACCAAGGCAGCGGCGTAGACGGCGTCGGCGGTGAGCCCTGCCCAAATTGGGTAGAGGTATTTTAACCAGGGAAAGAGCTCTGCCTCTTGAATATCTGCGACACAGCGGGTGAGGACCTGGTAGAGATGGTGGTGGGTGTTGACGAGGCCGGGAAATACCCAGCACCTGGAGGCATCCACCACTTCCGCTATTCCGGGGTCCAGGTTTGGACCAATGGCTGCAATTGCCGGCCCCTCAATGAGTATGTCCTGATGCCGCAGCTCACGGCGGTCATCATCCATAGTGGCAATGAAGGCGGCATTTTTAATAAGGAGAGCCATTATCCTTCCTCCCCGGCGGCAGCTTTGACAGCGTCGACGATTTGCTTGTAGCCTGTGCAGCGGCACAGGACGCCGGAAAGGCCCTGGCGAATTTCTGCTTCCGTTGGGTGAGGATTTTTGTCCAGCAGGGCTTTGGCGGCCATTAACATGCCAGGAGTGCAAAACCCGCACTGCACGGCATTATAATCGATGAAAGCCTGCTGTAAGGGATGGAGTTTTTCAGCAGTGCCGAGCCCTTCAACGGTCTCCACCCGGGAGCCGTCGCACTGGGCCGTGAGAACCATACAGGAGTTAACCAGGTTTCCGTCGAGGATAACTGAACAGGCACCGCATTCACCAACGCCACAGCCTTCCTTGGTGCCGGTCAGTCCCAATCTCTGGCGCAGTGTGTCCAGCAGCCGCTCATTGCTCTCTACTGTCAGGCTGTATTCTTTACCATTGACTGTCAGTACAACTGGCAGCTTTTTCATCTCCACTCCACCTCCAAAGCCTGTTTAATGGCCCGCTCCGTCAAGGCGATAATGGCCGGTTCCTTGTATGGGGTGGACCAGCGCCTGCCAGCGGCAGAAATCATTGCTTCAGCCACCGCTTCCCCTGCCCGGCGGGCCAAAGCCCCATCGGGGATTGTGCCAATTAAGAGCTTCTCCGCCTCCGTCACCCGGCCGGGGCGCGGGAGCACTGCTCCCGGGACAATGCTGGCATCTTCAACCTTTCCCTGGCTGTCGCGTTTAATTACGACAGCCACATTCATCCGGGCGATGGCGAGAGCCTCCCGCCGGGCCAAGCGCATAAAGCCCCAACCGGCATTAGCAGGCAGTTTTGCAAAGACAATCCCGGTCATTAATTCATCTGCCGCCAACTGGGTGCGGTTAGGACCGGTAATGAACTGGTCCAGGGGCAGCCAGCGACTTCCCCCCTTGCGCTCCAGCTTGACCTTTGCCTCCAAAGCCACCAGGGGTGCGACGGTATCGGCGCATACAGCGGCGTTGACCACATTGCCGCCAATGGTTCCCCGGTTGCGTATCTGGGGGGACCCCACCGTCGAGGCGGCAGCAGCCAGGACACCAGCACACTGGCGGACAACGGGGGATTCGGCTACCTGAGTCATTGTTGCCAGAGGGCCAATTTCCAGGCCCTCTCCCTCCCGGATATAGGCCAGTTCCTGAAGACGGGATATATCGATGATGTACTTCACATTTTCCATGCCCTTTTTGGCCCGCAGGGCGATCATGAGATCAGTGCCCCCTGCCATGACCCGGGCAGAGCCCTTGTATTCCGCCAACAGGTCCAGGGCTTCCTGCAAATTTTGGGGCCGGAACAGGTCAAACTCTAACATCCGCCTTCCCTCCTCTTATAACGGTCTTGTTGCAGGGAACGGCCCAACAGCACCCGTTCCAGATCCAGGGGCAGTTGCCGCACCCGGCGGCCGGTGGCCTGGGCCACGGCGCTGGCAATTGCCGGGGCCGTCATCTCCAGGGTGGGCTCGCCAATGGTCTTTGCCCCATAAGGGCCAAAGGAGTCAGGGTTCTCTACAATAATCGCCTCGATTTCCGGCATATCCATGATGCCGGGAATGAGGTACTCATCAAAGTTGAGGGACTTAATCTCACCCTCATGCTGCTGCACTTCTTCCAACAAGGCATAGCCGATCCCCTGGGCGACGCCGCCGTAAATCTGGCCGCGCACAGTTTCGGGGTTGATGGCCCTGCCAACGTCGTGAGCAGCAGTGACCTTCAGCACCCGGGTATAGCCCGTCTCGGTATCCACTTCCACTTCTGCTACCTGGCAGCCATAGACATAGGTAAAATATGCATTCCCCTGTCCGTGACGGTCATCCCAGGTTACCTTCGGGGCCTTGTACCAGCCCAGGGCCGCCAGGAGTTCCCCTTGGGAACAAGCTTCATTAATAGCTTCCTCGAAACTTACGCAGCGGCTGGGGTCATCTTTTACCCAGATCCGGTCATTGCCCCAGTCCAGCTCCTGGGCACTGGCTTTAAGCCTTCCCAGCACTGCTCCTAATAAGGTTTCCCGCACTTTTGCGGCAGCTATGCGCACGGCATTGCCCCCCATCAGGGTGCTGCGGGAAGCAACAGTGGGGCCTCCATCAGGAATGGCAGCGGTATCCGTTGGCATGAACCGCACCCTCTCGACGCTGATGCCCAGCTCTTCGGCGGCAATTTGCGAGAAGATCGTCTGCAAGCCCTGGCCGTTTTCTGCCAGGCCGGAAAAGACGTAGACGCTGCCGTCATACTGCACTGAAACCATGGCACCGGTGGCGTCAACCCCCTCTGCCCCCAGGCTGCAGCCGCGGAAGCTGCATGCCAGGCCAATGCCCTTGCGGAAGCGGCCTTGCTGGTTGGCATACTCCTTGCGCTTGCGGAGATAATCGGATTTTTCCACTGCCTTGTCCAGCACCTCCATGAGGCTGACTTTGTGTTCATCCAGCTTCTGGCCGGTGGCTGTCACCGAACCCTGGCGGTAGCCGTTAAGCCGGCGCAGCTCCAGGGGCTCCATCCCCAGTTCCTCCGCCAGCTCATCCATCAGGGACTCCTGGGCAAAGATTATCTGGGGAGAGCCAAAGCCGCGAAAGGCACTGGTATAGCAGTTGTTGGTATGCACACCATAGACATCAGTGCGCACATGGGGGACCTCATAGGGGCCGGTTGCCTGGACAACAGAGCGCCAGGTGACAAAGGGAGTTTGGGCTGTGTATGCTCCGGCGTCGGCAAGGATGTAGATCTTCATGGCGGTGAGCTTGCCTTCTTTTGTTGCACCCACTTTATATTTAAGTTTGTAGGGGTGGCGTTTATACCCTTCCAGGAGAGATTCCTCCCGGGTATTTACCATCTTCACTGGCCTTCCTGTCTTCAGGGCCAACATCGACGCCCGGGCGCACATAGCAGACATGACTTCATCCTTGCCGCCAAAGGACCCGCCCATAAATGCCTGGATTACCCTGATTTCGTTGAGCTTAAATCCCAGCATTCGTGACAGGGCCTTGCGGCAGGAAAAGGGATTTTGAATGGAGCCGTAGACTGTTATTCCTCTGCGCCCCGGTTCGGGCACAGCTACAGCTGCTTCCGGCTCAATGTAAGCATGCTCCACCAACTGGGTCTCATACTCCCGTTCCAGGATGATGTCGGAGGCAGCAAATCCCTCCTCCACCTCGCCTTTCTCCAGGACATGGTGGGCAGCAATGTTGCCGGGTGCGTCTTCATGGAGCACTGGCGCGCCTTCAGCCATAGCTTCTTCGGGATCAAAGACGGCTTCCAGCTCTTCGTACTCCACTTTAATCAGGTCGAGGGCCTTCTCGGCCACAGCCGGTGAAACGGCCGCTACAATGGCGACGGCATCACCCAGGTAGCGCACCACTTCTTTGGCCAAAACCTGCTGATTAGGGACGACGGTGCCAAAGGTATGCAAGCCGGGAACGTCGGCAGCAGTCAAGACTGCTTCCACCCCCGGAAGTGTGGCGGCCTCGTCGGTGTCAATGCTGAGGATGCGGGCATGAGGGTAGGGAGTACGAAGCACTTTGCCATAGAGCATTCCTTCAAACTGCAAATCAGCTCCGTACTTGCTTTCGCCTAGCACCTTGCCCAGGGCATCCACCCGCCGGGCGGGTTTATTAACTGTATCCATGGGTCAATCCCCCCTTTTGTATTCAAAATGCCGGGCCTGCGGCCCGGCAAAGATGACGGCCGCGATAGGTTAATCCCACAGCAACAAGTGGTCCGTCTTAATCTTAAAAACTTGGCGGGGAAATGGCAGAGACAAAAATCAGCTCTTTATCGCCGGTATTGGAAATCTTATGTGGAAAGGAAGCGTAGTAGTATATGCAATCCCCTTCATTTAAAACATATACCTCGGAGCCAACCTGAATTTCCATCTGGCCGGCCAGCACAAGGGTTGCCTCTTCGCCGGAATGGGACTGGGGTTCCTCGCAAGTCATTCCCCCGGGCTCAAGGCGCCCTTGGATGATTTCCATCTCCCGGCTGAGACTGGGGCATAGCAGCTCGAAAGTCAGCTGGTAGCCGGGAAAGGAAATGCGCTTGCGCTGGTCTTTCCGCACCACGGGGTTATGGTCCTGGGAGTCCAGCATAAAGTAGAAAATTGGCACTTCCAGGGCCCGGGCAATATCCCGCAGGGAAGTAATTGAAGGCTCAGCCAAGCCCCTTTCTACCTGGCTGAGAAAAGAAGGGGTCTTACCTATTGCTTTGGCGAGGCTCTTGAGGCTTAATCCCCGTTCCTTCCGCTTCTCTCTAATCCTTTGCCCCATTTTTCCCCCGTCCATACTCACCCCTCCTCAATAATCCCTGCTAACTGGTCAATATCCGGGGCCACCCGCACGGGTTCCCCGGCGGCCTTGAGAGCATTGGCAATATCCTTTAAGCCATTGCCGGTGGAAATTACAGCCACCTGGCTGTCCTTTTCCACCAGGCCTTGGTTTACAGCCCGGGCCAACCCGGCTACAGCAGCAGACGCCGCCGGCTCGGCAAAGACGCCACAGGTGCGGCCTAACAGCCTCATGGCTGCAAGGATCTCATCATCGCTCACCGTCACCATATTGCCCAAAGAATTGCGCACTTGGCACATGGCCTTATGAGGGTTGCGGGGCACTCCGACGGCAATGCTGTCCGCCAGAGTATTTTCTTCGGCGGGAATGAGCTCACTGCCGCTGCAAAAAGCGTGGTAAATAGGCGCGCAGCCAGAGGCCTGTACCCCCAGCAGACGGGGGACCTTGTCTATGAATCCCAATTCCTTAAGATCCTGAAGGCCTTTGCCGGCACCGGCAATGGTGCAGCCGTCCCCTACTGACAGGACCAGCCAGTCAGGCATTTGCCAGGCCAACTGTTCCGCCAGTTCAAGAACCACAGTCTTTTTGCCCTCAACCAGGTAGGGATTGATGGCGGCATTGCGGTTATACCAGCCCCAGCGCTCGATGGCGGCGGCAGAAAGCTCAAAGGCATCCCGGTAATTTCCCTGGACAGAAATGACCTTGGCTCCATAGATCAACAGCTGAGCCACCTTGCCCTGGGGCGCCCTGGCCGGTACAAATATTACCGCCTGCATGGTGCCGCCCAGGGAAGCGACATTGCCTGCCAAGGAGGAGGCTGCATTGCCGGTGGAGGAACAAGCCACAACCCTGGCGCCGGCCTCAGCCGCCTTGACTACTGCCACTGCAGAGGCCCGGTCCTTAAGAGAACCGGTGGGGTTAACGCCGTCGTCCTTCACCCAGACCGGCTGTTGCAAACCCATTGCCCGGGCCAGAGCCCCGCTCTTATACAAGGGAGTCCAGCCGGTGCGCAGGGGAGAACGCCTGCTGAAGGGCCCTACCGGCAACAAGGGCAAATACCTCCACATGCTGTAGTCGCTGTTATCAGCCAGGGAGTCCCTGTCCCATTCCTGCCGCAAAAGCTGGTAATCATAGCGGACCTCCAGAAGGCTTCCGCAGGAGCAAAGGTAGCGGTCGGGATCAGGGGAATACTTCTCGCCGCAACTGTTACAGTACAAGTCTTTAACATAGCGCATGGGCGCTCATCCTTTCAGGAAATTTACAACTCAGCCAACAATCCGGTGCGCTTGTTGAAATCATTCACTAAGCGGTCAATTTCGGAGGCTTTTTTTTGGATGCTTACCCAGTAGGAATCGTCGTACCACTGGGCATTTAGTTCATCCAGTTCTCGCTGCTGCTGCTCAATCCAGGTATAGTACTTGAGGTTGTGAATGCGCTGGCGTTCTACATAGGACAGCTCCAGCAGGTTGTCAGTGCGCTGCCCCACTAAGCTGTGGTGGTAATCCACCGCCGCTTGCACTGAACTGTAAGGGGCCTCGGCAGCCAGTTCTTCCAGGCGGGAGCCATACATCTCCATAGAGTCGGTAAAGACTGTCATCACAACGTCTTTGTCGGTAAGCTCATAATAGCGGGCGAACTTAATGGAGGCCAAGAGGTTGGCAATGCTGGAAATGCCGAGGAGCGGCAGCTTCTCGATAAACTCCTCATTGACGCCAAGGCTCTGCAGGTACTTCTTGCCCTCGGGTTCGTTAAACAGCCGCATTACAGCCATGGTGTCGTTGTCATCAATGGCGATGACCATGTCGGTGTTGCGAACATTGTGGATCCAGGGCACATGCTTGTCGCCGATGCCCTCCAGGCGGTGTGCGCCAAAGCCGTTGTTCAGGAGGGTGGGGCATTGCAAGGCTTCCCCGGCAGCAATCTTGCTGTAGGGATAAGCCTGCTTGAGGCGATCGCCGCTGGCAATAGTGCCGCCGGAGCCGGTGGTTACCACCAGGCCCGCAAATCGATCCTTGCTTTCCATGGCCTCGGCCAGCACTTCCAGCATGGCACTGCCGGTTACCTCATAGTGCCACAGGTAGTTGCCCTGCTCATCAAACTGGTTAAAGATGACGATATTATCCCTGGTCTCTCTCAGCTCCCAGCACTTGTCGAAGATTTCCTTGACATTGCTCTCGGTGCCGGGAGTGGGGATAATTTCGCCTGCAATTTGAGCAAGCCAGTCAAAGCGCTCCTTACTCATGCCCTCGGGCAGAATGGCAATGGATTCGCAGGCCAAGAGGGCAGATTCATAGGCTCCTCCCCGGCAATAGTTGCCGGTGGAAGGCCACACTGCCTTCTGGGTTGTGGGGTCAAACTGGCCGGTTACCAGCCTGGGAATCAGGCAG
>JAAYHI010000150.1 GCA_012727415.1 Bacillota bacterium
TCCTGGCTGGATGGTATAGAGAAAACCGGAGCAAGCCGGCGGCGCCGCCTGGGGAATGCAGATGACCTGGCCAATTTGCAGGTTGTTGGGGTTGACGCCGGGATTGGCCTGCTGGATGGCATTCACTGTGGTGCCAAAGCGCTGGGCTAAAGAGAAAAACGTGTCTCCTGGCTGGATAGTATAGAGAAAACCGGAACAGGCCGGCGGTCCTGCCTGGGGAATACAAATGACCTGGCCAATCCTGAGGTTGTTGGGGTCAGCAGCGGGATTGGCCTGCTGGATAGCAGCTACCGTAGTGTTAAAGCGTTGGGCCAGCAGGAAAAATGTGTCCCCTGCCTGGATGGTATAGAGAAAACCGTTCGGGCAGATTTGTGACGGAAAGACTACTTCCTGGTTCTCCAGATCATCAAAGACATTCTGGACACCGGGATTGGCCTGAGCCAGCTGCCGCACGTCCATGCCCCGACTGCGGGCAATGAGGTACAGGCTCTCCCCTTTCTTTGCCACATACTTGTTGTCCATACTCTTAATCCTCCTCACAGAATTCTAGCTCCCCTACCAACCTATGAGATATGCCCGCTGCCAGTGCCTAGGCAAATGCAAAAAAACCGCCTCAGGCGGTTAGCTTGCTCAGGGCCAGATTTAGAGCCAGGCAGTTCAGGGAATGATGGATTTGTCCCGTGGCCATAAGCCCGGGAAGGTCATCCAGGGGCACCAGCTCCACCGAAATCGATTCCGATCCGTCCAGAGCCTGCTCCCCCCCTTTGCGGCAACCCGTGGCTAAAAACAGGTGGCAGCAGTTGTTCTGAATCGCGGGATTGACGCTGACCACAGAAAGAAGTTGGAGGTCTTCAGCAATAAAGCCGGTTTCTTCTGCCAGCTCCCGGGCAGCTGTCAGCCTGGGCTTTTCCCCAGGGTCCACTATCCCGCCGGGAATCTCCAGGGTAATTTCTTCCCGGCCATGGCGAAATTGGCGGACGAGGATTGCCTTATTGTCGTCGGTAACGGCCACAATATTGACCCAGTCGGGAAACTCGAGGATGAAAAAATCATGGCGCGGGAAACCGGGTGCAACTCGACAGTCCCTGCGCACACTGAGATAGGGGTGCTTTAACAGATAAGAAGAGGACAAGGTTTTCCAGCTGACAGGCTTATCCAAATAAATCAGCTCCTGAAACTAGAAATCCAGGTATTCGATATCGCTTTCCCCGCGCAGCTTTTCGAGGTATTCGAGGCGCAGCGACTCAATTTTTCTCTCTTTGAGAACATAGATGGCATATTCTCTGAGCTCTTCCTCGTCGGTATCATCTTCCTCATAGTACTCCAGGTAGGAAGCAATCATAGCCTCGATGGCTTCTTCTTCCACCTCAATTTTGCTGAGCTCCAGCTCCTGCTCAAACAGGGCTTCAATCATCAGCATATCTGCCAGTACCTGTCTATAGGATTCCAGGGTAAAATCTGCTTCTGCCAGGGCCTGGGCAAAATCAGCCTCATCCTCAAAGCTCTCCATTATCGCTGCCAGTTCTCCATCGACATCGACGGTGTCGGCATTGATTCCAGCCTTAAGGGCCGCTTCTTTCAGCAAATGGGTATTGATGAGGCGATCGACAACAATCTGCTTCACTTCCGCAAGTTCCTGGTCAGTCAGCTCCATCCCTTGGCTGGTGTAATATTCCAAATCATATTCCAATTCCGAGGCAAAGGCCTCCCGGGTTATCTCCACTCCATTGACAATTGCAACCGGACCTGTAGGGGTCTTGTCACATGCGACCAGCCCAAGTATCAGAGAGGAAATGAGAACAAAAACGGCAACTTTTTTCATGAGATTACCTCCCTTGCATAATTACAACCCTAGCATCACCATTGGGGATTAGTCAAGGGCAAATCTCGCCAATTATACTTTGATTTTTTTAATTTCTTCGAGATTTGCCTTGTACAGCCATTTTTTAAAGGCGGCAGTCTCCTCCAGCAGCAGCCGCAATCTGTCCCGCCGGGGACCGGCTTTAATTGCGGTTCCGGCTCCCTTGGCGAGAATAAGTCTGCCTTCTATCAGTTCAAAGTCAATAATCCCCGACTCAGCGAGGAGGCGCAGGGCTGCAAGGACTGTCTCTTCAGTCTGGGCTAGAGCCGCTGCCAGAGGAGACAAGGGGACAATCCCCCCCTGGCGGTTGAGAATGTATTTCAGGGCCCCAAGGAAATCAGGGAGGAAATCCCTGGGCTCGTCAGGGGAAAATCCCAGCACCACTGTTTCCGGGTCGGCAAAAGCCAGGATTTGACGCAGCACTGCCAGCGAGGGCGGGGGGGTCAGGAGCACAAGCACAGCAGCAGGCTCAATATTCACCCGGGTATTGCCCGGGTGCTCCTGCCACTTGCTGCCCTCCCTGTAGACTGCCCCGTGGGGAAATTCCCGCAACACATGGCGCCAGGGAAGCCCCCGCATATCTTCATAGCGAAAGCCGGGAACAAGCACCACCGGGGGCTCATCGCCGGGCCACCATGCTTTCAGGGTGGCCATCACCGACTTCTCCCCCCGGTAATAATCCTGGGCAACAGTAAAGACCCCGCCAATGCTGCCCCCAGGCTCCGGGGCAGGCCCCCCCTCCCAGAAACCGGCGGCAAAGCTGCGCCAGCGGTCTCCCAGGGTAAGGATGTTTCCCGACCCGGCAGGTCGAATGCTCTTTACCGCCAAGCCCCTGCAAAACAATAGGGGGCGGGGATTGCCTTCGCCGCAAGGGGCCAGGGCGGACAGCTCTGCCACCAAATCGGGAGTAATATCTCCCGCCTGGACCACCAGGTCGGCAGCCAGTTCCGGCCGGGTCCAGCCCTCCATTTCCCGGGCAATTGCCTGCCGGGCGGCCTGGCAAAAGGACTCCAGCTTCTCCCCCGTCAGGGAAAAGCCTGCGGCAGCAGGATGGCCGCCAAATTTCAACAAATGCTCGCTGCAGGCTGTCAGGACCTTGTATATATCTATCCCCTCCGGCGAGCGACAGGAACCGACGATGTTGCCATCGCCGCCAGCCGTCATCAGTATTGCCGGAACCTGGTAGCGGCTGCTGATCTGGCCTGCGGCAATGCCGATAACTCCCTGATGCCAATCGGGATTATAGGCAATAACGGCCTGGTCTTCCACCTCAATGTCCTCCAGGATTCTGGTGCCCAGTTCTTTGCGCAGGATATTGAGGCAGTTGAGCTCCTGGGCCAGGGGTTCCGCTGCCGCCGCATCCCCGGCCAGCAACAATTTTACACCGATGCTGCCTGTGTCCAGGCGGCCGGCAGCGTTAATCCGGGGGGCAATCTGAAAGGCGAGCTTTTCTTCATCCACCAGGCCGGGCTGCAGGCCGGCGGCGGCAAAGAGGGCAGCCAGGCCCGGGCGCTCCGCCTGTTGCAGCAGGGGCAGCCCCCGGACATACAGCTGACGGCTGTGTCCCAGCAAGGGGACTACATCCGCAATTACCCCCAAAGCCACTAAATCCAGAAGGTCATCTGCCTCCTGCCCCTGCCGGCGCAGCAGTTCCCGGGCAAGGACAAAGGCCGTCCCCACTCCCGGCAAATCCCGGGAGGGATGCCCCGGGGGAAGCAATTTTAAGTTGAGCACTGCTGCTGCCGCCGGCAATTCCGGCGGCGGCAGATGGTGGTCGGTGACCACCACATCCATCCCCAGCTTCCCTGCCAACTCAATCTCAGCATGGTTGCTGATGCCGCAGTCACAGGTAATGATTAAATTCACTCCCGCCTCGGCCAGGGCCCGCACCCGGCCAGAGTGCATGCCGTAGCCCTCGCTGAAGCGATGGGGAATATGCCAGTCCGCCTCTGCCCCCAACCTCTCCAGGGCAGTGACCAGCAAGGCGGTGGCGGTGATGCCGTCGACATCATAATCGCCGTAGACGGCCACCTTCTCCCCCTTTGCCAGGGCAGCCTCGATGCGGGCAACGGCTTGGGCCAGGGGAGGGTAAGAACTTAAGTCCGGCTCAGGCCGGGCCAGGGGATTGAGAATATGTTCAATCTCCTCTTGGCTGGTTATGCCCCGATTGAAGAAAATTGCTGCCAGACGGGAACTGCCTCCCGCCCACAGCACCATTTCCGGGGGCACCAGCCCCTCGGAGGGCAACTTGACCCGCAGGCTCAAGGCAAATTCACCCCCTGGAGGGCAATTTCCTGGATTTGCTCCCAATCCACCTCTTCCAGTTCCAACAAATCCTCCTGGATTTCTTCCAGGCCCTGGCCGTGGCAGACAGGCCGGTATTCGCAAAAACGGCAGTTCTTTTCCTTGCTGGTGGTGGGAAAAGCACTGGTGCTCAAGATCTCAGCAATGAGCCGCTGCAGCCACTCTCCATCCTCCTGGCATTGCCTGGCCGAATAGCTGACCCGCAAAGGCTCCTGGGGGAACCTGGGGTTCCAGTAGACCATGGCCACCTGTTCCGGCTCTCCCTGATAGAACCCCGAGCTGCTGAGAAGGTACAGGTACAGCCGGGTCTGGGGGGAAGCAGCAAATGCAGCCCGGGGAGGGCGCTCATCGGTCTTCCAGTCGTAAATAGTCACTTTATCCTGGGCGATTACTAATAAATCATACTTAGCCAGCAGACGCAGGCCATTTTTTGCCCCGCGCAGTTCATACTCCGGCAAATACTCCTCGGCATCAGTCAGGGGGAAGTGCTCCTGCAACCGGGCCAACCAGCCTGCCAACAGCGGTTCTCCCGGAACAGGCCCTGCCCCGCCACCGCTGAAGTGCCGCTGGGCCAGGAGGTGAAACTTTCTCCCCATTTCAATGTGCTCGCTGACCTTCCCCTCCACAGTCAGGGGCCAGTAGAGGCCGTCTATATACCGATACTTGAACTTTAAGGGGCAGTTCTGCCAGGCTGAGAGGGCTGCCTGGCTGAACCAGAGTTTTTCCAGTTCACTGGGCACCGGCCTTCACCTCCATAATTCTCTCCAGTTCCTTAAGGGCTAAAGCGGGACTCTGCCGGCTAAACCTTCCTTTTTTATGCCAGGTCAGCAACAGATTGACTCTGGCCCGGGTAATGGCCACATACAACAGGCGCAAGCGCTCGCATAGAAGTTCTTCCCGGGCGGCGACAATGGCGGCGGCAGTGTCCATCCCCTCCATTTCCGACCGGGCCACTGCCACGGGATTAAGAATATCCTCCGGCAGCCAGCCGTATTCCGCCCGGATTTTATCTGTTAGCCGGCCGGGATAGTCATTGCTGGTGACGCTGACGACATAGACGGTGTCCCATTCCAGGCCCTTGGCCCGATGTGCGGTGACCAGGTTTATCACTCCCGGCTGGGGGCTGTATCCCCCCCGGTCAAAGAAGACATTGGCTGCCCCCAGGAAACTGTTGACCATTCTGCCCACTTCCTCAGCCACCTTGGGCAGGCGCCAATTGGGGTTAAGGGCCAGCCACTGCTTGATGTCGACAGCTATTTTTTGGGCCAGGGCCAGCTCCTCCTGCTGCAGCCCCAGGTCATTGGCAATCTCCAGCACCAAAATATCTGGGGGCAGGTGCACCCCCTCCAGCCACAATTTCAGTCGCTCCAGTTCCCGCTGCACCTCCAGCCAGAGATCAAAATCCCGCAGGCTCTGGGGCCAGCTGCCCTCGGTAAAGAGCAGTTCTTCCACCGGCACAGTTTCCAGGTACCCCCGGATGGGGGCAAAGTCTGTCAACTCCGGTACCAATCGCTCCAGGGCAGCCACCAACAGGCCATTGTCCCCGGGATTGGCCAGAAAGCTGAGGATGGCCCTGAGGTCGTCAATGGTCTTGCGCCGCTCGGCAGGATACTGGCAGATTTCGTAATAAGGGGCTTCCATTTCCGCCAGCACTTGCCGGTAATCGGCAACCATCTGATTGGTGGGGGCGAGGATGGCCACCGTCTTGTCTGGATTGCGCCGGACATAGCCTGCAGCGTGGGAGCAGACTTCCTGCAGCTCCTCGTCGAAGTCCTTGTAACCCCGCACCGCCAAAGTGTATCCCGGGGCGGTGGGATTGGGGAAACGATCATCCGGGGCGACGGGCTTAATATAGGTAGGCTCCAGTGCCCTGCGGCAGGCAGGGACAGGATGGGCATTGCAGCTCCAGCTGACCAGGCCATTGGCCAGGTCGATGATGTCAACGCTGCTGCGGTTAGAGTGGAGCATGGGCACAGTGCGCACATCGTCCCGGCGGGAATAGTCCCGGAATAAGTTGGGGTCAGAATCAGTAAAGGTCCCCATTATCGCCTGATTGGAATCTCCCACCCGCACCAGGTTGCCGCTGCCCTCCGCCAGTTTCAGCAGCAGGGCCTGCTGCAGGGGGTTGGAATCCTGAGCCTCATCTTCAAAGATATAGGGCCAGGCAGAGGACAGCCTTTGGGCCAGTTCTGCATCTTCCTCCACCAGGCGCCAGGCCCGCAGCAAGAGGTCATCAAAGTCCACCATCCCCAGCCTGGCCAGCCGCTCCTGGTACTCCCGGTAAAACTCCACCGTCCAGGCGTAGAAATTGTCTTCCCTGACTCTCTCTGCTCCCTGCGAGGGACTGATGCCAAGGGCCTTAAAGCGGCGGATCATCTCCCTGCCCATGTCCACAGTGCGGTTGCGCCAGCCCTGCAGGGCCTGTTGATACAGGGGGTGAGATTCGTTTACTTTCAGGACTGTAAGCCAGCGCTGCTGATTGCGGGCAATCCAGCTGTCAACCACATCTTCCACCAGCCTGTCCCGATAGCCGCCATCGAGGATGGCGAAATCATCCCGCAACAAGGCGGCGTCGGGACGCTGGCGAATAATTTGCAAAGCCAAAGAGTGAAGGGTTCGGACCTCAAATCCTACCCCCCGGGGCAGATCCCGCTTTTCCAGCCAGTCGCCGATCTTGCGGGTAAAATTCGCCACCGCCGAGTTCATCACTGTAACCACCAGGACCTTGGCGCCCCGGGGCAGGCCTTCACTGATTATTCGCGCCGCCAGCCAGGAAAGCACCGTCGTCTTCCCCGCTCCGGGAACGGCAGGAACTGCCAGCATTCCCCCTGTATACGCCGCTACTTCATCTTGTCCCGGCCGATAGCGCATCTTTCTCCTCCTCTCCCACCAAGGCCCCATAAAGGGCCGCCAGTAATTGCCCGTCCTGCTCAAATCCCTGACTGTCGACATTTGCTGCCGCAACAATGAGGTGTTTGCCGCAGCGGCGGAGCAGGGCTCTCGCCACCCGGGCGCCGTTTTGCAGGCTGACAGACTGGTTGTATTCATCGCTCCAGATTTCTCCCCGGGGCCAGCGGGCACTGAGGACATGGGGGTTAAGCAACTCCCGCACGTCCTGCTGAAACCAGCGCCTGCCGGTACAGTCCATCCATACCTGCACTGCAGAGGACAAGTGCCCCGAGATGTAGGCATAGGGCGTGGTCAGAATCACTGCCCGCTCCCGGTTGGCTGGCTCCAGCAGCGATTCCGCCGCCACCGTACCTGCCGACAGCATGCGGATAAAGGCGGCGCCAGCATCGGCGCCCAGGTCCAGGCGCCGGGTGGTGTTGCGGAACTTGCGGGCAGAGGCCAGCAACTGCCGGCAGACCACCAGATCGTCCCGGGCAGGAGGCAGCCGGGAAAGGAGCTCGCCGAATACCCGCTGCAAGAATATATCAATGGGGGCCTCGGGCCCCTGGCGGTAGTCATCCAGCCACTGCCGCAGGAGATCGTAACCCTGGGCAGCGCGGAAACCAACCCGCTCCCGCTGCCACAGCTCCAGAGGGGCTAATTCACAGCCCCGGACCTGCCGACTCAGCAGCCAGGCCCGCACTGGGTCCAGCTTCAGCAACAGCTGCAGAGACTGAGCCAGGTCAGGCACTCCCCAATCCAGCTGCCACTGGGGGTGAGCCAAAAGGGCCAGGGTCATCATGGCGCGGACATAGGGTTCGTCTATGAGGCGCCGGTTCTTGGTGAGCACATTGAGGGGCACCCCCGCCTCTTTGAGATGCAAGGCCAGGGTGTGCTCCAGGACTTTATCTGCCAGAGGCGCTATGACAGCGATTTCAGCGGCAGGCACCCCCTCACCCAGGAGGCGGATCACCCTTTCCCCTGTTCGCTCCAGGAGTTCGCTGCGCAAATCTTCGTGAATGAGCTCAATCTTCGGCCGCCTCCGGGGAAGAACGGGAGCAATGCCCCTGAGGATGCTGGTATACACTGCCCTGCCTGCCCCCAGGCCCCGGCGGGGGCGCACCGGCACAATCTTGCCGACATCGCCAAACCGCTGCCACCCTCCCGGGGCATCGGCCCCGAAAAAACCCGCGTGGCCGCCGTCGGTGCTGAAAGTAAGCACTGCCCGGTCGACATGCTCCAGAAACACGGCGATTAAATCGTGGGCGGCAGGGGACTGTTCATCGACATCGTCGGCCAGCAGATGCTTAAACTGCCGCAATTCCCGGCGGTACCAGGGCTCCTCCAGCAAGCTGCGGTACAGGGAAACTGCCAGGCCATAGTCCAGGGTCCCCGTCTTTTCCGCTTCGGCAATATAACTGTCGAGGATTTCCTGAGCAGAAGCGAATATCTTGCTGTCTTTTGCCGGCATTGCCGCCGCCAGGCGGTTGCCGATGTCGGAAAAGGGTATGCCATTAAGGCTGGCCAGGACCAAACAACTGCCCAGCTGAATCGCCAGGCGCTCAGGGCTGGTGACGAGGCCGGCAAAATCCCCTTGCCTGGCTTGGATATGCCTGAGCATAGCAAACTGGCTGGTCTCCACCGTCAGGAATTCCGGCTCCAGCCACATCTTGCCCCAGGGTTCCAGGCGCGGCCAACAGCGCCGGATCTCCCGCTGCACCCAGCCAAAGTATGTATACACATGTATGGGACCAGCCCAGGGAAAATCCACCCGCTCCCGCCAGTCCCGAACATCCCGGGCGTTCCACAACAACACCAGGATTGAGTCAGTGCAGTCTTTTCCAGCCAGGTCGCTGTAGTACTGCCACAGTTTCTCGGTTTTCCCGGCCCCGCCGGGGCCCACCAAGAGCGTCCTCTCCATACTACCCCCTCCCATTTTATTATACCATTCCCCCGGCATTGACAGGAATAATAATGCCCTGCACTGCACCCGCCGGTGCAGTACAGGGCGTAAGGCATTGGACTATTGGGCAAGCTGTTCCAGTATCATTGACTGCGGTTTTTTGTGGCGGCGGCAGTTTTCATCCCCTCGGGAATGCCGTCGGCCAGGCGTTCCAGTTCGGGTTCCACCCGGTTGAATCGCCACAGCCACACACCTAAATCTATGGCCAGGCGGCGCGCTCTTCTGGTAAAGCCCTCCTTGCTGACCAGGATGGCAAATTCACAGTTCATCCTGCTCATGGCTTCACTGACCGCCATGACAGAGCGCTCATCGATAGGCTTGCGCCACCACTTGATATGGAGGTATGTCTTCGCCCCCAGCCGGGACAAGGTGTATTCCGCGCCCATGCGCCCCTGAAACAGCACCTTTTCCACCTCATAGCCCTGGCGAAAAAAGTAGTCCAGGACGGCGGCATTGCTGCCGGGAGCGGAAGGAGCTTTCCGCCGGCGCAGAATAATTGCCGCCAAGTACACTGCAATCAGTACAGCCAACACAGGCCAGTATGGGGAAGCAAAGCGGACGAATTCCCGGAGGGTGTCCCCTGCCAGTTTCAGGGCCCTTTCCATCAACATCCCCCTTTCCCAAATTACTGGGCTTCCCGGCTGCCCAGCTCCTTTAAGAGGCGGAGAAGGTAGTGGTAATGGGGAGCCAATGGGGTATCCTCCTCCAACTCTTCTTTAATCCTTATGGCCATCTGGTTGAGGACGAAGGGATTTTCCTGATGAAAAACCATGATCATCCTCAGGGCGCGAGTGGTATTGGTAAATGCCTTCTTGGCCTGAAGTCTCAGGGAAAATGCCCAAAACCCTCTATCCTTTGTTTGCAGGGTTTGATAGCACTCCTTTATGCGGTTGATGTGGAGCTCGAGATATTCCATAGCCCCCTCATACACTTGCAGGTCGGGACGGGGCTCCAGAAGGTTCTGTGCCGCCTCAATTCTCGGCAACGGTCCATAGCGGACCTCAGGATTCTCCAGCAGTTTCACGGCCAACCTCCTCCCAGGCTTACAGCAGTTCCTCTAACTCAGCCAGCAGTTTTGAGAATACTTCCAGGGTGGTGACCAGGGGCTTGGGCTCCGTCATGTCCACGCCGGCAGTCTTCAGGATGTTGAGGGGGTAATCGGAACCGCCGCTCTTGAGGAATTGCAGGTAGCGCTTCGTTGCCTCCTCATCGCCGGCAAGGACATTTTGCGCCAGGCAGGTGGCGGCGGCGAATCCGGTGACATACTTGTAGACGTAGAAATTGTAGTAGAAATGGGGAATCCTTGCCCATTCCAGGCCGATGAGGTCGTCCACTTCCATCTCCGGCCCGTAGTACTTTTTGTTGAGTTCCAGCCACAGGTTGCTGAAATCTTCATTGGTCAGGGACTGGCCGGCCTCGCTGCGGGCGTAAATTTCCTTTTCAAACTCTGCAAACAAGGTCTGTCGGTAGACAGTGCCCCGGATTGTCTCGAGGTACTCGTTAATGATGTACAGACGCTTCTGCTTGTCCTCAGTGGTTTTCAATAAGTAATCATTGAGGAGGGCTTCATTGAGGGTGGAAGCCACTTCCGCCAAAAAGATGGGATATTGTGCCGTCGAAGGAGGCAAATTGGTCTTGCTGTAATAGCTGTGCATGGAATGGCCCAGCTCATGGGCAAGGGTGGAAGCATCATTGAGGGTATCGTCATAATTCAGGAGCATAAAGGGTTTAGTGGAATAACTCCCCCAGGAATAGGCGCCGCTGCGCTTGCCTTTGTTTTCATAGACATCAATCCAGCCTTCAGTAAAGGCCTTGCTGGCATCGCGCACATATTCCTCACCCAAGGGGGCGAGGGCAGCGAGGACCATTTCCCTGGCCTTGGCAAAGGGTACTTCCATCTTCACTTCAGACACCAAAGGTGCGTAGATGTCGTGCATGGCAATTTTCTCCAGGCCCAACACGCGCTTTTTCAGGCTTACATATCTGTGCAGGGGCTCCAGGTTGGCGTTGATGGTGTCGACGACATTGTCGTAGACGCTGACGGGGATATTATCGGTAAAAAGGGCGGCCTCCCTGGCGCTGGCAAAGTTCCTGGCCCGGGCAAAGAACATGCCTCCCTTAATTTTGCTGTTAAGGCTGGTGGCCAGGGTATTTTTGATATTGCCATAGGTGGTGTACATGGCCTCATAGGCCTCTCTGCGCACCCGCCTGTCGGGGGATTGCATGAACTTGATATAACGGCCGTGGGAAAGCTCAACTTTTTCGCCCTCTTCATCCCTGATCTCCGGGAAGCGCATATCTGCATTATTGAGCATCGAGAAGATGTTGTAGGGAGCATCGTCCAGCTCTCCCGCCATAGCCAGCAACTGCTCCTCCCGGGGGCTGAGGGTATGCGGTTTTTGGCGCAGGACATTATCCAAATAGTGCCGGTATTCATCTAGGCCCGGTTCCTCTTTCAAGAAACCGCTGACGACCCCATCCTCCAGGCCCAACAGTTCCGGCTCGATGAAGGAAACAGCTGTATTGAGCACAACCCCCAGAGAGCCAGCCCGGTCAGCCATGCCCTGGTGCTTGGCATTGCTGGTATCTTCGTCACGGCGCAAATTGGCAAAGACAATGACCTGGGAGCCCAGGACCATGATTTCATCCCTCAGCTTCAAACATTCCAGCAGAGTCCCGGCACTAGCCCCTAAACGGCCGGAATAACCCTTGATCTTCTCCGCCAGTTCCTTGACTGCGGCAAAATCTCTTTCCCATTCCTCATCAGTTGCATAGACAGACTCCAAATCCCACTTGAATTCCTGTGGGATCTCCTGCCGGGCAGGGACTCCGCTTTTTTTTACTTGTGTCACTTTTTTCCCTCCTGAAATATAAACCTGTTCTTTACTTTATAATTCGCTTGCGCGGAAGAAAAACCTTCTTCTGGCAACTATCCGCAAACAACATGATGGTGGTCTTTTTTCCCTTTGCGCAGGGCAATCCTGCCCCCCTCAAGAAAACTGCTGTCCACTACTAATTGAATATCCCCGATACGCTGCTCGTTTACTGTCAGTCCTCCTTGCTGAATGAGGCGCCGGCCTTCGCTCTTGCTGGCCACCAGGCCGCACTCCACCAGCAGGTCGACGATGTTGATGCCGGCCTCCAGGCGGTGGCCCTTGATACAGGTGGTGGGGATGGCTCCTGCCTCCTGGCCGCCGGCAAATAATGCCCGGGCAGCTTTCCTTGCTTGCACAGCCTCCTCTTCTCCGTGGACCAGTTTTGTCACCTCATAGGCCAGGCGCTCCTTGGCAGCGTTGATTTCCTGACCTTCTTTTGCCGTCAGGACATCAATTTCTTCTACTGGCAGGAAGGTGTAGAACTTGAGGAAGCGGTTGACATCCTTGTCGTGGGTATTGCGCCAGTACTGGAAAAACTCGTAGGGCGAGGTGAGGGAGGGATTGAGCCATACGGCACCGGCCTCGGTCTTGCCCATCTTTTTGCCGTCAGCAGTCTCTAACAGGGGAATGGTGAGGCCATAAGCCTCCTCCTGTTCCAGGCGCCGAATGAGGTCCACCCCCGAGATGATATTGGACCATTGGTCGTCACCGCCAATCTGCAGCCTGCAGCCATGCCTGCGGAACAAGGTGAGGAAGTCGTAAGATTGGAGGAGCATATAATTGAGCTCCAAAAAGGATAAGCCCCGCTCCATCCTGATTTTAAAACATTCGTACGTCAACATGCGGTTGACAGAAAAGTGCGCCCCCACTTCCCGCAGAAACTCAATGTAGTTGAGCTTAAGGAGCCAGTCGGCGTTGTTTACCATGGTCACTTCCGGGCCGGGGATTACATCCATGATCGCCCTTATTTGATTGCCGATGGCCTTGGTGTAGGCGGCAATGGTTTCGACAGCCAACATCTGCCGCATCTCGGTCTTGCCGCTGGGATCGCCGACCATGGTGGTTCCTCCGCCTAGGAGGGCAATGGGGTGATGGCCACAGCGGCGCATATAGGCCATGACCATAATCGGCAGCAGATGTCCCACATGGAGGCTTTCGGCGGTGGCGTCAAAACCAATATAAAATGTAGTGGGTTGCTGCAGCTGTTTCAGCAGCGGTTCCTCATGGGTGCGCTGTTTTACCAGGCCCCTTTCCTCCAGAACTTTTAATGCATCCTTGGTCATTGCTTATTCCTCTCTTTCTTTAACAAAAATAACTCGCCCCCATAAGGGACGAGTATGATTCCCGCGGTACCACCCTGCTTGACCGCCCCAGGGGCGGCCCGCTCTTTAGCTTTTATCGGGGCTGCCGCCGCAGCCTACCGGGACACGCCTTTCGGTGCGGAACTCCGGGGTGTACGCTTCCCCCTTTGTTGCCGGTTCTCACCTGCCACCGGCTCTCTGGGAACAAAGGCTGGGTTAGCTCTCCCCATCATCGCTGAATTTATAATATTGAATTAATCCTTTACGTCATAGACCTTCCAATTCCGCCCTTCCCGACGCAGGAGGAAGTCGTCGGCCTGGATGAGGCCGGGTCCATAGTAGACAGTGACAACGGCTTCATCACCATTGATTACAGCTTCATCAACATTATAGTGCTCGAAAAGCAGGTCTCCATCCTGCCAAAAAACCTGCCACAGGGAGTCACTGTATACAGAGACCTGGGCCTGAACACTTTCCAGCACCGAAGGGTGGACATATTTCTCCAGAGTCTCTACATCTTTGTGGACAAAGCTATCCAGCATACCAGTAACCGCATTTTCCGGCGTCGGCGGAGAAAAGGTCGCGGCCAAAACCACCAGGGTAAGAACCAGCGTTACTGCACCCGTAATAATATATGTCAGCCGCTTATTCCGGGAGTCTTTAGGTTCAGTCACAGCTATCCTCTCCCTTTGCCAAATAAAATACCATGTTTTTTGGATTAGGGCAACTTTCTTTTCCAAAATCGATTAAATTGTAGCCTCCGACGCCTGCTGCCATCCTGCCGCCACCATGTCCCTGACCCTGGAAGCCAGGGTGGTGCTCCCCATATCCTTATAATCTTCAGGAGAAATGGTCGGCATGACCTGGAGGACAATCCTCGATGGCGTAATCCTCTTTTTGCTGCCTTCGTAAATTTCGCGGGTGCCGTAAATTGCCACCGGGACAATGGGCACATCAGCTTTCATGGCCAATTTCATGCTGCCGCTTTTAAAATCACCTATGTTCCCGGTGAGATTGCGGGTTCCCTCAGGGAAAATGACCATGGAAAGGCCGTTGCGGATTTGCTCGGCCCCGCGGCGGAAGACCTTGGCTGCCTGGCGCACATCCTCCCGATCCAAATACAGGCAGCCCACTTCCACCATGAGACTGCTGATCACCGGCACCTTGGCCAGCTCTTTTTTGGCCATAAAGGCAATGGGCTTGGCGATGTATCCCAACATCAGCATGATGTCAAAAATACTGAGGTGGTTTGCCATAAAGACCGCAGGCCCAGGGGGTATGTTCTCCAGTCCCCGGACGGTAACCTTGCTGCCGGTGGCAGCCAGCACCACCCTGCCCCACCAATGGGCATAGCGGGAAATAATACCCTGCCGCAGCTTATTGCAGCGGATTAATTTTAAAAACCATAACACAGGCAGAAGCAACGCTCCCAGGAGGGTTGCAAAGAAAGCAATCACTACCCAATATATTGTGCGCATCAATATCATCTATTCCACCACCTGCCACTTTCTCCGCTTATTATAGCACGTCATATTGCCGCGGGAAAGATTAAGCCTGGCCCCCCAGCAACAGAGGCCAATTAGTCTTAATCGGGAGGAAGATGAATAGAATTATAATGTGCACGTCAATAACAATTTTTGGTAAGGAGGGAAACCCGATGACAAAACGACTGGTCGCTTTAACTCTGTGTGTGTTGTTAGTGCTGGGCCTGGCAGCATGCCGGACAGATCCCGCCACCACAGATGAGCCTGAATATAAAATTGGGATAATCACCGGCACTGTATCGCAGGGTGAAGAAGAATATCAAGCCGCCCAAAACATGGCCTCCAAGTATGGCGACATCATCGTCACCGCCACCTACCCCGATAACTTTGCTTCCGAAACCGAAACAACCATCGCCAACACCGTCGCCCTCGCTTCTGACCCTGATGTCAAGGCCATTGTCTTTGTGCAGGCAGTCCCGGGAACCGCTGCCGCCATTGACAAGGTTCGGGAAACACGCCCCGACATGCTCTTTATCGCCGGTGTAGCTGCAGAGGACCCGGCCACCATTGCCAGCAAAGCAGATATTGTGCTGCTGGTGGACGAGATCTCCATGGGCACTGCCATGCCCAAGAAGGCTGCAGAAATGGGCGCCAAGACCTTTATTCACTATTCATTCGCCCGCCATCTCTCTTATGCCACCATTGCCGCCCGCCGCAACCTGATTATGCAGACCTGTGAAGAGCTGGGCATTGACTATTACGATGTCACTGCCCCAGATCCCCTGGGCGACTCGGGGGTATCCGGTGCCCAGCAATTCATCCTGGAAGATGTCCCCCGGCAAATTGAACGCTTTGGCAAGGATACGGCATTCTTCTCCACCAACTGCGCCATGCAGGAGCCCCTCATTCGCTCTGTCCTGGAAGGAGGCGCCATCTATCCCCAGCAATGCTGTCCCAGCCCGTACCATGGTTACCCCGCAGCCTTAAATATTGATGTCAGCGACCATGAAGGGGACATTGAGTACATGCTGGAAGCCATCGGCAAAGTGCTGAAAGAGCATGGGCAGGAGGGCAGGATGTCCACCTGGGGCGTCGCCGTCAACATGCTGATGATTGAAGCCGGGGTGGAATACGCCATTGAATTCCTGGAAGGCAGGACCGCCGGGCGCGTAGACGAATCTGTCCTCTTCCCCATCATCGATAAAATCGGCAAAGGGGGAACCAAGGTCAGCACCTATGAGGAAAATGGCGTCCCCATCGACAACTTCTACCTGATTCTCTGCGATTACCACGACTTCAGCAAGTAACATCCGGTTAATTCGCCGGCCTGCTGAGCAAGCCGGCGGATTTATTCTTATCCCAGGGGGGGGGAAAATGCAAAGTCAATTCCTCTTGCACATGAAAAATATCTCCAAGGAATTCTTCGGCAACCCCGTCCTCAAAAACGTCAACTTTCAGGTAAGGCCGGGTGAAGTCCATGCCCTGGTGGGAGAGAACGGTGCCGGCAAATCTACATTGATGAACATCCTCTTTGGCATGCCTGTCATTCACAGCACCGGAGGCTTTCAAGGGGAGATAGAAATCAATGGTCAACCCGTCGCCTTTGACTCCCCCCATCAGGCTTTGGACTATGGCATCGGCATGGTGCATCAGGAATTCATGCTCATTCCTGAATTCACTGTCACTGAAAACATCAAGGTAGGCCGGGAGATCAGCCAGCCTTCCCTGTTGAGCAGGGTATTCGGCAAGGAGCTGGAGACCCTGGACAGGGAAAAGATGGCTTGGGATGCCCGGATTGCCCTGGAGGAAATCGGCCTCAACATTGAGGAGCACACTCTGGTGGCGGGCTTGCCGGTGGGATACAAGCAGTTTGTCGAGATTGCCCGGGAAATCGATAAAACCGGAATTAAGCTGCTGGTCTTTGATGAACCTTCTGCAGTCCTCACTGAAAGTGAAGCGGAAAAATTGCTCAACATTATGCGGCATATCGCCAGGAAAAATATCGGGATTATCTTGATTACCCATCGCCTTGGCGAAGTCATGGCCTATGCAGACAGCGTCTCGGTGCTCAGGGACGGAGAGCTGGTAATGCGGGCGGAAATCAAAGACACCAACATCCTGGAAATTGCCGAGAAAATGATTGGCCGCAAAATTGAGCGCTTCGTAGACTCTGCTGCAGGCCACCATGATTCCAGGGAGATTGCCCTGTCCCTGCGTAATTTCCACGTGGATATGCCCGGGGAAATGGTGCGGGGCATAGATCTGGACATATGGCAGGGAGAGATTTTCGGCATCGGCGGCCTGGCCGGCCAGGGGAAACTGGGTATAGCCAACGGCATAATGGGTTTATACAGCAGCCGAGGTGAAGCCGAGATCTTTGGCCGTAAATTCAACCCCAATAAGCTGGGGGCAGCCCTGGCCAACGACATTGCCTTCGTCTCAGAAGACCGCAGGGGGGTAGGCCTCTTGCTGAATCAGTCCATTGAACATAACCTGGTCTTTTCTGCAATGCACACCCGCAATGAGTTCCTGTTGGACCTGAAGATTGTCAAGCTCTACCATCGGAGCAAGGGAAGAAAGCATGCTCTGGATATGATTAAGCTTCTGGACATCCGCTGTACGGGGCCGCGGCAGAAGACAGGCAGCCTTTCCGGCGGCAACCAGCAGAAAGTCTGCCTGGCAAGGGCCTTGACTCTGAAGCCAAAAATACTGATTGTCTCTGAGCCCACCCGGGGCATTGATATCGGAGCGAAAAAGCTGGTGCTGGAGTACCTGGTGCACCTCAATCGTCAACTGGGGATGACGATAATCATCATCAGCTCCGAACTGGTGGAACTCCGTTCCCTCTGCCAGCGCATCGCCATCATTGCCGGCGGCAAGGTGGCGAGGATTTTGCAGCCTGACGCCCCCGACGCTGAGTTCGGCCTGGCCATGTCCGGCGGCTAGGCTGCCAGGATTATTTCACTGCCGGGAGGGAGAAAATTTGTTTCCTTGGTTAAGAAAAGTACTTGCCAATATCAGCCTGCCCCATCTCATCATCGTCGCCTTTTTCCTCATCCTGCTTTGCTCCGCCGCACCCCTGGGCCTGAGCATCCCCAGTCTCATCAGCGATACCCTGCGGCGCTGGGCAATGTACGGCATTCTCGTCCTCGCCATGGTGCCTGCAATACAAAGCGGCATTGGTCCTAATTTCGGCATTTCCCTGGGAATTGTCGGGGGACTCCTGGGGGCAACCATCAGCATTGAAATGGGCCTGACCAACCCCTGGGCTGCCGTCGCCGTCGCCATGGCCATCGGGGGCGCTATCGCCAGTGTCCTGGGCATTCTCTACGGACTGCTGTTAAACAGAGTGAAAGGATCGGAAATGACGGTCTCAACCTATGTGGGTTTTTCGGTCATCGCCTTTATGAATATCATGTGGCTGTCGCTGCCTTTTTCCAAGGGGACCCTGATCTGGCCCCTGGGGGGAATGGGGATGCGCAATAATATCAGCTTAGTGGACAGTTTCGGCCATGTCTTTAACAACTGGTTCTCCTTTCACCTCTTTGGCGGAGAAGAAACTGGCATCTTCGTTCCCACCGGTTTGATCATTGTCTTCCTTGCCTCCTGCCTGCTGATGGGGCTCTTCCTGAGAAGCAAGACGGGAATTGCAATGAGCGCAGCCGGGGAAAACCCCGCCTTCACCAGGGCGGCGGGCATCAATGTCGACAAGATGCGCATCATTGGCACGGCAATCTCCACCGCATTGGGTGCCATAGGCATTATCGTCTACGCCCAAAGCTACGGTTTTTTGCAGTTGTACAATGCCCCGCTGATGATGGGCTTTCATTGCGTAGCCGCCATCCTCATCGGTGGTGCCAGCACCAAGAAAGCAACCATCGCCAATGTCTTAGTTGGCACCTTTCTCTTCCAGGGCATCCTGGCAGTGGCCCTGCCGGTGGTCAATAAGATCCTCCCCGAAAGCAACCTGCCCGATGTAATCAGAATAATCATCTCCAATGGCATAATTCTCTTTGCCCTCAGCAAGGCAAAAGGAGGCGAAGTCAGTGGGTAGGGTAAAAGACATACTCCTCAGGACTGTCCTCAACAACAAAGTGGTCATCCTCTTTGCCATACTGTGCATAGCTGCCATCTATACTGCTCAAAACCCCCTCACCTTTGTTGCCTCGGAACTCTTTACCCGCATTGGCCGCAACGGGTTCATGGTCCTGGCCCTGCTCATTCCCGTCCTCGCCGGCATGGGCCTGAACTTCGGCATTGTCATCGGCGCCATTGCCGCTCAAATCGCAGTATTTTGGACGGTCTATTGGGGCTTCGAAGGCAGCAGCGGCTTCCTCCTCTGCCTGCTCCTCTCCACGCCCCTGGCCATCTTCTTCGGCTGGTTGGTAGGCAAGCTCTTTAACCGCATGAAAGGGGCAGAGATGATAGCCGGCCTCATTCTCGGCTATTTTGCCGATGGTCTGTACCAACTCTTTTTCCTCTACATCATCGGCGGCATCATCCCGGTGTCCAACCCCCGCCTCATAATCTCCGGAGGCATTGGCGTCAAAAATACCATTGACCTGACGGGAAACCTCAAGTATTCCCTGGACAATATTAGTTCCGGAAGTATGCTCACAATCGCCTGCGGAGCAGTTATCCTGGTCACAGTAGTGAAGATTATAGCGGCGCTGGCGAAAAGGGAAGGGATACCGAAAAAAACCTGGCTTGCCCTGGCAGGGGCGCTAATAATGCTGGGCCTGGTCATGCTCCCCCCTGTCAGCAAACTGCTATCAGCCCGGCGACTGCTACTGCTCCATGGGGTGCTGCTGGCCCTGGCAGCCGTCATTGCCAAGCAAGCCTGGCTAATGATCAACAACCGCCTCATTGGCCGCCGCAAGGACTATCCCCTGGGTCCCCGCTTCTTCCTCATCGCCCTGGCTCTGGCAGGAGTGCTGCTCACCTGCCTTAAGCCGGCAGAGGAAATCCTCATGTCAGTGGAAATCCCCATTGCCACCTACCTCTGTATCCTCGGCCTTTACCTGTTCAATGCCGCCCTGTTAAAGACAAGACTGGGCCAGAATATGCGCACCGTGGGGCAAAGCCAGACAGTCGCTCACGCGGCAGGCATCGATGTAAACAGAACCCGGATAATCGCCATGATTATTTCCACCACCCTGGCCTGTTGGGGGCAGCTCATTTACCTGCAAAATATCGGCACCTTTTCCACCTACGGCGCCCACACCCAGGTGGGGCAATATGCCATTGCCGCCTTGCTGGTAGGAGGGGCTTCGGTGCAAAAAGCTACCGCCAAACAAGCAGTCATTGGCGTCATTCTCTTTCACACCCTGTTCATTGTTGCTCCCCAGGCCGGCAAGGAGCTGTTTAACAACGCCCAGCTGGGCGAGTATTTCCGGGTCTTTGTCGCCTATGGCGTCATTGCAGTCTCCCTGGCCATGCATGCCTGGAAAACGGCAATGAAACCGAAAAAACCGCTGGAAGCATAAATTTAAGCCGCTGGGAGCTGAATCGCTCAGCGGCTTTTTTGTTGAGAATATAGTCTGAACTCTTGGGAAATATATGTAGGATTATGGATGCTTTTACCGCAGCAGAAATATTGGCGAAACCGCAATCTTAGGCTAAAATAGTACAAGCACTTGAGAAAGGGTTTTTCTTATGAAACCGGTTGTCAAAAAAGTAATAATCTCTCTCCTCATCCTCGCATGTTTTTTCCCAGCCTTTGCAGCCGCAGGACAGGAGCCGGAAATTGAATCCCAGGCCGCGGTTCTTTTCGAACCCCACTCCGGGAAAATCCTCTACGCAAAAAACCACCTGCAAAGGATGTATCCCGCCAGTACGACAAAAATTCTTACCGCCCTCCTGGCGGTGGAGATGGGAGATTTAGACGCCATAGTGACTGTTGGCTCAGAATTACATTTAGTGTCCCCCGGCAGCAGTCTCGCCCACCTCAGCATCGGCGATACCATATCCCTCAAGGACTTAATATATGGCCTCATGCTGCCCTCAGGCAATGATGCCGCCTATGTCATTGCCACTCATCTTGCCCGGCAAAAGACGGGAAACCCCATGCTGCCCCCTGCTGAAGCCATTGTCGTTTTCAGTGACATGATGAATGCCCGGGCCCGGGAATTGGGGGCAATGGACTCCAATTTTTCCTGCCCCGACGGCTTTCATGCTGATGACCACTATACCACTGCCTACGACCTGGCGCTCATTGCCACAGAAGCCATGAAAAACCCCTTCCTTCGCAACCTGGCAACCACCACCCACTACCATCCCGCCTCCTGGAAAGGACGCAAGGCGCAGGACTGGAGAAACTACAACTGGCTTCTGCATCCCGACAGCAAATTTTATTATCCCGCTGCCACCGGCCTGAAAACCGGCTATACCGGTATGGCAGGGTTTTGTTTGGTCAGTTCCGGCAGCCGGGAAAACATGGAGCTAATAGCCGTATGCTTAAACGGCACTGAAGACGGTCGCTGGCATGACACCATAGCCTTGCTGGACTACGGCTTCTCCGCCTTTACCTGGTTTCAGCCGGTAGAGCCCATGGAAGAAATCTGCACTATCAATCTTCTCAACAGCGACTGGCACCAGCCAGACAGCCTCCCTCTCGTTGCCGCAGCAGGCTTCTCCGACCTCTTTGCCCGGGAAGATATTGACGCCATCAAAAGAGAAGTAATCATTGATGAAGCACTGTTGGAATTGACACCCGAGGACCCAGTTCCCGTTACCGAGCCCTCAGAGTATACCTTACTTGCCTCCCTCTCCAGGGGACAGGTTGTAGGCAAAGTCAGATACACTCTCCACGGCCAGGAATTGTTTACAGCAGATTTACTGGCCACGGCCCCAGTGGATCCATTGCCCTGGTGGCGGACAACAAAAGCTCTGGTCCCTATTGGCCTTGGGCTCATATTGGTTTCTCTCCTTGCCCTCTTCTTCAAAAAACCCCCCAGGGGGAATAAAGCTAATATTTTCCCCCTTGAGGAAGGAATTCAATAAACCCACGGCGAATACTTATCCAAGCCCCATAGCCCGGTGCTCCAGCCCCGGGTTTATGCTACGTAAGGAGGAGTAATATAATATGGAAGAGGTAGTTACAATTATAAAAGAGTTATTTCAAGATATTGCTTCTGCTTTGAATATATCGACGGAAATACTCCTCTATATTTTTCTGGGAGTGCTCGTTGTCCTGCTCATCCTCTTAATGGTTTTTAATAAAAAACCCTCCGGGGAAAAAAAGCCCAAGAAGGCAAAAGAAAAAGGCCCCAAGAAGGATTCGGATTTTTGGGAAGTAGGGCCCGAACCTGTCATTGTATATGAACGGGATAAACTGGCGGAGAAGCCAGAGCCGGAACCGGAATTGGACCTCAAGCTGGATCTTACCCCGCCGGAGCCCCAAGACCAGTCCCAGCCCAAGTTCGAGTATACCCCTGAACCCGAAGTTCAGCCTGAACCGAAGTTTGAATTTAAGCCGGAACCAGATTTTCAGCCCAAACCTGAATTTAAACTGCAGTCCGATTTGCCTCCCGAGCCGGAGCCACTTCCTGTCTCAGATATTTCGCCCTTCCAACGCTATATGAGCGCTGAACCCGGCCAGGAAGAAGCAGCTACAGTCTTTAAACCCGCTCTGACCAAGGAGCCCTTGCCCCACCTCGAATCTGATTTCGCCAGCGAAGTCCTGCTGCTGTTCAGCAAACAGGGTTTTGCAATTGAAAAGGTCGTCTATCATGGGACCTATGGAGCGGATTTTATAGTCGCAGCCAAGGGTGTCAGGACCTATGTCCAAGTCAAGGACTGGAAGAAAAAAGCGACTCCCCGCACCGTACAGGAAGCCCGCTATTATGCAAACACCCACAACTGCCACAACTCCATTCTCATTCCCTTGGCGGGCTATACAGGCGCCGCCAACCGGGAAGCAGGCCTGCGGGCAGTCATGCTTTGGAACGCCAAGACAATAAAAAAACTGCGCACCGGGGAACAAACCCTCGAAGAGTTAATCACAGCCTCAAGCTTCTAAAAGCCGGCATTAGCCGGCTTTTCCCTTTGGAAGCAAGGGGACGGTTCTGCTGCTTCCAATTCTTCCAATATTAATCTATTGGCACAAGCTTAAAAACAGATTTACAAATACCGGCACCGACAGGGAAAGGACGCCGCCGGTGAAGAATGCCAGGGGGGCATATTCCCTGCCTGCCTCCCGGGAAATGATCGGCAACAGCACATCCATAGCAGTTGCGCCGGCAGGCGCGATTGCCGGCACCGGTCCCAGCCACCGCGCCAACAGAGGAGTAAAGATTATCGCTATTAACTCCCGGAAGACATTGGCCAGGAAAGCCAATCCCCCCAACAAAGGGCTGTGCAACTGGGAAATCAGCAGTGAAGAAAGACTGTACCAACCGAAACCGGAGGCTGCCGCTGCTCCTTCCAGCAAGGGAAAGCCCAGTACGGCAGCGGTTAGCACTCCGCCCAGGATGCTGCCGACAATTATCCCCAAGGGAATGAAGATTATTGTCAGCCCCAGCTTGCGCAGGCTGGCAAAGACGCTGCTGGCCATTCCCAGGTCCAGGCCCACTCCCAGCAGGAGGAGTCCCAGCATCCACGTGGCAGCATGATTGAGCAAGGGCAACATGCCTTTGGCAACTGTCCACCCCAGGGTAAAGCCTGCCAATACCGACAGCAGCATGACCAGAGTGAGTTTATAACCTCCCGGGCCCTGGGCCTGCTCTCTTCCTTCTTTCGCTGCCCCGGGTTTGGGCAATATAAACCCCAGGGCCAACACAGCTAAGATGCTCCCGAAGACAGTAGCGGCGGCCATAAGCAGGGCCTGAAGGCCGAGGGTAGCCAATTGGCCCACCACCTGGGGATCCGCCCCCAGCCTGGCCCCCATTACAATCAACAGCAGTATCATGCTGGCAGTAGTTATGGCTGCAACAGGCAGCCTTGCCGCCCACCGGGGCTTAAATGCGCCAAAGATATATCCTGCTGCCACCGGTATTATAATCATCCACATAGCCAGCCCTCCTCGCAATGCCTATATATTAACCCAAGAAAAGGCCCCTGCCAAGCAAAAAAGGCGCGATTTCCGCGCCTTTTTCCTGCTCAATTATTGGTCAGAGCCTGAATCCCCTCCACCAAATCCTTGATCTTAAAAGGCTTTGGGAAAGCTGATGCAAAGCCGTATTCCTTATAGTTTGCCATTACCGGGTCATTGGAATAGCCGCTGACAACAATGGCCTTGACATCGGGATCCAACTCCCGCAATTTGCCGATAGTTTCTGTGCCTCCCATGCCGTCGGGTATAACCAGGTCCATAAGCACCACATCGAATTTATCCTGCCCCATTCTCTTTTCATACAGCTCCAAGCCCTCTCTTCCCTCCCGGGCCCATTCGACTTTATAGCCATGCATGCCCAGTAACTCAGATAAGGTCTGGGCAATGATGCGATTGTCCTCAATAACCAAAATGTGGCCATCGGCATGCTGGATGGTCTTAGCTTCCTTCTCCGCCGGGGGCTGCTCTGCTGACGCTGGCAGGTAGACATGAAAAGTAGTGCCCTCCTCTTCTTTTGACTCTACGTCAATTACTCCACCATGGTTATTGACGATGGAGAAGGCGGTAGCAAGGCCGAGGCCACTCCCAATAGTCTTTGTCGTAAAGTATGGGTCGAAGATGTTTTGCAGGATATCCTCAGGTATACCCACTCCAGTATCCCGTACAGAAAAGCACACATACGCCCCCGGTTGCAGGGGAAGTGTGCTGTCAGGGCCGATGGCAACGTTTTCTGCAGCAATGTAAATTACACCGCCGGAAGGCATGGCTTGCTGAGCGTTGAGGACCAGGTTGGTGATGACCTGTTTAATTTGTCCGGAATCTATATCTGCAGCGGCCAGGTCTGGCGCGATATCAAAGTAGGAGCATGTAGTTGAGTCCTCTAAAATAAACTGAACTGTTTCGCGGAGCAGCGGCTCCAGGGCAGCAGCTTTTTTCATCGGCTCGCCTCCTTTGGCAAAGGTAAGGAGTTTTCGGGCAAGCTCTTGAGCCCCAAAGCACGCATCCTCGGCTAAATCCAAAGACCTGACTACATCTTCATCATCAGAAATAATTTTCGCCACCTGAATGTGGCCGGCAATGACCGTGAGGGCATTGTTAAAATCGTGGGCGATTCCCCCCGCCAAAACTCCCAAAGACTCCAGTTTTTGGGTATTCATCAACTCTGTCTTTGTCTCTTTCAGCTTGGCGGTACCCTCCTTCACCAACCCTTCCAGATGCTCCTCCTTCTTTTGCTGGGCTTCAATCAGCAGGATATTTTCATAAGCCAAGGCTGAGTAGGCGCTTAAGGTCATTAACAGTTCTCTATCCTTTTCGGAGAAAGGAATAAACCTCTCCTCATCCCAAATGCAATGCCATCCATAGGCGCAGCCGGAAGTGGTAAAGGGCACAGCCAATCCGTACCCCCTGGAATTTGCTATCGGCCCCCAGCTAACCGGCTCCAGTCGGGACATGACTTGCTCCCCCACCTCTGCCGGAACGGAGTGGAAATTTTCTGTGTCCCCCCAATAGTAGCGCCTGCCTCCATTATCCAGGCATATAGTCAACAGAGAATTGCAGCCCAAAAAATCACCGGCAGCACGGCTGGCGCAATTGAGAAGCTGTTGGGGATTGCGCTGGGATATTAGGCTAAAACTCAAATCCGCTAAAGTCGCCAGTTGTAAACCTTCCCTGAGTGAGCCGGAAGATTCCGCCGCATTGTTGACGGTAACTTCCTTTTCCTGGTCTGCATCTGCCTTAGCCAGAAACTCATTGACAGTATCCAGGATGTGCTGAGGTTCTGAGGGCTTTGGAATTACAGCACAGGTTCCCAGCTTTTGCCCCAGGGACAGTTCCCCTGGCAATCTGCAGGTGGCGGTGTAAAAGATTATCGGCGTGCTTTCCTTGCCAGGCAGGGAACGCAGTTGCCGGGCAAATTCAATTCCATCAATTGTAGGCAGTAAAATGTCACTGATAATAATGTCCGGGTCATTGTCTTTAATCAGGTTGAGGGCCGCCGTGCCGTCGGTGGCTTCCAATACCCGATGCCCTAAGTTGCTGAACATTGTTGTGAGGACTTGGCGGCTCATGGCGTGGTCTTCAATAATCATTATCTCAGCCATTTCTCTTCCTCCTAACTATCAAGGCTGAAATTAATGCGGAAAAATGTTCGGGTTCAATTGGTTTGCAGATGTAATAATCAAATCCTTCCTGCAGCAATCTTTCCCGGTCCCCCGGCATTGCGAGAGCAGTAACAGCCACCAGGGGAATATCTTTTAGCTCGGGCTGGGCTTTTAGAGCTGAAGCCACCTGGAAGCCATCTAACCCCGGCAGGCATACATCGCAGATAATCAGGTCCGGCCTGCGCAAAGCAGCCAATTCCAGTCCCCTTTCCCCATCAGCAGCTGTGGTCACGGCGATACCGGCGGCTTGGACAAGATAGGTCATCAGCTGAAGGTTGATGCGGTTATCCTCTATAATCAGCACTTCCATATGGGGTTTCAACAGGCTCTTCCTCGGTTTTCCTCCAGGATCAGAGTAAACTCAGAGCCCACCCCGGGCTGGCTTCTGACAGCAATGCTGCCGTCAATGGTTTGCGCCAGCATATTACAGAGATATAACCCCAAACCAATACCCTCACTGTGACCGGGATCTACTTGGGCAAATGGGTCAAATAACCTTTTCATATCTTCCCGGCTAATGCCAATACCGCTGTCGGCTACAGAAATCTCAACTCTTCCCGGCACCGGCGCGCGGACTTGAATGCTAATCTCTCCTTGCTCAGAATACTTTATGGCGTTGTCAATGAGATTCAGGAGAATCTGGCTTATAATCTGGCGATCGGAGAATACGAGTATATCTGGATCAGGGGCTTTGACAATGAGTTTCAGTCCCTTGTTTTCAGCCAGCTGCGACATGGTAGAAGCAATTTCAAAGACAAAAGCCCCGCATGCAAATTCCTCCCGATGGGCCTCTAACTCTCCCTCCTCCAGTCTGGACAAATCCAGCAAATTATTGATCATCGACAGCAAGTGCCGGGCGCTGACGGAAATGTTGCGCAACTGCCTCTCCTGTTCCTCAGTCAAGGGCCCGGGGAGCTTCATCAGCAAGGTGCTGGTAAACCCTATTACTGCATTAAGA
>JAAYHI010000151.1 GCA_012727415.1 Bacillota bacterium
CTGGCAATACAAAACGCCCGCTACATCATGAACAATGCCAGACATCTCAAAGATGAGCTGGAGATAGTGCCCAATGGCCGCATGCAACAACGGGCGGCAACTGTCCTGGCAAAGGCCACAGAGCTCTTAAGCCAGGTGGCAGAAATAGGGCTCTTCACCGCTTTGGAAAGGGGTATGTTTGCTGACGTCAAGCGATCCAGGCAGGGAGGCAAGGGTCTGGAGGGAGTATTTATGCAGGCCGCTGACTACTGTAATCCCTTCCTGGACAATATGAAAGCAATGCTGGAGAGGGGGTTGGAAAATGACTGAGGGGAAACTGATTAAAGCCTACGGCGATGCCTTGGGTGATGGGGCAGTACAGGTATCCTTTACTCTGCCAGTGGCTGCCGGACCGCTGGCAAAAGCTGCCGCTGAAAGCCTTGCCAGGAGCATGGGCCTTGAGCAGGCAGAAGTGGTCCATATGGCCAGTCAGGGAGAGGGCTTCAGCTTTTTCGTCGTCTACGGCCACTGCCACCACCAGCTAGATCTGAGCAGCCTTAAGGTCACAGAATTAGAACTGGCGGAGATGGACTTTTATGAGATAAACGACTACATCCGCGACAATATTGGCCGCAAAATTACCGTGGTGGCGGCCTGCACCGGCACCGATGCCCACACCGTGGGAATCGATGCAATTGTCAATATGAAGGGCTATAACGGTGAGTACGGGCTGGAGCGCTACCCCTGGATTGATGCATATAACTTGGGCAGCCAGGTAGAAAATACATTTTTAGTGGCGGAAGCGCGCCGGCTAAAGGCCGATGCAATCCTGGTTTCTCAAGTTGTCACCCAGAGGGATGTGCATATTCCCAACCTTACGCAACTGGTTGAACTCCTGGAGGCTGAAGGCATGCGCAGTTCGGTGGTTCTTGTGGCTGGGGGGCCCCGCATCAGTCACCAGCTTGCTTTGGAACTGGGGTATGATGCCGGCTTTGGCAGCGGCACTACTCCCCGTCAGGTGGCCAGCTACATTGCCAGGGAAATGGTTTCCCGCAAATTGGTTTAGCACCTGCCTTGATTGCCTCCCCTGGAGAAAAGAGATACAATAAGAATCGAGAACCGAAGTCGATGCAGGAGGTAGCGGAATGACAAAATATATCTTTGTGACCGGCGGCGTGGTTTCATCATTGGGCAAGGGAATTACTGCAGCTTCCCTTGGACGTCTGCTTAAGTCCAGGGGGCTTTCAGTAACCATCCAGAAGTTTGACCCCTATATTAACGTCGATCCTGGCACCCTGAGCCCGTATCAACATGGCGAGGTTTTTGTCACTGACGACGGGGCAGAGACAGATCTGGACCTGGGGCACTATGAGCGCTTTATTGACATCAATTTATCCAAGACCAGTAATGTCACCACCGGGAAGATATACTGGTCAGTGATTAACAAAGAGCGCCGGGGAGAATACTTGGGCAAGACTGTCCAGGTCATTCCGCATATCACTAATGAAATCAAACACCTGATTCAAAGGGCAGGAGCTGAGACGGGTGCCGACATAGTCATCACTGAAATCGGCGGCACTGTGGGCGACATTGAGAGTCTGCCCTTTTTGGAGGCTATCCGCCAACTGCGCAGCGACATTGGCAAAGAATCGATTCTCTACATTCACGTCACTCTCATTCCCTGGCTGGAAAAGACCGGTGAACTGAAGACAAAACCAACTCAGCACAGTGTCAAAGAATTGCGCAGCATTGGGATTCAGCCGGATATTATTGTCTGCCGCACCCAACAGCCTTTAGATGAGGAAATCAAGGCAAAGGTTGCCTTGTTCTGCGATATCGACCGGGAGGCAGTAATTGAAAACACTGATGTGGAACATATTTACGAAGTCCCCCTGCTTTTGGAAAAGCAGGGCTTGGCTGAGCTGGTCAGCAAGAAGCTGGGGCTCAACCCTGCTCCCCCCGATCTGTCCCAGTGGCGGCTATTGGTAGAAAAAGCCCGGGACCTGTCAAAGACAGTGAAGATTGCTTTGGTTGGCAAGTATGTTTCTCTTCGGGATGCGTACCTCAGCGTAGTTGAAGCATTGTATCACGCCGGGATTGCCAATGGCGTCAAAGTGGAGATCCAGTGGGTCGACTCCCAGACTCTGGAGGACGAGGGGTGTTCTGTTCTTGACGGCGCCTCGGGAATAATCATCCCGGGGGGATTTGGCAACCGCGGCATTGGAGGTATGGTGGAGGCATGTAAGTTTGGCCGCACCCGCAAGTTGCCTTTCTTTGGCATCTGCCTGGGGATGCAATGCCAGGTGGTGGAGTTTGCCCGCAACGTTGCCGGCCTGTCCGAGGCCAATAGCAGTGAGTTTGCTGACACTTGCCATCCCGTCATCAGTCTGTTGGAAGATCAGAAAGCACAGGAAAATCTCGGCGGCACCATGCGCTTAGGCCTTTATCCCTGCAAGGTATTGGCGGGAACCCGCCTGCACAAGGTCTACCAGGCAGAAATAATTTACGAGCGCCATCGGCACAGATATGAGTTTAACAATGCCTACCGGAAACAGCTGGTAAGCAAGGGGATGATTATTGCCGGCGTTTCCCCGGATGAAAATCTCGTGGAGGTTGTTGAACTGGCCGATCACCCCTGGTACATCGGGACTCAATTTCACCCCGAATTCAAATCCAGGCCCAATCGTCCCCATCCCCTGTTCGTGGATTTTGTCGCCGCCTGCATCGCCAGGCAGAACCAAGAGTGTGAATGACAAGGGGAATTTTTGGGATAGACATCACTATAATAAAGGAGATGGTAAGGATGGAGTTTGTCTTGCGTGTGCGCATGAGCACCAGCGATGCCCATTACGGAGGAAATTTGGTTGACGGAGCAAGGATTATGGGATTGTTTGGCGATGCTGCCACCGCCTTGTTGGTATATACTGACGGAGATGAAGGGCTTTTCCTTGCCTATGAAGAGGTTCTATTTAAAGCCCCGGTCTACGCGGGAGACTTTTTGGAAGTCTCTGCCAGGCTGGAAAAGGTGGGCAATACATCCCGGACGATGTCCTTTGAGGCATACAAGATAATCGCTGGGAACCCTGCTGCAGGTGATTCCGCAGCGGACCAACTGGATCCTCCCCAGTTGGTGGCCAGTGCCAAAGGTGTATGTGTTGTTCCCAAAGACAAACAGAGAAAGGTGGTTTAGATGGATAAATTAATTATTACTGCTGCCCTTACTGGTGCAGAGACAACCAAGGAAGCTAACCCTGCTTTACCGGTTACCCCGGAAGAAATCGCCGAGGCGGCGTTTTTGTGCCGGGAGGCAGGGGCAAGTATCGTTCACCTTCATGCCCGCAAGCCCGACGGAAGTTCCACACAGGATCCCGGGGTCTTTGGGGAAATTATCTCGGGCATCCGCCAGCGCACTGATGTAATTATCCAGGTGTCTACCGGAGGCGCTGTGGGCATGACCCCTGAAGAGCGGCTGCAACCTGTGCAGCTCAACCCCGAGATGGCCACCCTCTCCACAGGCAGCGTCAATTTTGGCGAGGATTTGTTTGTCAATACCATGGAAGAAATACGTACCTTTGCCAGGACCATGATTGCCAAAGGAGTCAAACCGGAGATCGAGGCCTTTGACAGCGGCATGGTCCAGAATGCCCTCACCCTGGTCAAAGAGGGAATACTCGAGCTTCCCCTCCACTTCGACTTTGTCCTGGGGGTGCCGGGGGCAATGCCGGGTACTCCCGAGGCACTGATGTACATGCGCAGTCTCCTGCCTGCAGGCTGTACCTGGACAGTGGCTGGCATTGGCAGGACAGAATTACCCCTTGGGGCAATGGCAATAATTTTGGGAGGCCATGTCCGGGTAGGGTTTGAAGATAATATTTACTATAAGAGAGGGCAGTTAGCGGAAAGCAATGCTCAGCTGGTGCAGAGGATGGTTCGACTGGCTGAGGAGTTGGGCAGAGAAGTTGCCACTCCTGAAGAAGCCAGGAAAATACTACATCTATAAGGAGTGTAGAGAATGGCACTGGTTCCAATGTCCTGTCTCCTGGCCGAGGCCCGAAAAGGCGGTTACGCCATCGGGGCTTTCAACGCCAACAACATGGAGATAATCCAGGGAATCCTCGCTGCTGCTGAGGAACTGCAGGCCCCGGTAATTTTGCAGGCGAGCCAGGGAGCAATTAAGTATGCTGGCCTGGATTATATTGCCGCCATGGTCAAGTGCGCCTCGGAACAAGTTTCAGTGCCGGTGGCGCTGCACCTGGACCACGGCACAAGTTTTGAACAGGCGATGCAATGCATCCGGGCAGGCTTCTCCTCAGTGATGTTTGACGGCTCGAAGTTCGGGTTTGAGGAGAACATAGCCAGGACCCTTGCGGTTGTCGGGGTTGCAAAGTCTGTGGGAGTGTCCGTGGAGGCGGAACTGGGAAAGATTGGCGGCACAGAAGATGACATCAGCGTTTCCGCAGCCCAAGCGATGATGACGGTGCCCGAGGAAGCTCAGGAGTTTGTCAGGCGCACGGGAATAGATGCCTTGGCGGTGGCAATTGGAACAGCCCATGGACCATATAAAGGCGAGCCCCGCCTGGATTTCGACAGACTGGAAAAAATCCGCGGCCTGGTGGATGTCCCCCTGGTGCTGCACGGGGCTTCCGGAGTCCCCGAAGAGGCTATAGAAAAGGCGATCAGCCTGGGGATATGCAAGATTAACATAGATACTGATTTGCGCCAGGCCTTTACCGCTGCCATCAAACAGGTGCTGGCCGCCAAGCCGGATGAGATTGACCCCCGTAAGCTTCTGGGGCCTGCCAGAGAAGCCCTTAAGGAGATTGCAAAACAAAAGATTCAGCTCTTCGGTAGTGCTGGCAGGGCCTGAGGAGGGATATCTTGAGGTTCTTTATCGATACCGCCAATATAGAGGAAATTCGCGAAGCCTGGGCCCTTGGTGTAATCGAGGGGGTGACGACCAACCCGTCCCTGGTGGCCAAAGAGGGCAAGGAATTTACCGGGCTGATGCAGGAGATTATTTCTGTGGTAGATGGCCCCATCAGCGCGGAAGTAATCAGCTTGGACAGTGAGGGAATGGTGGCTGAGGCAGAAACTCTTGCCGCCATGTCCCCCAACATCGTCATCAAAATCCCCATGACTGCAGAGGGACTTAAGGCGACAAAAATATTGACTGCCAAGGGTATAAAGACCAATGTCACCTTGATCTTTTCCCTTAACCAGGCGATGATGGCCGCCAGAGCAGGGGCAACTTTTGTCAGTCCCTTTGTGGGCAGGCTGGACGATGTCAACGCCAACGGCATTGAGCTGGTTCGGGAAATTGTCGCGGCCTTTAACTGCTACGGGCTGGACACAAAAATCATTGCAGCCAGCATTCGCAGCGTCACTCATATTGCCGAGGCGATTAAGGCCGGGGCCCACTATGCAACAGTGCCCTATTCGATACTGCTGGCAGCTGCAACCCATCTCTTGACAGACCAGGGCATAGAACGGTTTTTACGGGATTGGCAGAAATTGAAATAAAATTTGGGCCGGTATATCCGGCCCTTTTGCAGGAATTATCCTTGGCGGAGCAGAATAAGTATGTCATATATGCTAAATGTGACATACCAAGGGGGGATTGGATGGACAGGGAACTGGCATTGGAGCTGGTCCGGGTAACCGAGGCGGCTGCAATGACTTCAGCCCGCTGGATGGGGCTGGGCAATAAGGAAGGGGCAGACGGGGCCGCAGTTGATGCAATGCGGCGGATGTTTGATACTGTGCAGATCAGCGGCACAGTGGTAATTGGCGAGGGGGAAATCGATGAGGCGCCGATGCTGTACATCGGCGAAAAGGTGGGGGGAGGCGGTCCGGAAGTAGATGTGGCTGTCGATCCCATTGAAGGCACAAACCTGGTAGCCAAGGGGTTGCCCAATTCAATTGCTGTCATCGGCATTGCGCCTAAAGGTTGCCTCCTGCATGCACCGGATATTTATATGGAAAAGATTGCAGTGGGTCCTGCCGCGGCCGGGAAAATAAACCTGGACGCTTCTCCGGCAGAAAATCTCAAGGCGGTGGCTGAGGCTGCAAATAAGGATATCCGTGACCTGGTAGTAGTGATATTAGACCGGCCCCGTCATGAAAAGATTATTCACCAGGTGCGCAAGACAGGGGCCAGGGTAAAACTGATCTCTGACGGCGATGTTGCTGCTGCTGTCTCTGCAGCAGTTGCCGGCTCCGGCGTAGACATGTTGTTGGGCATTGGCGGCGCACCGGAAGGCGTACTGGCAGCGGTAGCCCTCAAATGCATAGGTGGTGAAATTCAAGGGCGGCTATGCCCGGAGACGAAGACCCAGGAGGAAAGAATAATCTCCATGGGCATTGCTCATCCCCGACAACTGCTGACTATGGATGATTTGGTCCGGGGAGAGGATTGCTTTTTCGCGGCTACAGGCATCACTGACGGCGACTTGGTGCGGGGGGTGCGTTTTCATGGGCATGTGGCCCGCACTCATTCCATAGTCATGCGGTATAAGAGCGGCACTATCCGCTATGTAGATGCTACTCACAACTTGAAACGCAAACCTCATGTTTTTTAAGGGCAAGCAAAGGGCCAGGGTATCCCTGGCCTATTTTCTTACGCATATTTGCACTGCAGGGGGATATAATAGAGAGCAACCACTTTGGCAAAAAACGTCAATTGAGGTGATTTCCATGCGGAAGCTTATTTTGTCCGCAATTGCTGCAGTGTTCGTAACTTTAATTTTTGCCGGGACTGCGGCAGCTTATAGCGCTGAGAATTCAGCTTATACCATTGAAGAAGTGATGGCCATGACAGAGGAACTGGCGAATTCTGAATACTACTCGCCGGAACTGTGTATGCGCTATCTCGAGTACAAACAGCAGCGGATAGAAGTCATTTCCTATACAGTGGTCAAGGGAGATACTCTGATCGGCATTTCCAAAAGATTTGGCGTAAGTCTTGCTACCATCTGTGAAAGCAATCAGATTGAAAACCCAAATTTTATCAGGGAAGGCCAGCAACTGCAATTTCCTGCCGTTTCGGGATTGCTGTACACCGTAGTTCCCGGTGATGAGCTGGCTGTCCTGGCGGAAAAGTATGAAGTGGCCTACGAGGACATTTGGTTTGCAAATTCTCTTGACAGTGAAGAGCTGACCCCCGGGAGCATACTTGTCATTCCAGGGGCGCGCTTGCCCGACCCCATGCAGAGGGCAACTTCCTTAAGCAGAGGAATATCCAAGGTGAATTATGGCTTTATCTGGCCATTGCGGGGAGGGCTGTCTTCATATTATGGCCTGCGCAGAGGTTCCCCTCACAGGGGAATTGATATTACCGGTCCTGTAGGCGCTCCAATTCGCGCAGTAGCTGACGGCAAAGTAATCAGCGCTGGCTGGGCGGGGACATACGGGTACAGGGTTACATTGCAACATAAATCGGGAATCACAACTTTATATGCCCATGCCTCCAAGCTGAACGTTGCCCTGGGAGATAGAGTCAAGCAGGGGGATATCATTGCCTATGTCGGGGAAACAGGAAACGCTACCGGCCCCCACTTGCATTTTGAAGTCAGGGTAAACGGCCGCCACATTAATCCTCTAACCTGCCTGCCCTAGCAGCAGGGAAATCCCCCTTCAGCAGAGAATATATAGCTTAAACAACTGTGGGGGAGAGATGAAGAGTGCACCTGATGAAGGATATGGGATGGCTGGAAGTAATATGTGGCAGTATGTACAGCGGCAAAAGCGAGGAGCTTATTCGCCGGGTTAAGAGAGCGGAGATAGCGCGGCTTAAGGTTCAGGTCTTTAAACCCAAGATAGATGACCGTTTTAATCAGACAAATGTGGTGGCCCACAACGGCGCTCAGACCGAGGCAGTTGCCGTGGATGATTCTGGTGTGCTTTTTTCCTTGGTGAAAGGAGACACCGAAGTGGTTGCCATTGACGAAGCCCAATTTTTTGACCATGGTATCGTTGATGTCTGCCGACGCCTGGCCGATATGGGCAAACGGGTTATTGTCGCCGGCCTCGACCTTGATTTTCGCGGCCAGCCCTTTGGCCCAACTCCCATTTTGATGGCGATGGCGGAATATGTGGACAAGCTTCAGGCTATCTGCATTAAATGCGGCAATCCCGCCAACCGCACCCAGCGCTTGGTAAATGGTAAGCCTGCCAAGGCCACAGAACCGACAATTTTGGTGGGGGCCTCTGAGAGCTATGAGGCCAGATGCCGCCGCTGCCATGAGGTGCCCCGGTGAAACGAGGGGACATTGGCGGGCAAGCGGTACTTGAAGGGGTCATGCTGCGCAGCCCCAGGGTTCAGGCCGTTGCTGTGCGGGCTGCCAACGGGGAAATAATAACACGGTGTACTCCAGTGACTTCCCTGACCTCAAGAAAGGGTTTTTTTGGCCTTCCGCTTATCCGGGGCATTGTCGCCTTGTATGAGTCATTGCAGGCCGCCATTTCAAGCCTGACTTTGTCGGTCAATCTTGTGGAACCCGAGGAACAAATTTCTGCCGGGCAAATGGCCCTGGTTACAACGGTCTCCCTGGTGCTGGGGGTCGGGCTTTTCTTTTTGTTGCCAACGGTGCTGGTTGCCCCCCTCGCTGGGAAACTGGGTCCCGGATACATCAACTTGCTGGAAGGGCTTGCCAGGGTGCTGATCTTTGTTGGTTACCTCTCTGTGGTAGGACTGTCCAGGGACATCAGGCGCACCTTTGCATATCATGGAGCAGAACATAAAGTCATTATGTGTTGGGAGGAGGGCAAGCCTTTAAATGTCGAAGCTGCAGCCACTTGTTCCCGTTTCCATCCCCGGTGCGGAACGAGTTTTCTCCTCTTGGTGGTCGTACTGAGCATAGTAATTTTTTCTTTTTTTTCTCCCCCTAATCTCCTGGCGAAGCTGGGGCTGCGGTTGGCCCTGCTTCCCCTGTTGACCGGATTATCCTATGAGCTGATCAGGTGGACGGCAAGGAGTTCTTCTCCAGTTGCCAGGTTGCTGCTGACTCCTGGCCTGCTGCTGCAAAAACTTACCACCCGGGAGCCCGACTCCGGCCAGCTGGAGGTCGCTCTGGCCGCCCTGGCAGCTGTCATTGACCGGGAGGAAGAGTAAAGATATAATAC
>JAAYHI010000152.1 GCA_012727415.1 Bacillota bacterium
CACTTCGGGAGTGCGCACTACAGTAGTATCTGCGTAAGGAGAGATTAATGCATACTGGGAACTCATGCTGATGGTTTCCCGGTAGTAGCTATGTTCCTGCAGGTATTTCTTAGCAGCGCCATCCACTTATCTGCACCTCCTTGGTCTGGTATGGTGGGCGAATCGAAACCTTTGCAGCCCATTCCGATTCGCCCCTTAGCTGGGCTAAGTTATCCTAAAAACTACAGGCAATCTGCAAAGTGGACTAATTGATGTACGCCAGGCTGGTTAGCAGCAAGTGCAGCTGCAGCAGCAGCAAGAAGAACCGGTACAAGTGGTACTTGCGCCAGGGCTGACCTGCACAGTACCTTTGACAACACTAGTAGCGCAACTATAGCTGGAGTGCTTCAGCATTAACTTCACCTCCTTACAACAGAATTTTTACGCCTGTAGTTCAAGGAACTTCAGGAGAAGTCCTTTAGGGACAGCAACATATGAGTTGTAAGGATATAGGTGAACATCATTTCCTCGGAAATAGCCTGCTGAGGTGGCGCCTGCCCCGACCTAAGCCTGTGAATAAGGGGCTGGACAGCGTTGTAGTCAAAGACCCCACAGCTGTCAAATGCTTCCCTCGTCAAATAGGGGGCGATTGCGTCCTCATAGTCGAAAAAGCGAACGGCCCCGGGGGCGGTATATTGATATTTCTGGCGCTGTAAAATGGGAGCAGGAATGATGTGGGCGAAAGCTTCCTTCAAGATAGCTTTCTCCCGGTACCCCGACAACTTCAACGAGTCTGGCATTGACAGGCAGAGCTCCAGCAGGCTCCTGTCGAGAAATGGGTAGCGGCCCTCAACAGAATTGGCCATGAGCACCCGGTCCCCTTGAGGGCCTAAGAGGTAACCCGCCATCAACACCTGCATCTGAACTTCCTGGCACTGCCGCAAGGGGGAGGACCGGGGCGTAAAGAGGCTGGAAACTAAAAGATCTATTTCATCAGCCCCCAGGGCCGCCCGGGTGTCCCGGGTAAAATACTTAGCAATACAGGCGCTGGAATCAATGCGGGGGCGCATGGACCAGAGGACATCCCCTTCCCCTTTTAAGTAGGGAGCATAGAAATCCCTGTACATCGAGAGAATGGCGGGATTGTTCTTATACTGAGGGGGGACAATGTGGGCGATATCCCGATCAAATTCCAGGCTGGCAGGATCCTGCGCCAGGTTAGCCCGGTACTGGGTCTCCTTATAGATGTCATAGCCATAAAAGAGCTCGTCGGCCCCTTCGCCGCTGAGGATATACTCAACCCCTGCCTGCCTTGCTGCCTTGGCCAGGATGTACATGGGGACAGGGCCCAGCTTAAAGAGGGGAGTCTCGCAATGGCGCAGAACCTGGGGCAAAAGGGCAATGACATCCTCATCCCTGACCAGGACCTTATGGTGTTCTCCCCCATGGCCCTCCAGCGCCAGGGCCTGGAAGGCAGATTCGTCCAGTGTGCTGTCTGCAAAACCCAGAGAAAAAACTGGCAGGTCTGAATAACCTGTCTCCTGGGCCAGCTTCAGGAGAATGGTGGAGTCCAGGCCCCCGCTTAGAAACAGGCCACTGCTACCCCTCCCTCCCAATCTCTCTGCCACCGCCTGGCGCAGAGTGGCATAAACCTCCTGGTGCAAGGCTTTGCTTTCCACCGGTTGGAGGGGAATCTCCGGATAGCTGTAAAAGGGTTGAACGCTACACTCCCCGTCCCTGCCAATGGTGACCAGGCAGCCAGGGGGCACCTGGTGAATACCTTCAAAGACAGTGCGGCCGCCACTGGTTGACCAGTAGACGAAGCCTTCATATAACCCCCTGATGTTGGGAGAAAGGGCCACCTCCCCGGATTTGGCAATGGCCTTGATTTCCGATGCAAAGACAAGGGCAGTGGCAGTGATGCTATAGAATAAAGGGCAGACCCCGAAGATGTCCCTGGCCAAAATGGCCTGACCTTTGTTCTCATCATAGATTGCCAGGGAAAATTGACCTTCCAGGGCCTGCAATAGTTCAGCTCCTCCTGCCTCGTACATGTCAAGGATGAGCCTGCCAGGATCTGTCGTCTCAGTGTAGCTTCGAGCCAGAGCAGCCGCATTGTATAAAACTCCGCTAAAGGCAACAATGGAACCATCTGCAGTGGCAAGGCTGGACCCGCAGGCGCCCATCACCACTGCCCCTCCCCGGTAAAACTCTGCCTGGTCCGGCCCCCTGTGCCTGATTGCCTTGAGCATACCTTCTATATCCCCTGGGGGGCCTGCCTTGAACCGTACTATTCCTGCAATGCCGCCCATGCCATCACCTCTCTTTTCTATGCTTATGTTCGATAAAGGAAATATATTTTCCTCTATTCGGATTGATAAATCATATCCGAACATATGACACAATTCGACAAAATTCTATGGGAAATTCCTCCTGAAGCAATAGCTCCTGAGGCAATAAAAAAGTGCTCTTTGCTCCTTCAGGTATAATAGAGAAAAGATGCAAGCAGGTGATGAAGATGAGAACTGTCAAGATACTGGCTGTGCTGGCCCTGCTCCTGCTGGCAGCAGGCGCTTTTGGCTGGTGGCAGAATAATGGCCTGACTGTGG
>JAAYHI010000153.1 GCA_012727415.1 Bacillota bacterium
ACCCTAACTGGGTCAAGGTATCCTGGGTGGGGTTCCTGTTGGCCCTGGCCCTGGCAATCCTCGAAGAGCTGCTCTTTCGCCAGTTGTGGGGTGTAATCCTCATTACCAACCTGGGCCTGCCGGCATGGGGGTACATTGCCATTTCCGCAGTGGCCTACGGCTTTAACCATCTGTACTATGGCCTCAGCACATTCCTGCAAAAGGTGTCCACCGGCCTCTTTTTGGCACTGGTATATTGGCTTAGCGGTGGGCTTATCCTCATTCCCATTGCCGCCCATGTTCTTCAGAACGCCATTATTTTAATCTGGGGGAGGAGCAGGCAATGAGCAGGTCACTGTGGGTTCTGTTCACTGGTTACGTCTACCTCTTCATCTGGCTCCTTATCTTTACCCGGTCCTACAAAAACACTTATACCAAGAACAAGATTTCCCTGCTGATGTCTTCTCTTTTTGGCTTGCCGGCATCCTATTCTTACTCCATCTTCGCCACAATTCTCTACTGCCTCCTTCCCACCCTCGGCACCTTTATTGTGGCTGCAGTATCTGGGATTAACATCCCCAGCATCTTTGCCTGGGGTTCCCAGGTAATCCCCATTACCCTGCTCAGCATCAGTGCCGCCATGTCCCTGGTTGCCGTATTCGTTATCTTTATCAACAAGCTCTTTCCCTTCATAGATATTCCCGGGGAAATGGCAAGGATTAAGTGGATAGAAGGGATTATGCAGACCCCTGCCAGAATTTCCTGGTTGCTGCCCCTCCTTAGCGCTTCTTTCGAGGAGATTTTTTTCCGGGGGGCGCTGCTGACAGGCTTGTTGAAAGCGGGGATGAGCACCCCTTTGGCGATTGCCCTTGTAACCCTTGCCTTTATTCTCAATCAGGTTCTGCTGGCTGACACCTGGCCCCAAAGGCTGGTCCTCGGTTACTCCAGTTTTGCTATTTCTCTCGTTGGCAGCATTGCCTTCCTTGCCTGTGGCAGTATAATTCCCTCTATCCTAATGCACGCCTCCTTTGCAGGATTTTATACTTCAGGCAGCGAAAAAAGCCAGTACAGCCAAGATGCCCACAGATTATTCGACTAAGGGGGATAGCCATGATTAAAGTAGATAATCTCCGGGTCCAATACGGCGATTTTGTCGCCGTGGACGATATCTCCTTCTCTGTTGCCCCGCAGGAAATCTTCGGGATAATCGGTCCCAACGGGGCAGGCAAGACTTCGGCGATTGAATGCATTGAGGGCTTACGCCGCCCCTATAGCGGCGAAGTCAGTGTCCTGGGACTGAATCCCTGGAAGGACAGAAAAGAACTGCACCAGCTAATTGGCGTGCAGCTGCAAGATACAGCCTATCAGGATAATGCCAGGGTCTGGGAGCTGTGTCAGCTCTTTTCCGCTCTCTACCCCAACCCTGCCCCTTACCAAGAGTTGTTGGAAACCATGGGCCTGGAAGAAAAAAAGAAATCCTTTATCTCCAGTCTGTCGGGAGGAGAAAGGCAAAAGCTTTCCATTGTCCTGGCCCTTATTCCCAATCCGAAACTAGTCTTCCTGGATGAGCTGACCACCGGCTTGGATCCCCATGCCCGCCATCAGATGTGGGACTTGCTGCTGCAGCTGCGAGCGGGCGGCTTGACCATTGTCATCATCTCGCACTTTATGGACGAAGTGGAAGCTATCTGCGACCGGGTGGGGGTAATGGAGAACGGGCGCCTGGTTACCCAGGGACCTGTCTCCCAGGTCAGCAACAAGTTCAACCTGGGCAGCAAGATAACCTTCACTGCTCCGCAGTTGCAGGCCGGGGAATTAGACGGAATAAGCAATGTCACTTCGGTAAGCCTCAACCATGGAACGGTAACCGTTCTCTGCCAGGGGGAAGACTGTTTGCCGGAAATCCTGACCTATCTCAGGGACAAAGGCATCCCGTACAGCAATTTATCTGTTACTCGTCCCGGCCTTGAAGAAGTCTTCCTCAAGCTGGTGGAACAATCCAAGGCCCAAAGCGGCTAAGGGGGGAGAATGATGAAGATCAATACCATGACCAAAGTAACTGCCTTTGAGCTAAGGCTGTTTTCCCGGAATGTAATTAATATGTTCTTTTTGCTGGTCTTTCCCACCCTGATGCTCTTGTTGTTTGGCGGCATCTACGGCAATCAGCCCAAGCCGGAATTTTACGGACATGGCACAGTGGACATCTCGGTGCCGGCATACGCCGGCATGGTAATTTCCATAACGGGCCTTATGAGTCTGCCCTTGACCTTGTGCGAGTACAGGGAGAAGAAAATTCTCAAGCGGTATAAGGCGACACCCATCCAACCTTGGTCTGTCATTCTCTCACAGTTTATAGTCAATATCCTGATGACTGCCATCGGCATGCTCCTCCTGGTGGCGGCAGCCAAGGTGGTATTCAATCTGCGCTTTGAGGGGGACCTTGCATCTGTAATTGCAGTCTTCTACTTTTCCGCCTTAAGCCTGTATTCATTAGGTTTTCTTATCGCCAGCCTTGCCCCTAATATGAAAGCCGCAACAGCTATTGCCAACCTGGTTTACTACCCCATGCTATTCCTGACAGGGGCAACCATACCCTTTGAGTTGCTGCCAAAGGTCATGCAAAAAATATCCCAGGTGCTGCCGGTAACCCATATTGTCGAGTCCATGAAGACAGTGTGGTTTGGCGACAGCATATGGTCGGCCTGGCCCAACCTCCTGGTGCTGGCAGGCCTCTTGGTGGTCTGCACCGCCCTTTCCCTCCGCTTCTTCCGCTGGGAATAATCCGCCACTGGGGACGGTTCCAAATGGCTGATATTTTCCTGTTGAACCACTTCCCTTCTCCAGCCGCCCTGCGGCAGGGGAGCGGTTTTTCTTTAGAGGAATACTTTATTCCCTGGCGAAGGTGTAGAAGTAGAAAGTTTTTGGAGGTGCAGCAGTGATTAGCCGAGCTTTTAACGCACTGAATCGTTCCCTGGGCCTGGTCCTGATACCGATAATTATGGATATTGTATCTTTTGGCTTAGGACTCATGATTACCGGCTTTTGGGGAGGATCAAAGATTACATTAAAACTTGTTCTGGATGCGGGATTGCCGTCAATCTCATCGGTAATCGAGCGGAATGTTTTCCCCGTCCTTACCTTTGATTTTGGCGGCGGTGACCCCGGGACTGGGGCACTTGCCATTGGCTTATTGATGTTTTTCGTGGGAGCCTTTGCCGAAGCAGGCTTCATCGGCCTTCTCTACGAGCGGGCCAGGGGAAATGCTGTCAATTTGGGCACTTTAGTTCTGTGCTGGCAGAGGGACGGCAGTCAATTAGTGCAGAAATAAAACTTGTTGCCCATGAATTCGCTGCGGGAAATAAGATAGGAATAATAATTCAGTGCGGCAGTTTTCCCAGGTATGAAAGAATTCTGCATGAATGCGAGGTGGTAATACATCATGGCATAGAAGGCAGTTGCCTGCATCTTACTCTTTGCGATGGGGATACCCCCTCATTCCAGCGACAATTTATGGAGGTGAAGGACGATGCCAGCTATTGAAGTAAACAATCTGGCAAAAGTGTATAGCAACGGCGCCTGTGCCCTTTCTGACGTCAGTTTTTCCTTTCCCAGAGGAAAGGTGTTGACGGTGGTCGGGCCCAACGGTGCCGGCAAGACAACATTGTTGAGAATCCTGGGAACCAATCTCTTGCCCACGTCAGGTGAGGCCAGGGTTTTGGGATATGATGTGCTGAAAGAGCCTTCCCAAGTCCGCTTACGTATCGCCATGGTCCCCCAGGAGGGGCGGCCGGAGCTCTATCTGACGGTATGGCAGAGCGTATTTTGCTACTTGCTTGCCCGGGGATTTCGGTGGAAGGATGCCCGGATTAACGCCGAGTCAGCGGTGAAAGCGATGGGGTTGTGGGAACGCCGCCACTATATGTCAAGCCAGCTGTCCGGGGGGCAAAGGCAAAGAGTGTTAATCGCCATGGCCCTGGCCACCGGAGCAGAAGTACTGATTCTTGACGAACCGACAATAGGCCTTGACCCTATCGCCCGTCGGGAGTTGAACTCCTTCCTGGGAAGATTGCGCAATGAGGCTACGGTAATTATCACAACCCACATGTTGGACGAGGCAGAATACCTCTCGGATCAAGTCATGTTTATCGATGGGGGCAAGATTCAAGCCTTTGACAGCCCAGCTTCACTGAAGCAGGCAGTGCCCGTAAGCGAAAAAATGATTTTTGACGGTTCAGTTGAGCATAAGGACTTTTCAGCCTTGGGCCTGATGACCGGGCTCGGCGGCAAACCAGTGCTATATCCCAACAGCCGGGAGGCAGCAAAGCGGGTCATTGAGATTGCCTTGGATCAGGAACTTACTGTAACCGTTCAGCCGATTACGCTGGAAGATGTCTACTTTTTCATGCTGGGTAAACACAGGGAGGAGGAAGAAGGTTGGAAACAACAAGTAGGGCTTACGGTGTAGCTGCCGGGTTGCGAAAGACCTTTGGCCTGGCCTACGCTCAGACACTCATCGGGCTGCGCAATCTTTATCCCCTGATAAGTGTCGGCCTCATACCAGGGGCTTTATACCTGATGTTCTTTCTCGTGGGCGGGCAAGAGCTCAGCCAACATGTATTATATGGGGCCCTCATTGCCCAGGCCTTGGGAGCAGGTTTGGTGTCTATGCCGCAATTTATCGTTATCCATCGTGACAGGCGCCTGCTCGATATGTACATCGCCTCACCCATGGGCCCTCTGTCGTACATGTTTGGGTTTGCCGGCGGACGCTTAATTTACATGCTGCCGGGAATGGTGATTCTATTCTCGATATTACTGGGATTTGGGTTTATGCAATTGCATAACCTCCCCGCCACTCTGCTGATAGTTTTAGTCACCTTTGCCCTGGGAAGCATGATCGGTTTCACAATCGCCACTTATACCAAGAGCCTCTTTGTGACAGGAGCTGTCTCTAATATATTAAATTCACTGTTTATGATGCTTCCGCCCGTTATGTATCCCTTGGCGATTATTCCTGACCGCTATCAGTGGCTGGCTTTCCTGGCCCCTACTACCGCTGTGGCGGAGCTCATTCGCTGGGTAAATAATCTCGCTGAGCTCACTTCCGGCCGCCTCACCCTCTGCATACTGCTGTTGGCGGCATGGTTGCTTGCGTGCTTGGCAATGGTGCTGTTCAAAAGTCGATGGCGTGAAGTTTAGCAAATCAGCCATTGGGGACGGTTCCCAATGGCTGATTTTTTCCCGCCCGAACATTATCAGGCCTATTTCAGTTGGTGCAGCAATAATTATGGTAAAATAAATTCAATATCTGATTCACTGAAGGTAAATTCTCCTTCACCTGGGTGCCAAGTTCGCCCTAGTCCTAAGGATAATGTCACACCTCTGTTCCCAGGAGGTGCACAGAACTCCCAGGGCACAGAAGAGACTATCGTGGTGGCAGAATAAAAGGAAAAGGGGAGGGGAACAGGACGTGGACATGTTAAGCAAAGCAATAGAAATAGCTGCCCGGGCCCATGCAGGGCAGCGTGATAAAGGCGGGGAGCCATACATACTTCATCCCCTCCGTGTCATGTTTTCCATGGAATCTGAAACTGAGCGGATTTGTGCTGTGCTCCACGATGTAATTGAAGATACAGATATAACCCTTGACTACTTGCGCCAAGAGGGATTCACCGAACAGGTTCTAAATGTCCTGAGTTTGCTAACAAGACGTGAAGAAGAAAGCTACGATGACTTTATCAGTCGCATTTTGGTTGATACTACTGCTTGCCGGGTAAAGCTCGCGGATTTGCAGGATAACATGAATCTGGCCAGAATCCCTCATCTTAGTGATGCCGACCTGTTAAGGGCAGAAAAGTACAGAAACGCTATCAAGAGGATTCAGCAAAGGTTGGAAGCGTAGGGACGGTTCTGCCGCTTCCGCTGGTCATCGCAGTAAAGGAGACAGAAAAATGACAGAAGAAATGATTCAGCTGGGCCACATAGGACTTAATGTACGTTACTCATTAACTGATAAGCCAGGGATATTATTCCTTCATTTCAGCGGGGGAAATTTACATATGTGGGACGGGATTGTACCACAATTTAATAAGGACTACAGTATCATTGCTCCCGATCTCAGAGGACATGGCAAATCTGACAAACCCGCAACAGGCTATCACATAGACGATATGGCAAAAGATATGTATCTCTTATTGAAGAGACTCAATGTGGGGCATTGCCATGTGGTGGGCAGCTCAATGGGGGCCGAGGTCGGACTTAGCTTAGCTGCTTCCCATCCTAAGCTGGTCCTGTCCCTGGTATGTGAAGGAGCCTTATCTAATGAGTTTGGCGAGTACGGGCTATTTAACGGAACCGCTGAAGAAATCGAGCAGAAAAAAGCAGCCTGGTGGGCTGGATTGGTTGAAAGGCCTGACCCTGAATTCAACACCAAAGAAGAGTACATTGAAAAAGAGCGCGAGAAACTGATTGCAGCAGGACTTTGGAATGAAAATTTCCGGGTCTTCTTTGAACACAATCTGCAACAACTGCCTAACGGCAAATTTACTAATTGCTGCTCAAACCAGGTTAAGACTCAATATGTTCAGGAATACTGGGATGTAAAGTTTGAGCGGTATTATGAGAAGACAAGATGCCCTGTCCTCTTCCTTCCCAGCGAAGAAGAGTGGAATGATGAGAAAGTAAGGCGCAACCTGACTTCCTTCGCGAGTCTGTTGGATACCTATGAAATCCAGCACATAAAGGATTCCATTCATGCGTACGTATGGATGCAGTTCCCGATTGCAGCCGGTAAAGCAGTAAAGAGGTTCATTGAAAAGGAGGGATGGACATGGCAAGAGTAAGAAAAATGTTAAGCGACTGGGATGCTCCGTATATCCAGTCCCTGGTTAAGTTAATAGAAACCCAGAGTAAGGCAACCCTTGCCAATTGGGCAGTGGATTATTGTCAGCAAGTGCTGGTGCCTATTTGGCACAAGCATTATCCTGAGGACAAGCGCCCGCAAAAGGCACTGGCTGCAGCTAAGGAGTGGCTTGCGGGGGAAATAAAGCTGCCCCAGGCAAAACCCCTAATCCTCGAATGCCATGCCGCAGCTCGAGAAGCAGCTGACAGCCCTCACGCCCAGGCCGCGGCCAGGGCCATAGACCAGAGCGCATCGACAATTCACTCCGCCCATCACTGTATCGGGCTGCCCCTGTATGGAGCCTTAGCCGTCGCCTATGACATGCTGGGAACCAAGGCCTCCTGGGAAGAGCTGGAACAATGTGCCGCCGAAGAGTGCGGACGCATGCTTGCTGCCCTGCAGGCAGTAGCTGTGGAAGACGAGCCCAACCCAGCAAAGATTAAATGGAACTGCTAAGAAGCACGCGGTCGGTTCTGCTGCTTCAAACATATGAAATTCAAACAAATATTAATGGCACAGCGGATGAGCTGTGCTATTGCTATTAACGAGAGAATGGGGAGCGTTAGAAAAAGCCTTAGGCAATGTATTTATCCCGCAAAAAAAGCTTGACGCCTAGTATTATCTGTATGACTATATATAGTACAAACAATACTTAGGGGGTGAGTGCATGCTCATTCGCCTAGATATGGCCAGCGATGTTCCTATCTACCAGCAACTGAGAAACCAGATTGTCCTGGGGATTGGCTCGGGGAAGCTCAAAGAGGGTGACAGCCTTCCCACTGTCCGCCAGCTGGCGGAGGACACCGGGGTAAATGTCATGACGGTCAATAAGGCTTATGCACTCCTGAAAAACGAGGGGTTCCTGGAGATTGACCGCCGGCACGGAGCCAAGGTCAGCCGGGCCCCGGCTGCCGATGGGGACTTCTGCCAGCGCCTGGAGGCGGAGCTGTCCCTCCTGATTGCAGAAGCCCGGGCCAGGAACGTGGATCGCGATACATTCCTGGCAGTGTGTCACCGACTCTATGACAATTTAATTTCGAGGGGAGGAAATGAGTAATGCCCATTATCCTAATTACTGTATTTATCACCATAGCCGGCGTCTTTTTCGCCAGCCTGCAGATGGCTGCCAGCCCGAGGAACAATGTTATTCTCAATACCACCCTGCCCCGGGATGTCCACAAGGATCCCCGGGTGCTGGAAATCATCAAGGGATTCAAAAAAGCCAACTTCCTGGTATTCCTGGCTTCCCTGGTTCTAACACCGTTGCTCTTTTTTATCCGGCAGCCCTCTTTGATGATTCTCTTCCTGTCGGTCTGGATTGCTGCAATATTCCTGGCTAGCAATTGGTTGGTGAATAAATATAGCGGCAGGCTTTCGGCCCTCAAGCGTGAAAATGAGTGGTTTGTGGGCAACACCCGTACCATTACTGTAGACCTGGAGGTAACCAAGGCCAAGTCGATGATGGCCGTCTCTAAGCTCTGGTTCCTGCCCTCTTTGGCGGCAGCATTGGTTTTCCTGCTCCTCGGTTTCGGGGAACAAGTAAACCTTTTCCTCGGGGCAGCAGCGGTCCTGGGGGTAATGGTTTACTACTTCCTCTATATCTTGACCACTCGGGAAAGGGCCAGGGCCTATAGCGAAGATACTGAAATCAACATGGCAGTGACCAGGACTTCAATCAGATACTGGTCGATATGCTGGGCAGCTTTAGCTGCAGTTCATGTCTTTGACATGATAATAATGCTCATTGCCATTCGCAATAACAATGAGATGTTGAGCATTATCGGCGTCGTCTCTATGGTGCTTGTCAGCCTGGCAGCCATTTTCCTGACCCATGGAAAAATCCGCAGCAGCCAGGAACGCCTCCTGGCGGGGAGCCAATCTTCCATCTGCGTCGATGAAGATTACTACTGGCGGGGCGGCTTTTACAATAACCCCAATGACAGCCGTGTCCTGGTGGATAAGCGTATCGGCATTGGCCAAACCGTCAACTTGGGAACAAGGACGGGAAAGCTAGTTTACTACGGCTCTATTATCGGCTTGCCGGTTATTCTGTTGGCTCTCTTTTTGGTTTTCCTGAGCCTCGACAGCGCAAACTTTGAGCTGACCATCACCGACAACCAGGTGGAGATCCATGCCCCCATATACGGGTATGAAGTTCCCCTCAGCGATATCCAATCCGTCTCATTAGTTGACACCGTGCCCGGCGGGAGCCGGACCAATGGCGCAGCAACCAGTAAGTACCGCCTGGGCAATTTCAGCATCAAGGGGTATGGCAGGAGTAAGCTCTATGTGTACAATAACCAGCCCCAGTACATTGTCCTGGAGCTGCCGGATCTGTATATTTTCTTCTCTGCCAGGACACCGGAGCAGACCCAGGAGTACTACGAGCTGCTGGTAGATAGCCTGGAGTGATTAAATAAGGTCGAATACTCTTATTCTCTTGCATCAAGGCATTAAGCCTCGGATTGCATTTCTAGTCCGGGGCTTTACACTTTACGTTATAAAAAAAACCCAGGTATGCACACGTCCTTTGCAGAATCTTATACCTCCAATAGTGAGAGTAAACATTATTATCGAAGCAGGCAAAGATTATTCTGGCTCCCCATGTCCGCCATCAGAGGTTGGACTTACGCTTGCGGGAAGAAGGCTAGTCATCGTCTCTCATGTAATAGATGAGATGGCGGCAATTTGTGATTGGGTAGTTTCTCCGCTCTCTGGTACAATGGGAGTA
>JAAYHI010000154.1 GCA_012727415.1 Bacillota bacterium
CACATCACATAGCTTTTGTACTTCTTCTATAGGAATGCCTTCCGCAATGAGAGCTGCTTCCGCCTCCGAGATTTCCATGGCGGAAACCCCGTCGAAGGCATCGGCAAATAACTCTTTTACCTCTTCCACGCTCTTTCCGGCATGCAGTTCAGCCAGGATTTTCTTAATAGTTTCTTTTCTGTACTCGCGATTGTTGATCTGCTCACTCACTTTATTTCCCTCCTTCAAACTTTATCTTTACCATACCGGAAAGGAAAATAAGAATCTGTGATTTAAATCAGATATTTAACTTAATCCGGCAAGGTCTTCCAGGGAATCGCTGTCCTTGACCTGGATTGTCTTCAAATCCAATGACTGAATCAGGCCGTCATCCTCAAACTTGCTGAGCTTTCTGCTCAAGGTTTCCCGGGCAATTCCCAGGTAGTTGGCCATGCCCTCCCGGCTGATAGGCAAGTTAATTAGCGTCCCCCCTGGTGCCTCCCGGCCGTATCTCTCTGCGAAGTCCAGTAACAAGGTTGCCACCCTGGCATCGACGTCGCGAATACCCATGCTTTGAAATGTATTTTCCATCTGGGCAATCCGCTTGCCCAGTTCAGAGATAAGCTTAATTGCCACCTCGGGGTGAGTGAGCAGCACTTTGTGTAAATGGCTTTTGGTAAGCAGACAAATTTTCACCGGAGACAAAGCCTCTACATTGTATGTGGCTTTGAGATTGCTGAACAAATATTGTTCCCCAAAGAAATCCCCTTCTGAAAAAAGGTACAGGATCTGTTCTCTTCCTGCTGCAGTATAGCGAAAGGCCTTTACCACGCCTTGATGAATGATTACAAGGGAATCCGTGCTTTCCCCTTCAGAAATAAGGAGTTCCCCTTTTTCAAAGGACCTGTGCTGTATATAGCTGGCGATTTGATGCAGATTCTCCTCACTTAAGGAGGAAAAGAGCGGCACCCGGTAGATGCATAATCTGTTGCCGCAGTGTTCGCAGTATTGAAGGCTTCCCATTGTCACACCTCCGGAAATTACATGTGGGGATTATTTTCTTAATTCGACGCCGCCCTGGCCAATCCTCTTAAAGGGCCTGCTGTTGACGGATACTCGGTATTGCTATAGGATTAATATGGTAACCCTTGCACTAATACGGAGGTGATTACGTGGGCTTCTTTTCTGAGATTAAGTCGGAGCAGCCAAAGCTGGCAACCGGTGTTTTGTATGTTGCGATGGTCCTGGTACTGGCCCTGGCTTCCTACATAATTTTCGTGCTGGCGGAAGCAATTATCGGGCAATGGGCCTGCCTTGTCTGGCTGGCAATCCTTGCCGTCTTAGCTGTGCTGTACATAAGAAAAATCGTCAACTTCAATCCCCTGCTTCTCCCGGGGATTCCCCTGATGCTGGCTTCATACTGGCTCAACAGGCATTTCTTTGCCGGTGTAATCTCCCGCTGGCCCACTGTGATTGTTACTCTCATCTGGACCCTGGCAGCAGCAGTTGCCAAGGACAAGAAAAAAACCTTTAAGCTGATTACCTGTGCCCTGGCTGCAGTTATTATCGTCCTGACCACATTTGTCAGCCTGCCCAAATACACTTATGCCGAGGCCAAGGAGGTTCTCGCCCAAGAATTAAACATCTCCGCAGCCGATCTTGGCCCCGGCTATGGTCGCATGCCCATAATTCGCCAACTGGGCTCTTCGCGCCCCTCATTCTTCGTAAACAGCAGCTACTTTTTTGACAACCTGGCGGCAGAAATTGGGACAACTCTTATATTCAATCCCGTAAGTGGAGAGTGGGTAGAAGTAAATCCCTTCTCTTCCGTAGCCCCCCCTTTCCTGCCATAGCTGTACCCTTCTCAAAAAAAAGCAGGACGGAAATCTCCGTCCTGTTTTTTGGATCTATTTGTGCTGTAACGATACCCAGGTGAGGCGGCTTTAACAGTTAAATCTTCACTATGGGATGCCGAATAACTGTTTTCAGCTTCTCCGGCGCCGTCTTTCTGGGATCTCCCAGGTAGATCTCATGATGTTGCCGCATGCCGGACATCTCGGTGCGGCAGCCATTTTCATGAATAAACTTCTCCAACACCGCCACTGACCGTGGCTCATCATCATAGGGACCGATGTGCATAATCTGCGCGCACAGACCCTCAGTGAAATCCTCCAGCCTGGCCTTGGAGGTATCGAGGCCGGGCTTTTTCTTCGCCACGCTTTCCCTGGCAGTGGCGAAAACCCCTGGGGTGACGAACTCCGGCACGCGAATCATCATCACCCAGGAAAATTCGTCCTTTCTGCCGATAACGCTGCCATCGAATGTATTGTCCTCAAACCACCACAGCCCCTCCAAGGGCGGGACGACGTAATCGAAGTAGCCCTCCGGCTGGGTCCCGCTTTTCTTGCTCATCTTAATCGAGTAGGACAATGAGTACAGCACTTCCACTGCCTCTTTATACAAGGGAGAGGTATTGGGATCCCCCTTGCCGTCCACCATAATGAAGCGCATAGCAGGCACATCGACGATGCAAGGCTTCTCCTTAGGCAAGTACAGCTCCTTATACTCCTTCTTATAATCAAATGCCGCCATTATCATCAATCCTTTCTCTTAAGAAACAGATTCCATTCCTCAGCTATATTCTTCAGCTCCGGGTCCAGGTAACCCATCGCCATGCTGCGAAGGTTTTCAGGAACGCCATAAAAGGCCTCGGCAATCCCGCCCGTTATCGCAGCAATAGTGTCGCTGTCGCCGCCCAGGGATATCGCCGTGCGGATTGCATCCTCAAAAGACCGGGACTCAAGAAAGGCCTGAATTGCCTGAGGCACAGTTTCCTGGCAAGTCTCGTTAAACTTATAGGTCGGCCGGATTTGGTCGATTGAAAAATCCAGGGGGTAATAAGCAGCAGAAATTCTGGCCTTTATTTCCTCTTTAGATTTTCCCTGCCTCGCCATAAAGATTGCAATCACAGTGGCTTCGGCACCCTTAAGCCCTTCCGGGTGGTTGTGAGTGACGGCAGTGATAGCTTCTGAAAGGCGAACAGCCTCCGCTTCGCTGCCGGCAACAAAACCGACTGGGCTAATCCGCATGGCAGCGCCATTACCGAAGCTATTATAGGGTTGCGGGTTATCCGTGAACATCCAGCGGTAAAACATTCCCCCATAGCCACAGTTTGGGTACTTGCGCCCAATACCCTGCATATATCTTATCGTCAACTCACTGAGCAATTGGCAGCAGTCAGCAAATCCGGCCTCAATCTCTTTAGCTGTTTCCATTAACGCCTTGGCCACTGCCAAAGTCATGATGCTGTCATCGGTAACAGAGCAACCAGGAGCAAATAGAGCAAAATCCTTGCTGCGGTGGTTGTTGAACTCAAAGCGAGACCCCACAATGTCCCCGATTATTGCTCCCCACATGTTCCCACATCCTTTATATTCCAGTTACTTTTACAATCTAAGAGCTATTCTCAAGTCCCTCCACCTAGGGCATCTTGGAATTTAATAAAAGCTGTAATTCTCTCCAGTAGCCTCTAATCTCATCTTTATTGGACGAAGAGAAGTTGAAACGACAGTAGAATCATTTTTCTCAAGGCCTGGAAGGCTATGAGACCAAAGAGTTAAAGTACATACTCCCCTCACTTAATATTTTTTCTAGTCCGTTTCTGTCGACAAGAATAACCCCGCTGGCGTTAGCAGTTTTGATTGCATTTGTGGTGTAAAAAGAGTTGGTGATAACCATTGCAATATCACATTTATATAATATTTTTGCGGAAATGACCTCTTGAATAGCTTTGTTGCCAACAGTACCCTGGTAATTCTTCGCTTGAATCACAGTTTTTCTCCGCTTCAGATTTAAACAGACGGTTTTCCAGTGCTCGTAATTCTTATTGCTCTTTAATTTTTGCATACTCCTTTTCAGCCTGTCTGAATTCATCTACGTCTTCCTGAGCAACTTCACTAAGCACCTGAATGTTCAGGTCGTGCAAACCTTTGTCCCCGTAAAAATCTTGCTGCATAATGGTTGTATTCTCTGCCAGTCAAGGAAATTCCTTTTCCTCTCTGTTACCATTTTGCACTGATGTGTTGGAACTAGGTGGTGTGTCTCCATATAAAGCGTGCGTAAACCTGGGTTTCACGCCGTTCATCCGAGTCGTGTGCCATACGAGAACAATGCTAGTTCGCTGCATCATTCCGAAGGGCTTGTTTATTCTTACCTAACCCATAAAGGTTCCGGCAAAAATAAACCCTGCCGTTGCGTGCAGGGTTTTGTATCTATTGTGACCCCTCTGGTTAGCTTTCTGGGGCAACTCACTTAGGCAAAAGCATTGTCGAAAAATGTCGAATCATGAATGACGTTTTTTCCCTTTTGCAGCAGGAAAGAGAAGACTATTGTAGAAGTATTACTCAGTTTATGATGTGGTTTTGATACTACGCTTCGCAGCAGCTTAGACAAGGGCATACCTGCGATTGCACATTTATGCACTCGATATTTACCCGCATACTCGGAAAAATTATGGACATTATGTTGTTTTGCGTGGACGTTACATTTACTTTAACGACCCAGGAATAGATGATCCGCAATCTGTTGAAGAAATCTGTGAAGGAGAAATAGCACAAGCCATTTATATCAATGAATTGTACTATACCGACCCCTATGACGGGTTACCCGGTGTTTACGGCAGGCACACTGTCCCTCCTTCGGTAATGCTAAAAGCAATTAAAGATAATGCAGGTTACTTTATCGCGTCTAAATAAGCATGTTTCCATCGCCATTACCGCCACATATATTAGCAGTGGCGGTAATGGAGTCAAAAATATTTCATGGAGGCAACTTCCTTGAACAGACACATTTTCAGGAGAGGCAACCTGTATATTAAACGTAACTTAGGCAAAGCAATAGCCTTGTTCCTAATCGTGTTCTTACTGGGAAATGTTTTTTCCGCATCACTTTCTTTACGCCAGGCCTCCTCACAGGCAGCAGCGGCCTTGATATCTAAATTCAAAGTTATTGCTTGGGTGGAATCGGACTATGACCCTACAGAATTTGCTGATGAACTCCCCGAAATTTCAGAAGCCGCTTATATGAAGCTGGCGGCTTTGCCAGAGGTTGCTTTTTATGACAACTCATTAAGCCTGATACCCCCACTAGTGAACGGTGAAGATCTTTTTATTCTAGGCACTGAGCATTATGAACCTCTTGATTTTTACCTTGGAATTAACCACATCACCGCAGGTCGTTTGTTTACTCCGGAAGAGGTTCAATCGGGCGCACCATACGCAATTATCTCCGAAACATTTGCAAAGACACAACAGCTGGACGTTGGTGACGAGGTTTCACTTACTTACGATGTAGCCATGCTTCCGCAATACAACAAAGCTTATAAAGACCCTAACCGGCGGACCCTGGCATTTACTGTAATTGGTATCTTTAGAACTGCTGAAGGCCAGATAAGTACCAGAGACATTTACATGCCTAACAATGCCTTGATTGATGAAATATTATTTATCGATATGGAATTTTCGCGATCATTGGGTATTGAGCTGACCCTGGAAGAATCACTGCATGCAATCAATAAAAGGACATTTTACTACGCTTTACGCCGACCTCAGGATATTCGTTCCTTTGGCCAGGCAGCGGCTCAATTTATCGGCGACAATTTTAAAGTTGTTTATAGTACTGACCAGTTTGAACATTATATTGGCCCAATAGAGGCCACCAGTAATCTTTCAGGGCTTGTTTTTTGGCTGTCTTCCGGGGTAGCGATTACAGTCCTGATATTTATTATTTTGATCTTTATGCATAGCCGCAAGTACGAGATGGGAATTTACTTGTCATTAGGTGTAAAACGTCCCCAGCTTTATGCCCAATCCATGTACGAAATCTTCGTTGTCGTTGTTACTGCCCTCTTGCCCGCGTTTTTTACAGGCCAATTTATTTCTAACGAGCTTGTCAGCTCTTTGCTGGTTAAGCTTGCGAATCATTCTGCAGAAACAAGCTTTCCATCGCGATGGGGAAATCTTTCTATGGCTGAAGTATACAGCCTTTTTAGGAGTTCCAGCACCTCATCTGTTGTACTCTTTTATTTAGCCACAGGTGTCGGCTTATCGCTGGTTGCAGTTGCCATTTCATTAATCTATATATACCGTGTAAACCCTAAGGAAATCCTGTTGGAGGAACAATCATGACTGCTTTAATCACTTTGAAAAACTTACATTACTACTATCAAGACGGCGAGCATAAACGGGTGGTGCTTCAAGACATCCACGCGGAGTTTAACCCAGGTATTTTTTATACCATTTTAGGGCCTTCTGGTTCCGGGAAAACAACTTTACTTTCGCTATTAGCGGGGCTGGATTCTCCCAAGGGCGGAACTGTACTCTATCAGGGAGAGGATATTCAAAGGAGCGGTCTGGAAAAACACCGGCGCAACCATGTAGGGATAGTGTTTCAAAGCTATAACTTAATTAAATATCTGACTGCTGTTGAGAATGTGCTGGAGGCTATGTATATAACTGAAAACACCTTGCCTCCCGACAAGAAAATCGTTGCCTACAACCTCCTGGATTTTTTGGGCATTACCCGGGAAAAAGCTGACCGACTGGTAACCAAGCTTTCAGGGGGAGAGCAACAGCGCGTAGCTATTGCCCGGGCATTATCGACAAATGTAAATATTATATTAGCGGATGAGCCTACCGGGAATCTCAATGAAGAGTTGGAGCAGGGTATTATTGAGGTGTTGCAGTCACTCGCCCACCAGTATAATAAATGCGTTATCGTTGTAACGCATTCCGATGTGCTGGCTAGAGCATCAGATGTATGTTATAGGCTGTATAATGGAAGATTACAGCCCCATATGGAGGCTGGTTGCAATGAGTAGTTTTTTAGACAAATTTACAGAATCGAACTATCAGAGCACCCGTATTCAGGAGCCGCCCGAAATTAAGACCACCAATGACCGTAAAAGACTTACTCGCTATATAGCCCTGTTTTTTACGGTTATTGCTGTTACTTCCGGGTTTGCACTTTGGAGATCGCTGAAAAACCAAGTCAAAGTAATTGATTTCAGCGGCTGGACCTTGGAAGACGTAAAAGTATGGGCAGCTGCCAACGATGTTTCATTGCACATAGATTTCGCATACGACAATGTACATGATAAGGACTCAATTATTGAACAATCTCCAAGCAGCAATGCTAAATTGCGTAAAGATGAATATCTTGAATTACTTGTCAGTTCGGGCCCAGACCCCGACGAAGTCGTTAACTTTATCCTGGAAGAACACGCGACCATTGCCGAGGTGCAAAAATTAATTGACGAAAAAAAGCTTATGAATGTAACCCTTGAGTTTACTCATCATGCCAGCGTACCTATAAACTCAGTGATAAACGTGGAATATGATAAATGTCAGCCCCAAGGGTTTCGACGCAAAGACAAGGCAACTGTCTATGTATCCCTGGGCCCCTATCCGCGGGATCTGAGAATGCCCAGCTTTGTCGGGCTTACAAAAGAAGAAGCAGCAGGATGGCGCGATTCTATGGAATTTGTTGTAGATTTTCAGTATGAATATGTGTACTCGGAAGTTCCCCCCGGCATTATTATCCAACAAGACATATTGCCAGACGAAAAAATATCCCGTGACACCGTAGTAACATTTAAGGTGTCTAAAGGTCTGCAAGTTTTAATGCCGGATTACAAAAAAACTAACCGCAGTACCTTTGACGAAATAGACCCTGGCAGTCTGCTGGTTATAGCTGTTGACCAGTACAGTGACAGTGTTCCCTATGGTCATTATATCGGTCAAAGCGTCCCCGCAGGAACAGACTTAACCGCATCAACAAATCAGCGAGTGTATGTTTACTATTCCCTGGGGAAACCGTTTATCGAGGACTTGATTGGCTATACCGAAAATATGATTGCACCTTACTTCTTTAATGAATTCACAGCTAAAGGAGCGAATATTACATACACTGTCCGCTACGACGAAAAGGCACAAGCACCTTACGGAACCATAGCAAAGATTTCCAAAAGGATGGAGTTCTTGAGTCTCAACGACCATGTGGATATTATCGTCAGCAAAAACCGAAACTACGGGGAATAGATTATGAATATTATCAGACGAGCGCTGCGGCGTATTACGAGACAGTACAAGCAAAGCATTCTCCTGTTCTTGGTATTGGTCATCCTGTTTCTTTTCTACGGAAGTGCCTGGGTTATAGACATTGCGGCAAACAACCTCGAAAAGGATATTAAACAAAAAATCGGCGCATACGTGATTGTTTCCAAACCAGGATCGACAGTTGAATCTTCCTCACCTCTAGCGTCCTTTTCTTCCATGCGATCATTGGCACAGACAATGTCCCTCAACTATCCAGTCCATTACTATGACATCAGTTTACAGGAGATGGTGGCCCCCGCAAAAAATGAATCAGATATACTGGTTTTAAAAGGTGTAGAACAGTGCCCGGGGTTGCCATTTTTCGAAGGAACCATAGCCCTTGTCAATGGAAATGCATTAGACGAAAACAGTGATGTTAATGCCGCAATTATTTCTGTAGAGGTTGCAAAGCGGTATGACCTGGCCCTGGGTGACAGCTTTGATTTAAAGCTAAGTTTGCCTGATCCGATAGATAGATTGTCCGATTACTGCTTTAATGTCATGGTGGCGGGTCTTTTTAAAGTACAGCCCGACGTACGGCTTGAACGCATGTACCCCGATTATGCAGAAAACATGAACCGCGAAATCTATGTACTAAACGATTTTGCTTATGAGCACGCATTTTTTCGGCAGTCCATACTTCAGTTTGAAGAAGAATCAGCGGTCACTGGCAGCCAACAAACATACGAGCAATGGATAGAAAATTTGTCTGATATAAACAAAAGAATTTTGGAAAGCAGATTAAATTATTCAGCACTGACCTTTCGTCTGGGGACTATCGAAGCAGTAAACCCTTTCAAAGCAGAATTACAGCACCTGATTGGCAATGGAGAAGATGAAATAATCAGGGTTTCAACTGAGAGGTATGAAAAGATGGCCCTGGGATTCATAAGTTTACAAAACCTGGCCCGCAATGTACGGGTAATCACTTTGGCGGCAATGGTCCTGGGCATCCCCCTTGTTTTATGGCTTACTCTCAGGGACCGCAAAAGAGAATTCGGGATTTTGAGGGCACTGGGGGCTAAAAAAAGAAACATCTGCTTACAAGTACTGTTTGAAACCTTGCTGATATCATCTTTAGCAATCAGTCTTTCCCTTGCAGGAAGCTATTACTTATCCCAATACTACTCGCAAAGTTACCTTCAAAATGTGCAGGGCCCTTCCCAACACGAGGCTTACTTCGGAATTAGCAGTGTGGATATGCTTGAAATGAAAGACATTGTTTCCAGCTATAAAATCGTGCTTCCAACACGGATGATATTATCAGTTTTCATTCTCGGTCTGGCTGTTTCACTTTTGGGATCTCTGTTGCCGCTTGCTTATTTTACGTCCCTTAAATTAAGGAGGTTATTAATGTGAGGAAAATGGCAACCCTGGTGATTAGTGCGCTGTGCATCTTGTGCCTGCTTGCTTTTGGATGTAATTCTCACCTTGGGCAAGAGGAGACAAAAAAACCCGGCGAGGAACAAGTTAACAATGAAGATCCCGGTTCCGGCGAGGGGGGCTCCCTTAAACCTTTAAATTTGGACAAAGTGATTAGTAAAAATAGTTTAGTTGAGCCATTGTCTCTTCGTAAAATAGACGAGATCGATCTGAAGGCCTATTCAGCTAAAATTCAACACGCTATTATCCAGAACGCAATGAATGGAGTTGTGTTGTTTAACTGTGATCAGAAGAATCCAGACTATCTGCATCCCAGCATTCACACCCTGGTGTCTTATAGCATCGAGAGCCAAACCTATCAAACCATATATCAGTTCCCTGATGACTCCTTTGTTCTCGCCGACATAGCCTACTGTGGGAAGAACTACTATGCCATCATATTTGACCAAGTACATCAGAAGTATGAAGACCTCATTGAATACCAGGTTGTCACCTTCGAAAAGAATAGCTATAAGGTTGTTGATTCGGGAACGGCTCAATCCCCGTTCAGTATTCCTGGTTTTCACATCCTTGATGGAAAAGTCTATTACGTTGGGGAAAGCGAAGGCAGTTACACGCTTAAAGAACTAAAAGACGGAAAAGTGAATCCGGGGGACACTATTTTCCGCCACCAGAACAATAGCAACACTAGTTTTGATGCCAGTTCGCTGCATCTTTCTGAGGAGCTTGTACATGCTTATCTAACCCATACAGTCGACGATAATAATCTTTACACTGCAACTGCTCTGACTATCAATAATTCAGAACCTATCCCCGTTGCTATTGACACAAAGATTATTGCTCTGTCGAGAGAAGCGACATTGATCAGCTATGACCACGGAAATACTCTCGATATCATCGACAACGATAAACTGCAGGTTATTGCGCGGTATAACGCAACAGATAAAAAGATCCATGTTTCCTCACCCGTAAACGAAATGTACTATGCCACCATGGAGCGCAGAAGTGAGTATCAGCCGATTGTCTTTACATTTGCGAACGGCGAACTAATAATTCGCCACCTGGCAGAAATCGAAAAAGATTTGTTTAACCTTGTTACTGTTTATGATATCGGTGATGGAAAATGGGGAGTGAAATTGATGGGAGAGAAAGTTGACCAATTTTTTGTGGCAGAACCCGTCTACCGATGATTTTCTTCCTTGAACTCAGCAACTGAAAAGTGTATAATACAGCCATTAGGGGCTGTAGCTCAGTGGGAGAGCGCTTGACTCACATTCAAG
>JAAYHI010000155.1 GCA_012727415.1 Bacillota bacterium
GACCCGATCGGGGGGCAAATAAAAGGGCAAAACCGTCTGGCGGTCAATTATTCTCGCCACCTGCTCCCCTTGAGCCGGCAAATCGATAGCATAAAGCCTGGCCAAAGCCTTCCTGGGAGATAATCGCTCCGTCCAGGGCCAGCATTGCGGCCAACTTGGCAGTAAAGTTGGAGGAACGCTGTTTATCGGCCAGGGTGACGTTTTCATTGGTGATGATAACACCGACAAAGTTCAGATCTTTACCGTGACGCTCATAGAGGTCCTTGATGATGGGGTTGTTTAAGTGATGGTAAGTAGTGTTTTTGTCGCAGGCCGAGACGCAGTTGCCGCTGACGATGGCTCCATCCATCATTTCGGTGGGAGACATCAGTGTGGGCAAAATCCTCTTGGCGTCGACGCCATAGACATAGGTGTCATGCAGCAGCCCTTGGGTCTGAAGCATGTAGACATAGGCCACCCGGGGAAGATCGGGATATTGCTTCATCCCTTCGTATAGATTTAAATGCTGATACTCTTCCCAGCTGTCGACCTTGGCATTGCGGGCTGCTTCAGCAAGACATGCTGCCGCCTTGAAACCCACCATGCGCACTGCTGCTTCGTGCTCATGCTGGCTGAGGCCTTCTGCCGCTTCACAGACAACGACAAGGTTGTTGAGCTTGGAGAAGGGAGTATAGTCTGCCCCCGGTCCGGACATGTCGATGATACCTTCCTGGAAGCCAACTATGCTGCCGGCGGTGACAACTGCTGCGCCGCGGAGGACCAGAGTTGTGCCGCTACCCACCATATCGACCTTGTTGACAAAGCCTGGGAACACGCCGCCATTGCCCTCAATTTTGAGCCGGGGCTCGATGACATCTTTAACCGGCATGATGCGAACAGACTCACCGGGTCTGGCCAGTTCCAAGGTTATATTGGTGAGGCGCTCATCAGCCACAGCGGCCATCACCTGCTCTTTGTTGACATAAAGCACGCCCTTTTCTACCTTGGTTTCCTTGCCAAACTGAATATCGGTGATATTGATGTTACCAATTTTTAATTGCATGCTTTCACCTCCCTTAACTAAGCTGTTACTTCATTGAGCTTTGCTTCCAGATCTTCATGAGTAAAGTCTTTGCTGAGCTCGACAATTTTTTCTCCATCCCTGTAAATGATGATTGTCGGCAGCCCCATTACTTTCTGGCCAATGGCCAGGCGACGGTTTTCCAGGATGTTGAGCTTGCAAAATTTTACCTGCTCAAATTTGCCTTCTAACTCCTCCACATGGGGAAGCAGTTCCATGCAAGGAACACATTTCGGACTCCAGAAATCCACCAATACCAAGCCTTTACTGGACAGCACCTCAGCTTCAAAGTTTTCCTTGTTCAGTTCTAACACCAGACTTCACCTCCTTAAGCTAATGTAGCCAGTTTCTCAAGTCTCTCGGGAGTAATATCTCCGGCAACTCTTCCCACTACTTCCCCGCCCTTGAATAACAGGACAGCGGGAATATCCTGAACATCATAGCGACGGGCAATCCGCTGGTTGCGATAGGTATCTATCTTAACCAGATCCATTTTTTCCGAATGGCGGCTGGCAAATTCTTCAATCATGGGAACCATGTCTAAGCTGCCCTGATGGAAGGGGCTCCAGAACATGACAGCAGTGGCCAGCTCTTTTTCCAGAACTTCATTTTTAAAGTTCTCTTCTTCCTGCAAATATTTCTCAGCAGCCACTGCGGCGATTGCGCCGTCAGCAGCGGCAGTAACAACCTGGCGGAGATATTTTACCCGCACATCACCAACGGCATAAACCCCGTCAACGTTTGTCTCCATGATTTCACTGGTGGGGATGTAGCCCCGCTGGTCCAGCTCGACTTTGCCCTTGAGCATTTCCGTCTTGGGCACTGTGCCGACGAAGATGAAGACGCCGTTGGTCTCAAGCTCGGTGACTTCCCCTGTCTTAATATTTTTTACTGCTACGGCTTCAACGATGCCGTCGCCCTTGATTTCTTCCAAAGTGGAGTTCCAGATAAACTCGATCTTCTCATTTCGGAAGGCCCGCTCCTGAATGACCTTAGTGGCATCCAATATGCCTTCGTCATGAATGACAATAATGGAAACCTTGGCGGCAAAGCGGGTCAGGTAGATTGCCTCTTCAATGGCGGCATCGCCGTTGCCCAGGACTACTACATCCAAATCCTCGTAGAAATCGGCGTCGCAGGTGGCACAGTAAGATACGCCCTTGCCCTTCAGTTCTTTCTCGCCCTTGACCCCGAGGACTCTGGGCTCGGCCCCGGTGGCAATTATAACTGCCTTGGCAGTATAGCGGCCATTTTTCGTGACAATTACTTTCTCATAGCCGGCCAAATCCAGGTCGACGACCTCATCTTTAACAAATTTGCAGCCAAAATGCTCGGCATGCTCGTGCATATGCTCAGTAAGTTGAGGGCCGGTGACACCCTGGTAAAAACCGGGGTAGTTCTCCATTTCCTCGGTGGTCGCTGCCTGTCCTCCAATTACACCCTTTTCGATGACCAGGGTGTTGAGCTTGGAGCGGGAGGCATAGATGCCGGCAGCAAGGCCAGCAGGGCCTGCGCCAATGATAATTAAGTCATACGAGTTGGCCATTTCAATCTCCTTCCTTTTGCTATTGAAGTGGTATTTCCTTGCACATTTCTAAATCTATAAATTGCAGATCCTCCAGGATTGCCGGTACAGAGCCCGGGAAATCCCCAAGCTTTAATGACGTTGCAAGGGCAGCTTCGATTACTGCAAGGGACTGGTGATCCAGTTCACATCCCCTGGCCAGCACCAGGGTCTTATATGGCGTCTGGTTGGGCTTGATGCTGGAGGAAAGGGGGTGGTTCAGCAAACGCCAGCCGAGATGCACCAAATCCCTGGCGGCAATGAGCACAGCATGAAAATTACCTTCCAGCCATTGAATATGTACATTAGATTGTGCCCTGTCAAGCCACCATTTATAGGCTTTGGGGTTATTGGTCAACACCCGGAACAATATGTCACCCCCAAAAAAATAAAGAGATAACGGCGCGCCGCTATCTCTGTCCTGTTACCTGAGAGATTTACCCAAGAGGGTTTTGCTCCTTCGGTGTCCAGTGGACTTTCCAGAGTATCGTCAGGACACGGTCCTTTTGCCTGAAAGTTTCCCGATCAGCCTGGCAGGCTGCAAGATTGCTCCTTCGGCGCCCCCAAAGGGAACTCTCCCGTATCCGTCATCCGCAATATGAACTTGTGAAAAATTTGTCTTTTCCATATTGATTATACTACATTTATCCCGATATTGCTCATTAGAAATAGTGTGTACCTTTATAAGTAATGCTTATATAAATTGCCCCGGGGAAGCCTTTTTATTTCCGGCCCCATGCTGTGCTCTCCCTTGATTCTGCTGCATTTATGCCCCGGGAAACTAACCCGCTCCCTATTAATTAAATAATCCCTGGGGGGCTTGTTCCACCGGACCTGATGGTGAATACCTTTACACCACTGCCATCCTCGACTACTACTGCCAGGGGCAGCACTTGGATGAATCCGCCGTTGGATACCAAGATCAGCTTAATTTGCATCACTGGATACAGTGTCAGGCTGCCAATATTTTTCCCGGCCAGGATTATACTTTCACTGGCTGTTTCCAGAGTACCACCCCTTTCACGACTAGTATATCCAAAATCTGGGTTAGTACGCCTTATCCCTCGTTGTTAGCTACGTACTTCAGGTGTATAATGTATTTACTGTCAAAAAGGGAGGCAGGACTGTGGAACAAAGGGATTACCCGGGATTTACCCTTGCCGGAAACAAACACCCCCGCATTAAGCAGGTGGAACATCTCCTGAATAACACAAAGCCCAATCCCAGGGGGCTGGCAGTAATTGAAGGCCTGTGGGCCCTCGGCCTGGCCGCCCGGTATAATTTGCCTGTGGAATCCTTTATCCTTTGCCCGGAATTGATTCACAGCATTGAGGCTCAGGAGATGGCAAAGACTTATCAGCAAAGGGCCGTTGAATCTTGCCTGGTATCTGCCAAGGTCTATGCCAAAATCAGCGAGCGTCCCCGAGGGGACGGGCTGCTGGCTGTAGTGCAAATGCCTGAATGGCGTTTGGACGATATCCCATTGGCAAGTAACGGCCTGGTGGTCATTCTCGATGGTCTGGAAATCCCCGGCAATATCGGGACAATCATCAGGGCAGCAGACGGCGCCGGGGCAGCTGGAATCATTGTTGTCAACCGCAAGGCAAGGCTCAATCACCCTAAGCTGATCCGTTCCAGCCAGGGGGCAATCTTTTCTGTACCATTGGCAGAAGGAACAACAAAAGAAGTTTTTGCCTGGCTCCAAAGGAATAATTTTTCGGTGTACCTGACGGATACAGATGCGAATATGGACTACTGTCAGGCAAATTTCTCCGGGCGCTGCGCCCTGGTGGCCGGCAGTGAGCGTTACGGCATTTCAGCGCCATGGTATTCCCTGCCCCATACAAAAATCCGCATCCCCATGTTTGGAGATTGTGATTCTTTGAACGTAGGCGTAGCAACAACCCTTATGCTCTATGAGGCAAGCCTGCAACTCAAAGGCCTGATTCATAGCCGCTAACACAGGCTATCTTTTTTTCCCTGAAAAAATGGTATAATTTAGACACTGGGAGGAGATTATATGAAATTCCTTAAGACCTTGGGCAGACTGGCGCTATATGCCTTTATCTTTATTATCTCACCGTTATTGGCTTCACTCTTTCTTGCTAATCTCTATTCTCTTCTTCTCTTTTTCGGCGCCAATCCAGGTTCAGCTGTCATTTTCGCTGCAGAGAATATGGGCGTAACTATTATCTTATCCGGTGTCCTGACAGTTGTCTTCGGCGGCCTTACCCTGGTGGCCAGGGGGATTAATCCCCTGAAATATATGGAGTTCAAGCGCCTCAGTCTCAAGAATGCAGCCGTGTCCCTGCTGATTGGCATCGGCTTTTCCCTGTTTGTCACCAGCCTGCTGACCTTGCTTAAAGTTGACACCGTTATTCCCGATACAATTAGCGAAGAAATTCTGGAAGCAATTGAAGCAAACTTCCTCCAAATATTAGTCGCCGTGGGCATGGCGGTTCCCTTCTACGAAGAATTTTTCTTCCGGGGGCTTATCTTCAAAGAACTCCAAAACAGCTCAAGGCTGTGGATAGCCGTTATCCTGCAGGGCCTGATTTTTGGCGCACTCCACTTAAACTGGTTTCAATTTATCTATACCTTCCCGGCAGGCATAGTGATGGGCATGGTGTTCCTGCGCTACCGCTCCATTTGGGCGCCTATTCTCATTCACCTGGGCTGGAATACCACCAGCACTCTGCTGAGTATTCCAGAGGACTTGCCCTTTGCTGGCTTTGTCCTCATGTTGCTGGTGGGGGGAGGAATGCTCTTCGCAGGCCTGTACTACACATTCAAGACTCGGCCCCAGGCTGTTGAGGATGAGGAACCCAAGCCTGAAACAGGACCCGGTGAGCCAATTATTGTTGACGCTGAAACCTGTTACTAATCATAGGCGGTGATATATTGCTCACTCAGGTGCTCAATCCTTCACAGATTGATATTGCTGCCACCCTCCTCCGGCAGGGGGAATGTGTGGCATTCCCCACCGAGACGGTATACGGGCTGGGAGCAAATGCCCTGGACGAGAAGGCCGTTGCCAAGATTTTTCGCGCTAAAGGGAGGCCAGCGGACAACCCCCTGATAATTCACTGCCACAGCCGCCTCCAGTTGGCGGATTTGGTTACCGGCTGGCCGCCCCAGGCCGAGGTCTTAATGGACACTTTCTGGCCTGGCCCCCTGACCCTCGTCCTTCCGAAACAACCAGCTGTCCCGGACATCGTCACCGGGGGGCTGAATACCGTTGCCCTGCGCTTTCCCAGTCATCCCGTCGCCATAAGTTTATTGCAAGCTGCAGGCCTGCCCATCGCCGCTCCCAGCGCAAATATTTCCGGCAGACCCAGTCCCACCAGTGCTCAACACGTTCTGGAAGACATGTCCGGCAAGATTGCCGCCATTATTGATGCAGGTCCCACCGGGGGCGGCATTGAATCCACCGTTTTAGATTGCACTGTCTCTCCCTTTCGCATTCTCCGCCCTGGCGGCGTTACCTACGAGGAATTATCCTCCCTGGTGGCTGTAAAGGATACCCTTGAAGGCGCACCGCCGGCACCGGGAGCCCAGTACGGACACTATTCACCTGTTGCCCGCGTTGTGCTGGTTACAGGAGACAGGGCGAAAGCAGAAATCAACCGACAGATAGATGCCTGCAAGGCACAGGGCATGAAAGCAGCTCTCATGGCCCTCACCGATTCCCGCCGCCCCGACATACATTTCCTCGACATGGGGAGGGATGTCAGCGTCGCGGCATCCCGCATATACCATCTACTGCGCCAGGGGGATGCTTTAGGCCTGGACGTCATCATCATCGAAGGCCTGCCGGAAAAGGGTATAGGGCGGACGATTATGGATCGGCTGCGAAAGGCCGCTGCGATTGTTATAAACACATAAGAAAATGGGGCTGTCTCCGACAGCCCCATCTTATTTTGCAACCTGAGAAGCAAAATCGTCAATCCAAAATACCTTATCTGCCAAATTTAACAGGTCGGGGGATATCCCCCAGCGAAACACGCACAGCTCTATGCGCTTGCGGCACACTTTGCCCGCATGATAAAGAGCGTCCTTCAGGTCGCCATCTCCTGAAGATAGAATTAGATTATCATACTGGTCTTGATCGGCCCTCCGCACAATCAGGGTCGCTAAGCCTACGTCGACCCCTTTTTGCATCTGCAAAGTAAATTTCCGTGCGCAGTGAGGGCACTCAAAATCTCTTTGTTTAAGTTTATATAAGTTGACATTTAAACCTGGACCAATCGGAACGGGCGTCTGCAGCCATACATGGAAACCACTTTGATCCTCCGACGGCGGATTTTGAGTACTATTAAGATACCAAGCGTCATCAATTGGCCCGAATTGCTCCAGCCACAGTCGCAATTTGAGATAATCAAAATTGTAATCGGCACCCACTGACTCCTGGGCATTAAAAAGATAGGCGGCGTCAATAAGCCACATGGTTCTGCCTTCTCGCATTTTCTCCCCCCCCTCCCAATCAAATTTGCGCAAAAGACTGCACCTACTAACCATGTTATGCTCATCCACCGGGGTTGTCAATTAAATACCCTTAACCGGATTGAAGGGCTCCCTCCCTGCCAGCACTTCGCGAACATTGGCAGCAGCCATTTCCGCCATCTTCAGCCTCGTCTGGCGGGAGGCACTGCCAATATGAGGCAACAACACTACATTGTCCAAAGCCAATAAATTTGGGTGTATCCTTGGTTCCTCGGCATATACATCGAAGCCGGCAGCGGCAAGGCGGCCCCTGGCAAGCATGCTGGCCAAACAAGCCTCATCGACAACGGGTCCTCGGGATGTATTTACCAGCACGGCAGTAGGCTTCAGCAACTCAAGATGTTTTGCATCCAAAAGTCCACGGGTGTCAGGGGTTAGGGGCAGGTGGAGGGATACATAATCGCTGGTGGCCAGCAGCGACTTGAGGTCTACCCGGCGCGCCCCTTCCTGGCTCTCAAATTCGGGGCGGGGGCTGCGGTTATAGTAGATTACTTTCATACCAAACCCCTTAGCCCTGCGGGCAGTGGCCTGGCCTATTCGCCCTGCACCCACAATGCCCAGGGTTGCCCCCCAGAAGTCTCCGCCTAAGAACAGAGTGGGATGCCAGCCTTTAAACTTTCCAGCGCGGGTAAATTTATCTGCGGCTACAACGTGGCGGGAAGCAGCCAGCAGCAAAGCCCAGGCAATATCCGCCGTTGCTTCTGTAAGCACTCCTGGAGTGTTGGTAACCCAAATGCCGACTTTTGCCGCTGCAGTGATGTCAATATTATCATAGCCCACGGCGTAGTTGGCGAAAATTTTGACCTTCCCCGCAGCGGCATGAATGATTTCGGCGTCGATTTTGTCGCTGAGCAGGGATATTACTGCATCATATTCTTTCACTTTCGCCATTAATTCTTCTCTGGACAGGGGGCGATCTTCGGAATTGACATCCACCTGATGCTCTGCCAGGCAGTCCAGGCCTCCGGCAGGCAATTCCCGGGTAACATAGACTTTTCCCATAAAAATCTCCTTTCTTTTGCCAAAAACCAGGGAGGCCGGATTTGATCCGGCTTCCCTTTTCCTTAGCCCAGGACCCTGCGCACCCTTTTCAGGGCCCAGTCGATTTCTTCTTTGCTGATAACCAGGGGCGGCGCAAAGCGAATGACATTCTCATGGGTCTCCTTGCACAGGATGCCTTCCTCCTTAAGGCGTTCACAATATGGACGCGCTTTGCAGTCCAGGACAACCCCAATGAACAATCCTTTTCCCCTGACCTCTATTATCCGGGGATTGTCAATCTTTTTCAGCTCCGCCATGAGATAGGCCCCCAGCTCCAGGGAGCGCTCCACGAGTTTTTCCTCTTGAATTACTTCCATGGCAGCGAGGGCGCAGGCACAGCCCAGGGGGTTGCCGCCAAAGGTAGAACCGTGGGAACCGGGATTGAATAAGTCCATAAATTCACTGCTGGCAGCCACTGCGGAAACGGGTATAACCCCACCACCCATAGCCTTGCCCATAATGTATACATCGGGGTCTACATCTTCCCACATGCAGCAGAAGAGTTTGCCGGTGCGGCCGAAGCCCGTCTGGATTTCGTCTGCCATGAGCAGGACATTGTGTTCCCTGCAGATTTCTGCAGCTTGACGGAGGTACCCTTCAGGAGGCACAACAACCCCGGCCTCCCCTTGAATGGGCTCCACCAGGAAAGCAGCGGTATTAGGAGTAATGGCAGCCTTTAATGCTTCGATATCCCCATAGGGGATAATTTTGAATCCCGGGGTGAGCGGGCCAAATCCCCGGTAGTAATCCGGAGTCGAGGAAAATGAAATAACTGTAGTAGTGCGGCCATGGAAGTTGCCCTCGCAGACGATGATCTCTGCCTTGTCATCGGGAACGGCTTTGATATCATAGGCCCAGCGGCGTGCCCCCTTGATGGCGGTTTCAACTGCTTCGGCGCCGGTGTTCATGATGAGCACCTTTTCTTTGCCGGTCAGCTCCGCAACCTTCTTGCAGAAAGGCCCTAACTGGTCATTGTGGAAGGCCCGGGAAGTAAGGGTAACCCTGTCCAGCTGGTCTTTGACTGCCTGAATGATTTTCGGATGGCGGTGGCCCTGATTAAGGGCGGAGTATGAACTGAGCATATCCATGTACTTATTGCCTTCAGGGTCGGTAACCCATACTCCCTCCGCCTTGGCAATGACAATGGGCAAGGGCAAATAATTGGGGGCGGAATACTGATTAGTAATATCAAGTATTTTCTGGCTTCTCAACACTTGCTCCTCCTCATTTGATATACTTGGCCTGTCCGGCCTTGCAGGGAGATGTGAGTTCTTCCTCTTCCAGTATTCGCCACTCAGTCCCTGTTTTCCTTTTGTTGGCAAGTATTTTTATACGCACTGATTATCTTATTGGCGTGGGCTAAATTTGCATTGCGCTGGTGACTGATGAGTTCTGCCCGGACCAGGGCTTCGACCTCCTTTAGGGCACGGTCTTTACAGTCGTTGACAATAATATAGGTGTAATCATTGGCATGTTCTAACTGCTCCAGGGCATTGGCTAGGCGGGAAGGCAAATTGTCCACCCGCGAGCGGCCGAGAATTCTCTTCTTAATCTCTTCCAGGGACGGGGGGACCAGGAAAAATGAGGCGATTCTTATGTCCTTGTACACGCGACGGTATGTGCGATGGCCCTTCCAATCCATCTCCATAATCTTGATGTTGCCATCAGAGAAGAGATCGGAAGGAGAACCGTAATAATAATCATTGTATACTTGCTCGTACTCAAGAATCTCGCCGCTTTTCACTTTGGCAAAGAAATCCTCCTCCCCGACAAACCGATAATCAACCCCCTCGCGCTCGTGGGGACGCGGTGCCCTGGTAGTGTACGTAACTACCTTTTTTATTTGGGGAAATCTCTTGTAAATATGGGTCATTACGGTGTTTTTGCCTGCCCCGGAAGGCCCGGTGACTATAAACAGCAACTTGTTCAAATTATATTCCCTCCACCCTGATTATAGACGCGCCCGTTGGAAATCGTGGAATCTGGTGCCCTGCCAGGTAAGGGTGCCAGTATCCCCCGGGGCAACTTCCCCGTAAACCTTGCCCGAGACCATGAATTCCTGACGTTCGCCGTTTTCAAATTCAAAAGTAATATAGTAGCTGGTATTGGCGCTGCTGGTGTTGCCCCCTCCCCATACATGAGTGCGCTTATCCTTCACCAGCACGGGGTCGCTGTAAACAGGCTGCTTGCGGTTTTTTGACGACTGGCCGCTGGACCGGAAAATTAAAAAGAGGAAGACACCCAGAATAAGGACAAAGACAACTATGACCAAAATGGCAGACCACGCTAATAACATTGACATTTCCCTACCTCCTTGTACAGCATTATAGCAAAAATGGCCCTGAAAGGGCCATTAACCTTTAATCTTTGTTCCCAGAGCAAAGCCCCAATCCCGGCATTTTCCCAGGAACTCTTCATCGGGAGCCCACTGGACTTTGAGGGAATCCAGGGCTAACTCAACTTTGCCTTCGGCCAGCTGTTTTTCGATACTTTCCACTGCGCCGCCCCGCCAGCCGTAAGAACCGAAGGCTGCCCCCAGCTTGCCGGCAGGTTTCAGGCCTTTTACTTCTTCTAAAAAGGCCGCCACCGGCACCAGCATATCATTGTTGATGGTGGAAGATCCTACAACAATAGCCTTGGCCTCCAGGAGTTGGGCCATAATATCGTTGGAATCACTGGCAGAGGCCTTAAACAGGACAGCAGATACTCCTGCCCGGGCAATGCCCTCTAAGATAGCGCGGGTCATTTTTTCGGTGCTTCCCCACATGGTGTCGTAAACAACCAGGGCTTTGGGGTCAGCCTCTGCATTTGCCCAGCGACTATACGCCTCAAGGATTTTCTCGGGATGGGAGCGCCAGATGATGCCATGGGAGGGGGCAATGATTTTTATGTCCAGATTCATGGCCAGGATGTCTTTGAGCTTGTTGGCCACAATCTTGCTGAAAGGAGTGAGGATATTGGCATAATACTTTTGGGCTTCCGCCATGATATCTTCCATGGGGTTTTGATCATCAAAGGGATGGGACCAGGCCAAATGCTGGCCAAAGGCATCATTGGACAGCAGCAGTTGTTTTTGAGGGATATAGGTAATCATGTTGTCGGGCCAATGCATCATAGGTGTTTCAATAAACCGCAGGGTATGGTGACCCAACTCGAGACTGTCACCGGTTTTCACAATCTTCCAGGTCCACCCGTCGGTATCAAAGTAACGCACCAGCCCTTCCCGGGCCTTGGCAGTGCACACCACAGTTGCCTGGGGATATATATTCATGATTTCCGGAAGGGCCCCGGAGTGGTCCGGTTCAATGTGGTTGACAATGACGTAGTCTATAGCGGTCAAACCATCAATTTGTTTAAGGTTGGCAATCAGTTCCGCCGCGAAGGGGAGATGGACGGTATCCACCAGGGCGGTCTTGTCATCCTTGATAATGTATGCATTATATGTAGTTCCCCTGTGCGTCGAATAAGAGGGCCCATGGAAAGAACGAATATCCCAGTCAACAGCACCAACTGACCATATGTCAGGTACAACTCTATAAATTGCCATGACCTGCCTCCTCCTTAAGAATTATTCTCATTATATCACAACCCCTTTCCCTAAACCAAAAATAGCGGCAGACAAAGCTTTCCGTTCAGCTGTGGCAAAAATAAGCCTTTTTCAGCCTGCCCTGTAGTAAGAGCGCTTTGTCTGCCGCATTATTATAGTACCCAGATTAAATGCTCTATTATGCAGCCACTTTTTGGCCAGCGGCAGGCGGAACTTTCCTCCCAGCTGTGACTTAAGTAGCCTTTTTCAGCCTGCCGTGTGCTCGGCTTCCGCTTGCCGCTGCCCTGTATTATGTCCCCCCAGGGGTACAATATTCTTACACATCGGCATAGCTGGCGAGATTTTCACCCGCCAGCTCAATTTCCGCATGTCGCCAGAAGTCCTGAGTGAGCTTAAGCCTCTCCTTAAAGATTTGCTTGCCGGTTTTTGTGTAAAAGGTGAGATTCTCCAGATTGCTGAGTTCTTTTATGCCCTGGCGGAAGGCACCCCGATAGTCCATGCCCACCCTGCCGGCATAAATCCCCACAGAGAGAATGCCTAAAGCCCCCACCTCATCCAGGCGGTCGGCATCTTTCAAGACCAGGGTTTCAAGACCCAAGTCATCCTGATGGGTATCCAA
>JAAYHI010000156.1 GCA_012727415.1 Bacillota bacterium
ATATAGAGGAATTAGGGGTGGACCTGCTTTCTGCCTCCGCCCACAAAATATACGGCCCCAAGGGAGTAGGCCTTCTCTATGTCAGGAAGGGCACGAAATTAGCAAATATCGCTTATGGGGGTGCCCAGGAGAGGAGTATACGGCCGGGGACAGAAAATGTTGCAGGGATAATGGGTTTCGCCCGGGCCCTGGAACTGGCTGTGGCAGAACAGCCTGAAACCAGCCGGCACCTGACCGTCCTCAGGGATAAACTGATTAAAGGACTGACTGCTTTGCCGGATGTCTGCCTCAATGGACATCCCCAGCAGCGCCTGCCGGGAAATGCCAATGTCAGCGTCGAAAGGGTGGAAGGAGAAAGCTTAATCCTCAGTCTTGACATGGCGGGGATTGCAGTGTCCAGCGGCTCGGCATGCACCTCCGGTTCCCTGGAACCCTCCCATGTCTTAATGGCCATGGGGCTGAGCCACCAAAGAGCCCATGGCTCGCTGCGCTTTACCCTGGGGAAATCCACCAGTGCTGAAGATATAGACTATGTCCTGGAAGTTATGCCGGGCATCATTGAGCGCCTGCGCCAGATGTCGCCGGTACAGTCAGGACGGTAAGGGGGAGGAGCTATGTACTCAGAAAAAGTTATGGATCACTTTCAAAACCCGCGCAATGTAGGTGTGCTGGAAGATGCCAATGGGATAGGCGAAGTTGGCAACATGCGCTGCGGCGACATTATGAAACTGTATATAAAAGTAGGGGATAATGAAATTATTGAGGACATTAAATTCCAGACCTTTGGCTGCGGGGCCGCCATCGCCACCAGCAGCATGATTACAGAAATCGTCAAGGGAATGTCCATTGCCGAGGCGGAAAAAGTGTCCAATCGCCAAGTGGCGGAAGAGCTCGACGGTTTGCCGCCGGCCAAGATGCACTGCTCCAATCTTGCCGCCGATGCCCTGAGGGCAGCCATAGCCAATTATCGCGAAAATAAGCAAAGATAAACTAAGGGCGCATGCGCCCTGTTTTTATTGCCCGCACCCCCCCCTTTAAGTTGACAAGCAAATATGGCTCAGCTAGGATAATTGTATGCAGGTCGATATTGTCGAAATGGAGGTTTCCCTGATGGTTGCAAATATAATCATGGGTGTCCTGGGCGGATTAGGCTTATTTCTCTTAGGCATGCATATGATGTCTGAAGGTCTGCATAAACTCGCCGGCAGCAAGTTGCGCCGGTTTCTGGAACTTCTGACCTTTAACCGCTTTGTGGCAGTTCTTACCGGGCTGGTAATCACAGCTGTCATTCAAAGCAGCAGCGCCACCACCGTTATGGTCGTTGGCTTTGTAAACGCAGGGCTGATGAACCTTACCCAGGCTGTGGGCACCATCTTTGGCGTCAATATCGGTACCACCGTCACGGCGCAAATAGTATCCTTCGATATTGCTTGGTTAGCTCTGCCGACAATCGCCATTGGCGTATTGTTATATATCTTTTTCAATAAACGCCGCTATCAAAGCATAGGAGAGACTCTCCTGGGCTTTGGTATTTTATTTTTAGGTCTCAGTATTATGGGGGATGCGTTGGCAGCAATCAGGGAATACCCTCAGGTCCTCAACCTCCTTGCCCAGTTTGGCCAGCGGCCCCTCCTAGGCATGGTGGCAGGGGTACTGTTTACCAGTATTATTCAAAGCAGCTCTGCTACAACTGCTGTGGTCATTACCTTAGCCGGCCAAGGCATGCTTGATTTGCAGGGAGCCATAGCACTGACCTTGGGGGCCAATATTGGCACATGCATCACTGCACTGCTTGCCAGCATCGGCACCGGCCTCAACGCCCGCCGGGCGGCAGTAGCTCACCTCATGTTTAATGTTCTTGGGGTGGTGATCTTTATGAGCATCCTCACCCCCTTTACCGGGTTTATTGCCACCCTCAGCACTTCTTTGCCCAGGCAGGTGGCCTGGGGGCACACCCTGTTTAATGTAACCAACA
>JAAYHI010000157.1 GCA_012727415.1 Bacillota bacterium
CAACATAATAATCACAGTGGTGACGATGGAGGACACCGCAATGGAAATAGTGGATATCAGCTCCCCCTCTTCTGTTCCTGGCTTGACCTTGGCCACTTCCATGGCGCTGACAGCGCAAGGAACTTTCAAATTGGTCAGGTTGCCGGTGACAAAACCCAGGTACGAGCCGCCGGATCCCAACATGGGCGAAAAGGTCAGAGCTTCAATGGCACCGACAGACCAGAATACAGGAACTACACCTAATAGCGCTTTCAGCAGCGTCAGGCCGCTGGGCCAAGCCCGGTAATAAATGCTCACAGCCAAGGGGTAAAGTATAAACATCACGATGGCCAGGGAACACCAGATTCTTCCCCAGATGTGGATTTTCTCATTGTAAGGCTTCATATGCATCCCCCTATCCCAGCAGCCTTGTGATGGGGATGGACAGGGCCATGGCCCCAAGCATGCTGATGGGCAGTGCGTAATCTTCCATCCATTTCACCTTAAGGACCTTGACAAAGAAACCGCAGACCAGCATCAGCAGTGAGGATACAATCATGACAAAGACGGGGATCCAACCCTTGAGCCCGGTGGTAACATCGGCGAAGATCATCCCCAGGAAAGCGGAAATCATGCCCATGAACAATGCCATCAGGGCAATTTCTCCCCATTTTGTGTCCCGTTTTTTCAGGCTTTCAATCCGCCCCTGGATTTTTTTCAGGAATAAAGTGACTATTACCAAACCGGAGAGAATCCCCAAAGTCATTACCCAGGCAATAGTGGAGTACACCCTGGGGTCGGTGATCCTCTCTGAGACAGAAGCCCCCATAGTTGCAGCGGCAGTTGTGGCTGCCGGCAGTTCGTAAGTAAGAGCCCCGAGGACACTAAGCCGCAACCAGGGCAGGGGCAAACCGAGAAATTTCGACAAAGTTATAACCCCGAGGATGATGGCGATGGCTGGCGCCACGGTAAAAGCTGCACTGCCCCTCACCACCCTCCACAGCCGCGAAGACTCAATTCCCAGCTCCCTTGCCCGCAGCCAGGCCTTGCGTAAAAAGAAAACCGACTGGGCAATGACAAAGAAGACGATGATGCCTGCGGTAATAAACAGAAAAGCGCTGTTAGAATTAAATTCTCTCATTATACCTCTCCTTTCCCCATACTGTAGACACTGTTTCTGAGTAATTCAAGATTTTCTCCACAGTTCCTGCCTTCGCCTTCCCTTTTGTATAGATCTCCTGAAAAAAATGGAGCAGCTGCCTGGATTCCCAAGCAGCTGCACGATTAGATAGCCCCCCAAATTAAGTATTATACAGGTAAGTATTATATGTTGTAATGATTAGATACGGTAGCATTTAGCCTACCAAATAAATCATAATTGATACAATTGAATTTGTCAACTCTTGTTTTAAAAAGAGGGAAAATGTCGACTGGTCTTCAATTTGCAGCGGAAATGTCCGATGTGCAGTTTGGACACCTTTTGGCTTCAATGTGAATGAGGCTTTGGCAGAAAGGACAGCTCTTTGTAGTGGGTGTTGCTGGGGCAGGTTCCCGTTTAAACCGGTTCAATTGCTTAATGATAATAAAAATGCTGAAGGCAATAATGAGGAAATCAATAATGTTAGTGATAAATGCCCCGTAGTTCAGGGTAGCAGCCCCTGCGTTTTTAGCCTCTTCAAAGGTTGCATAGTGACTTCCATCCAGGCTGATAAACAAGTTGCTGAAATCCAGCTTGCCGGTGGCCAGGCTTATCAGCGGCATAATAATGTCATTGACCAGGGAGGTGACAATCTTGCCGAAGGCACCCCCAATGATAACACCGGTAGCCAGGTCCACCACATTGCCTTTCATGGCGAATTCCTTAAATTCCTTGAGAATTGACATACTCCAGCCTCCTTATTATGTGGTTAAGCACAATATACCACAGAGAGAAGGGCAGCAATACCCTTGGCCTTAGTTAATCCCGGAAAATATCAATGGCGAGCAGGAAAACCCCTCCTGAATAGCTAATAATACATACAGGAACAAGCTGCAGACAGACATTATCCTAATTTGGCTAAGGAGAGTGAACTATGACAAAGCTGGATATTATCGAAGGCATAGGCCCCGTGTATGCGGAAAAACTTAAGGAAGCTGGCATAAATTCAATAGAGGAACTCCTGGAAACAGGAAAGACCAGGAAAGGCAGAAGCGATTTAGCAGAGAAAACAGGGATTTCGGGGAAACTCATTTTAACCTGGGTTAACCATGCAGACCTCTTTAGAATTAAAGGTCTGGCCGGCGAATACTCTGAGCTGTTGGAGGCTTCCGGCGTCAACACTGTTCCCCAGCTGGCCACCCGGGTGCCCGAGAATCTCCTCAACAAGATGAAGGAAGTCAATGAAGCCAAGTCGCTGGTAAGAAAGCTCCCCTCTTTGAGCCAAGTGGAAGGCTGGATTAAAGAGGCCGGCACCCTTCCCCGGATAGTAGAATACTAATACTCAAGACCGCCTGATGGCGGTCTTTTTTCAGTATTAATAACAGCATTCACCCTGGCAATCCTCAGTGTGGAACTCCACCTCTACGGTGATATGGTCAATGCCCTTGGCCTTAACCAGATCCCTGACCTTTTGCTTTACGCAGATAATATCCTCCTGAGTGATATTGTCTTTTACCACCACATGGGTGCTGAGGAGATGTTTCTGCCCTTCCAGGGACCAAAGGTGGGTGTGATGGACCGACTGAATATCCGGAACCTGCGTGAACTCAGCCTCAATTTCCGGAATAGAAAAGTCCTTGGGGACTTTCTGCAGAAAAATGCTCAGCACTTCACGCAAATTTCCCATGACATTATGGAGGATATACAAGGTAATCAAGACGGAGAGGATGGGGTCAATGACGGGAATATCCACGAAGCGCAACACAATACTGGCAATCAAAATGACTACCCAGCCCAGGACATCTTCCATCAGATGCCAAAACACTACCCGCTCATTTAAGGACCTGCCCTTGCGCAGCCTCAGGACTGCTATGCCGTTTATGGCGATGCCCAGGATGGCAAAAACCAGCATCCCCTCAGTATTTACAGGCTCGGGAGTAATTATCCTCGGTATCGCCCGGGCCAATATAACCAGGGAACCTCCCAGCAGGATTACGCTGTTTATCAGCGCTCCCAGCAGGGAAAACCGAGCATAGCCAAAGGAGTATTGGTAATCCGGTTTTCTGTGGGAGTACTTCTCCAAGTACCAGGAAATACCCAGGGAAAGTGAATCGCCTAAGTCATGGAGAGCATCGGAGAGAATAGCCATGCTGTTGGTCCACAAGCCCCCCACAATCTCCAGCACAGTGAAGAGCAGGTTGAGAATAAATGCCACTTTGATATTTTGGCTGCCATGGTCATGGCCATGAGAATGATGATGGTGATGGGCCATCTGATAACCTCCTGTAGTATGTGCCGAAAACTCCTTTGCTTAGTATTCTCCTGCAATTAAAGTGCCCAGCAAGTCATAAAAGAGCTTGACAGACATATGCCTGCGGGGATCAAAACGCAGCCGGTACTTGACCTTGCCACAGTAGAATTCGACAACATCCTTAAAAGTAATGCTGTGACCGGAAATATCAGCGAGCGGTATCGTCTCAGTGCCCTTCTTTCCTGAGAAATTCAGGCTTTCCGGCGTAAAAACCAGCCTGCCAGAATCCCGGTGCCAAGTTTTCCTGCCAACCTCCTTTTTGCCCAGGGGAAGATCTTCGTTGACAAATTGAAATCCTTCCGCAATAATGCCGGGCAATTGCTTGCGCTGCCATTGATTCCAGGAGGCGGTATCGGAGAATTCCTTGCAGCCCAGAATCTCACCATAGATATTGATGCTGTACTGGCTGTTACAAGCAGTGCAGGAAAAGATATCACCGCTGGATTGAATGCTGTTGACGGCATTGCAGTGGGAGCAGACATAGAGCAGGCGCTCGATATGCTCCGCCAGCCTTTTCCCCTTGAAGGGAACGCGTTGAGTCCGTTGCCAGGCATAATCGTTGTGGTCCAGCTTTTCCTCAAGCATCGCCTGAAGCTCTTCAGGGGTCTTGCGGGCGATGACGTCGCGGCCAAAAAGCTCCTTGATTTCCATCACCAGTTTGCCCCTGCGGGGAAAGGCAGCCCAGCGGGGGCGGCTCAAATATCCGCCTTTAAAAATTACCCCGTAGACCGGCACTTTTAAGAGTTTAATCAGTTTCCCCGTAGAAGGCACCAGTTTATCGGTGGCCCCATCCCAATTGCGCCCGCCCTCCGGGTACAGGCCAACAGGACGACCTGCCCGGACATGTCTCACCAAAGCGCGGATAGACTTGGCATCACCGGTATTTTTTGCAAAGGGAATGCTCTCCAACATGGCCAGCAATATTCGCTTCAGCCAGTGATCCTGATTGGCATCACCGGCAATATAGCGAACCAGTCTGTTGGCAAAGACACTGCTTATTATAGGGTCTTCATTGGTAACGTGGTTGCCCAGCAACAAATAGGGTTCTTTCAGATCTTTCAGCGGATTGCTCTCGACATGAATATTAAACAGCCAACTGAGGTAGGTGCGGACAGGCGATTTGAGTAAGCTGTATATAACATCTCCCCCGGTAAGGCCCACAGAAATCCCCTCCTATTAAATTATTCTATTATTTCAAAGGTCAGGTTGCCATTCTCTTCAGCGGCTTCCACAAACAGTGCCAGCAACAGGTCGGCATACCTGCCCAGATTGGTATAAAGGGCAGCACTGTTGATCAGGAGGATATGCACAGGGGTACTGATTGTACTCAGCATATCCCAGAGGGCATCCAGGTTGCCGCCATAGTACTCGGGAAAATCCAGCTGCTGCTGCAGGTACGCATGCAAGGCTTGTTTATCAGTCATTTCAAGAGCGTCTAAAATTACCATAGCCCTCTCCTCCTAATATAGCCTGGTAAATGTCTGGTAGTGGTCATCGGTATAGTAAATCAGACCGTCGTTGGAATAGATGAGGCGCTCGGGTCCCCTGTGGCCTCCGTTATAATTGACATCACATTCGTACCACACCCGGCCGGGTGCGTCGGGGAGCAGGCCTTCCCGATTGTAAAATCTGTCGCCGCCGATGCTAAGGGAATCAGTCACTTCCCAGAGATTGCCCGCGGCAGAACCCCAGCCCAGCTCCCGGGCTTCGCTCTTGGTAATATAATTTCCCGGCAGGCGTTGGTAGATGTGAATATACAGAGCCACATCCTCCGGGGTTGTATAATAACCATGCTCATCCAGCTCATTGCCCTGGGGATCGGCAAAGAGTTGAAATAAATCCAGGCGAAAAATGGCGGCAATCGCCAGGAGAATAAGCAGCGCCAGAATTACAAGTAATCTTTTTTTGTTCACCGTCTTCCCTCCGCAGTCTCAGTGTACTTTATTTCGCTATGGGGGCTTATTTTTCCTTTAACGGGACGTACCTTTCCTGTCAGATTACTTTTCCTTCTCAGTTAAGGCTGGACAAAAATCTGTCCCCTGCGGGCAAAATGCAAGAGGGGCCGACCCGGCCCCTCTTGCTATGTTTTACTCGATATAAGTTACTGTATTTTCCCGCCGGGGGGCCCTTTCCCCCAAAGTTTCATTGCCATAGCCTAGGGACAATGCATACAGGGGTTGGTAGCCCTCTGGGATTTTGAGTTCTTTCAGGAGATGAGCGCCCTCGGGCCTTTCCAGAGCGTGTCTGAAAGAGGCGATATAGCAGCTGCCCAAGCCCAGGGAGTAAGCAGCCAGAGCCATATTCTCAACGGCATTGGCACAATCCGCCGGGGCATACTTTGCCTCCCTGTCGCCAGAGACGAATATCGCCATGGGTGCACCGCGGAAGGTATCGAAGTCGGGATCCTTGGCCCGCTCACGCATTTTCTCATCGTCGGACTGAAGGAATACCTGACGATTTGCTTCCGAAATCCTGTCCAGCACTTTGCGGTCGGTTATCACAGTAAAGTGCCAGGGCTGCCGGTTCATAGCTGAAGGAGCAAACTGGCCGCACTTAAGTATTGTCTCGATCTTCTCTTTCTCGACGGGCCGCAAGTCGTAGCTGCGTATTGACCTCCTCTCCAGGATACTCTTTATTGTCTCGTTCATGTTGAACCACCTTTCATGAAATAATTTTTTTCCTTGGGTATTCTTCTGTCAGTCATTCAGCTCCGGAGCGTTAAAGGTATCTCCGTCTTCAATGGTTCCGGACTTAAATCCCCTTAAAAACCAGCTCGACCTTTGTTCTGATGTCCCGTGGGTAAATCTGTCCGGCACCACATACCCCCAGGTATCCATTTGAATACGGTCATCGCCGATCATCATTGCGGCATTCAGGGCTTCTTCGATGTCGCCCTCCTCCAGCAGTCGGGCTCTGTCCGCGTAGTGGGCCCAAACCCCTGCGAAATAGTCCGCCTGCAACTCCATCTTGACCAGCAGCTTGTTAAATTCAGCCCCACTTACCCGGCCACGATAGGAGTATACCTCATCGATAATACCCAGCTGATGTTGAACATGGTGCCCCACCTCATGGGCAATGACGTATGCCATGGCGAAATCGCCGGGAGCATGAAATTGTTCTTTGAGCTCGGTAAAAAAGTCCAGATCCAAATAGATTTTCTCATCTCCGGGACAGTAAAAGGGGCCCACCGAAGCGTTTGCCGCTCCGCAGGCAGATTCCACATAGCCAGAATAGATAACCAAGGTGGGATCCCGGTAATTTGCCCCTAATTCCTTGCTGAATATTTCAGCCCAGACATCTTCTGTCTCCGCTAAGACTACCATGGAAAACTCAGCCAGTTCTCTGTGTTCAGCAGTTTCCTCATAGGGAGTATCTGGCCCGGTAAGGGACCCTATATACTCAAGGGGATTGCCTCCCATGAGCATAACCACCAGGGCTAATATTATGGTGCCAATCCCGCCTCCCATCAGCGCTTTGGAGGAAATACCCCTGCGGTCTTCAACATTTGTACTGGCCCTTCTTCCTTGCCACTTCATGATAATCCCCTCCTCGAGGTCTACTAATAAATTGTATCAACCCAGGCGGCGATGCGCAATATCTGGAAGGAGCACGAATAAGCAATGCGACAGCAGGGGTTCCCTGCTGCCGCAGATACTAGGCAAAGACTAGTGAAGCACCCACTGTACCGGGGCCGGTGTGTACCCCGATAACAGGCCCTACTTGGGTAAACATAGACGCATTCACATTAAAAGCAGCTTCCAGCATAGCCTGGAGTTTTTCCGCCGCCTCCGGGGCTGCCCCGTGGGCGATGGCCAGGGACTTGACAGTCCTGCCAGCGGCAGCCTTCTCCATGGCAGAGACAATTCCCCGGAGAGACTTGTCTAAGCTGCGGGCAATGCCGGCGGGAACATAGACCCCATCCTCATTTACACGAATGATAGGCTTAATTCGCAGCAGCGCCCCCACCATGCCCTTGACAACTCCTATCCGCCCGCCCTTATGCAAGTACTCCAGAGTGTCCAGGGTGAAAATGGTCTCAGTGTTTTCCCGCGATTTTTCTATTCGGTCCAACACAGCCGGGACGGCAAGGCCTTCTTGAATCCCCAGGGCTGCTTCCACGACCTGCTGGCCAATCCCTAAACTGATAGAACGAGAGTCCACAACATGCACCTGGCCCCTGAATGATTTCGCCGCCATGTGGGCGGAATTGAGAGTACCGCTAAGCCCGGACGAGATGTGGATAGAGATAATCTCATCATAGTCTGTCAGGACTTTAGCATACAAAGAGGCAAAGTCCTCCGGCGTCGGTTGCGAAGTAGTCGGCAACGTGGATTCCGCCCTCAACCGGGAATAAAACTCTTCCGCCGCCAGTTCGTTGTCCAGGTACTGTTCTTTGCCAAAGCTTACTTTCAAGGGAAGGACAAATATCTTCCATTGGTTTATCAGCTGCTGGGGCAAATCGGCAGTGCTGTCTGTAACAAGAGCAATTTTCATTTTGGTTCCTCCCCCGAAACAATTTTCTATTCTAGAGTTAATCCTGCCGTTTGTCGCCTATAAAGAAGAGGGCTACAGTGCCTGGACCGGTATGGGAGCCAATAACGGTGCCAACACTGTTAATCCTCACCGGGCCATCCAGCCGCGGGAATTTCTCTTCCACCAGATCAGCCACCAGGCGGGCATCCTCATAGCAGGCAGAATGAGATATGTGGCATTTGCCGGCGTAATCAATGCCGTTTTCGGCATGATCCGCCATCATCTGCACCAGCTCCCCGATGACCCGTTTTTTACTGCGCACCTTTTTCCTGGGAACCAACTTCCCCCCCTGGTCCATATTCATCAGGGGACAGATGTTGAGAAGTGAGCCCATTATCGCTGCTGCGGCAGAAATGCGCCCGCCCCTTTTGTAATGGGTTAAGTCTGTGGAAAAAAACCAGTGGTGCACCTTGAGTTTATTGTCCTCAGCCCAGGCATATACCCTTTCGATGGGTTCACCCCTGTCTCGCAAATCCGCCAGCATATCCACCAGCAGCCCGTAACCGGAGGAAGCGCCCAGAGAATCGACGATGAAAATCCTGCGATCCGGGTATTGGGCCAACAATTGTTCTTTGGCGGCGAGGGCAGAAGAATAAGTTCCGGATATACCTGAAGACAGAGTAATGTGTAAAATGTCCAGACCTTCCCTGAGGAAGGGCTCGAAGAACTCTAAAAACTGGCCTACAGTAACCTGAGAAGTCGTAGGCATTGCTCCGGCTTCAATTTTTTTGTAAAAGTCAGCAAAGGAAATCGTTTGCCCAAGGTCATCGGGGTACTCCTTGCCATCCAGCACAAAATGAAAACATGCATAGGGGATTTTCCGCTCCTGGAAATACTCATAAGGCATATCCGCCGTTGAACAGCAACTGAGAATATATTTATTCATCCTGCTTCTCCTTCCACGAAACGATTCATTGCGCTTCCCTGAACTGGGATATATTTGGGTACTGTTCGCCAATGGTTTTATAAATAAGACTATAGCCGTCACTATTGGGATGGATGCCGTCGGGGCAGATTAAATCCTGGTAACGGTTGTGCTTCAAAAAGGCGCCGCGGATATCTATTATTGGCACATCCAATTTCGTGGCCAGCAACATTACCTCAATGTTGTACATCTCCTGCCAGCGGTAGATCATATCTACATCTCCCAGCCAGGACAGGATGTTATCCCTGTTAAGTCCCCTGGATACCCAGTTGAAGAAGCGATTGGGTTCCAGAGGGGGTAAAGTAAGAACCACCGGCTTACCGCCGTACCTCCTGATTTCCTCGATAATTTGCCTGTAGGCACTTCTGAATTCTGCCAATGGGGTGTTGGGACTGTGTTCGCTACCCGGGTTTGCTGCGATTTCTCCCCAGGCGAAATCGCAATCATTGCCCCCCACCTCCAGAAAGACACTGCTGTATGAAGTTAATTCACTGGCATGGCGCCTCACCTTGGCCAATACCTTAGGGGCGGTGCAGCCAAACATAGAGTAGTTCTTAATGTTGACCATGCGCCCAAACAGCTTTTCGATATTCATCTTTATAATTTCGTAGCGGCGGGTGATGGGGTGCAGGATTACTCCCTTTCCTATTGAATCACCGAAGACACAAATACTGCCTAAGGCCATTTTCAATCCCCCTTATTGGCTTTCGGATGTCCCATTTTCTCGCCGAGATAAAATGCCAGTGAAACAAAGGCCAAGTACAGCACATACAGGATCCAGGCACTTCCCCAAAGGTTGAAGCGCATTGACAAAACCAGGTACAGCAATGTCGTCAGGATCAGGCCGGCCGCCAGCAGGTGCAGGTCTCTTTCCAAAGAGGAAATCCGCTTTCGATTGGCGATGTAATCGGTGACTATGTATAAGAATGCCAGCACTATTACAATCAGCCAGCTGTAGCTCCAGATATTTTTCCCCTTGACCACTGACAAATACAGGCTGGGAAAGACGTAGAGTACAGGAACCAAAGTGGCATAGATAAGGGCAATGCCCCAGCGCTTCCAGACTTCAAAGTTAAAAAGGCTGGCGTAATTATACCCGTTTATAGCTGCATAAAACAGGTAGAGAAAAGCTCCCCCCACAGGTATCAGCCAGGTCTTGGCGAAGGACTTGAGGACGACAATGCTGACAAAGAGAAAGATAGCCGTTAATGTGAGAAAGTAAAAGGTGCTGAAGGAGGCTGTGCTGATGATATTCTTCTTCAGCGCCCCCATGGAACTTCCAGTCTCCACTTCCCTGACGGCACTCTTATAATCCAGGGTCATCTCAACAGCTCTTTTGTAGCTTTCCTCCTTGGAGATTCCCGAAGCGAGGCAATCATTGTAGTGATCCAGCATGATGGAATACAGCTCTTCCCGAACCTCAAGGATTTTTTCTGTTTTCGGATAGAGGAAAAACTTGCGATTAATATACTTTCTCAGTTTCTTTTCCATCAAAAATCGCCTCCAATAAGCCTGTTTAAGACCACTTGAATCTCTTTCCACTCATCGACCTTTTGCCTGTAAACTTCTTTGCCCTTAGGGGTTATGCGGTAATACTTGCGCCTTGCCGCTCCTTCCTGATCGCCCCAATAACTGGTGATCAAATTATCCTTCTCCATCCTTTTGAAAGCAGTATACACGGTGGCATCTTTGATGCTAAACAAACCCTGGGCCCCGTCAATAATAGTTTTCATAATTTCATACCCGTAGGAGTCCTGTTTCATGAGGATGGCTAAGATAATGGTCTCGGTGTTTCCCCGCAATATTTCGCTGGAGTAATTCAATCCATCCCCTCCAATATCTAAACAGATTAGGTATATTATATAGTTATGCTATGAGGTCGTCAATAGTATTATTAAAAAAACCTTTCACTCACAGCGAAAGGTCTACGGGCAATGGACTTACATCCAGGGAATGACGTCTGCTTCCAGGCGGAATGAATTGTTGCTGACATGTACCTTGTAGTCGAATCTAGCTCCAATGGCATAACCGCAAAAATAATCTGGCCTGCCATTGATAATACATTTCGCCTTGCGCAAAGGGTCATTGCCGCGATCGGGGGCAGACAGGTCAATTGCTGTTTGGTATCTTTTTATGCCTGCCATTAAGGCCTGAAGCTTTTCCGCTTTCTCTTTCACCTCAATGTAGACAAGAAGTCTGTCACCTGCATAAATGGCCAGATCAATATGCTCGTCGTGAAAAACCAGTGCCAGTCCCCTTGAAGTCAGGGGGGTATAAAGCTGAGAGTACAGAGCGACGTGGGGGAAGTATTCCCAGTTCGGGCTGGGCTCCCGGGCAGCAGAGTAGCGACTGAACCAACTAAATGGGCCTCTGTTTGCCGCAAGACCTTTTAAGGAAAACCTGTGCCCTTGAGGAATAATGATACCTTCCTGAAGACCTTGCCCCAGCAAATATCTTACTCCCTCAGGAATCCTCGCATATACCCTTTCATAAAATGAACCAGCGGGTTCAGCAAATCCCCACTCCCGACACGCATGCAAGACCCATTCGGTAAAATGCTCGTTAAACCTTCTAAGCACCGCAAGACCTCCTCGTGTTTCTAATCCCTATATATGAATATTCAGTTCCGGGCAAAGCTGACAGGCATACACTGCGGAAAATTTGACAAACACACCCATATGGTGTATTGTGAAGTAAATCACAATCTGAGGGCGGGGCATGCTCCACTCAAGGATAATAAATAGACGTCCTGCGCCAAAGGGGAAACCTGCTGGAAAGGGGAAAATAGCATGGGTATTAGCTTGTCTTTGGCGCTGTGGCGTTGAAGACAAGCTTTTTACTTTGAAAGGGGATAAAAAATGGTTACTCGTATTGGCGTCGTCGGCATAGTGATTGAGGACAGGACCAGTGTCCCGGAAGTGAACAGCATTCTTAGCGCACACGGAGATATTATCGTTGGCAGGATGGGCATTCCCTACAGGAACAGGGATGTGGCTGTCATATCCCTTATTGTCGACGGCACTACCGATGCTATTGGCTCCCTTACTGGTAAGTTGGGGGGAGTTAAAGGAGTCCTGGTGAAATCGGCACTGACCAAGAAGTAAAGGGGCCAAGGGCATGAATCAAAATATACAGCAAATGATTCACAAGATCCGAACTCAACAAAAGCCTTCCAAGGATGATCTTGTCCACTTGCTGGGCTGTGAACCCTCCTCTGCCACTGCTCTTTTCGCTGCCGCCGACTCGGCTCGCCGCCGGTATGTCGGCGATGAAATCCACCTGCGGGGCATTATTGAGTTCTCCAACCATTGCCGCCGCAGTTGCCGCTATTGCGGATTGCGCAAAGAAAATACCAACCTTAAACGTTACCGCATGGGCGGCGAAGAAATCTATGAGGCAGCTTTGGCTGCCAGCCGCAATGGCTGCAAAACCATTGTCCTCCAGTCGGGGGAAGACAGTTATTATGACGCAGACACTATTGCCCGGGCGGTAAAAATGCTGAAGAAACTAGGCCTGGCAGTAACCCTGAGCTGTGGGGAACGTCCCGAAGAGGAATATAAGTATTGGCGCCAAGCCGGCGCCGACCGGTACTTGCTCAAGCATGAGACGGCAAATCCGGTGTTGTACAGCCAACTGCATCCCGACATGACTTATAACAATCGCCTGGGCTGTCTCACGGCTCTGAAGGCACTGGGCTACCAGGTGGGCTCAGGGTGTATGGTTGGCTTGCCGGGCCAGACAGCGAAGGATCTGGCAGAGGACCTGTTACTCCTGAAGGAACTGGATGTTGAAATGGCGGGCATCGGCCCCTTTATCCCCAGTCCCCATACACCTCTTGCGGATGCATCCCCGGGAACTGCAGAAATGACTCTGAAAATGATTGCCCTTGCAAGGCTGTTATTGCCCCAGGCCCACCTGCCCGCCACTACCGCCTTGAGCACCATCGATCCCTTGGGCAGAAAAAAGGCACTCCAATGCGGTGCCAACGTCATCATGCCCAATGTCACCCCCCAGCCCTACAGGCACTTCTATGAAATTTACCCGAACAAGGACCGGGAGGAAGCCAGGCACGCTGATTGCAGGCAACAGGTGGAGACTCTGGTCCATTCCCTTGGCCGCTCTGTTGCCAAAACCCCTGGACACTCTCCCAAGCAACAATTCACCCGGGAAAGGCAAGGTGAGAGCATTGCATAACACTCCCCGTGGCAACCGGCTGCATATCGCAATTTTTGGCCGCCGCAATGTCGGCAAATCCAGTCTCATTAACGCCATTACCAATCAGAATATTGCCCTGGTATCCGATGTTGCCGGCACAACCACAGACCCGGTGTATAAGTCCATGGAAATACTGCCTATTGGGCCTGTTGTGCTCATTGACACTGCCGGTCTGGATGACCAGGGCGAACTGGGTGCACTGCGGGTGCGGCGTTCTTATTCTGTGCTGAATAAAGCCGACCTCGCCTTGATAGTAGTGGAAGCCCCTGGCAGGCTGCAGGCTTGTGAGGAAGATATCCTCAACAAGTGCCGGGAAAAGAACTTGCCTGTCATCATCGTCGTCAACAAGTGCGATCTGCACCCCCTGGATGCCGAGGTTGCCCGGGATACTGGCTGTGATGTGGTCAAGGTCAGCGCGGCTACGGGCCAGGGAATTGAAGAGCTAAAGATGGCCATTATCCGCAACGCGAAAAAATGGGAGGACAGGCCCCTCATCGGCGACGTGCTAAATCCCGGAGACCATGTAATTTTAGTAACTCCCATCGATGCCGCTGCGCCAAAAGGAAGATTAATCCTTCCCCAGGTGCAAACCCTGCGGGATATCCTGGACCACAACTGCACAGCTTCTGTATGCCGGGAAACAGAACTGGCCGCCACCCTCAAGGGCCTGCGGTCAAAACCTGCCCTGGTCATTACCGATTCCCAGGTCTTTAAGCAGGTCGCTGCCGTGGTGCCCGCCGATGTACTGTTGACCTCCTTTTCCATTCTTTACGCCCGGCAAAAGGGAGACTTACACACCCTTGCCCTGGGGGCCAGGGCTATCGATGCCCTCAAACCCGGAGATAAAGTCCTTATGGCGGAAGCCTGCACCCATCACAGAACAGAAGACGACATCGGCAGAAAGAAAATTCCCGCCTGGCTGTGCCAGCATGTGGGCGGGCCGCTGCAATTTGAGTGGTCCAGCGGTTCAGGTTACCCCGATAATCTCCGGGATTTTTCTCTCATTGTCCACTGCGGGGGCTGCATGATCAACCCCAGGGAAATGCTGTCCCGCCTTGCCCAGGCCCGGGCCAACAAAGTACCCATTGTCAACTACGGCCTGGCAATAGCGCACCTGATGGGAATACTGCCCCGGGTGCTGTCGCCGTTTCCTGAAATAAAAGAGGCAATCCTAAGCCAGGAGGTCTGAACATGATTAATCCACAATTACGCCAGAAGGCGGACTTCATAAGAGAAGAGGAGATCCACGCCCTGTTGCGGCAAGGAAAAGAGTTTGGCAATAATGCCGTCAGGGATATCATTAACAAGGCCCGAGAAGCGAAGGGCCTGACCTTGGAGGAGGTCTCAGCCCTGCTGCAGGTAACAGACGAGTCCCTGGTGCAGGAAATGTTGGCAGCAGCCAGGGAAGTGAAGGAAAAAATCTACGGGAAGCGGGTAGTCATCTTCGCCCCTCTGTATATCAGCGACCACTGTGTCAACAATTGCACCTATTGCGGGTACAGACAAGACAACCCCTTTCCCCGGCGCAAACTGACTCAGGAGGAAATTGCCGAGGAAGTCAGGCTCCTGGAAAACATGGGGCACAAGCGCCTCGCCCTGGAAGCAGGCGAACACCCCCTTGAATGCCCCCTGGATTACATCCTCGACTCCATCCGCACAATCTACAGCCTGAAATTTAAAAACGGCAGTATCCGCCGCATCAATGTCAATATCGCTGCCACGACAGTTGAGGAGTACAGGCGTTTAAAGGCAGCAGAAATAGGCACCTACATTCTCTTTCAGGAAACCTATCACCGCAGTACTTATAAACAAGTTCACCCTCGGGGGCCAAAAAAGGATTATGATTGGCACACCACAGCCCATGACAGAGCCATGGAGGCCGGCATCGACGATGTGGGCTTCGGAGTCCTCTTTGGCCTCTATGACTACAAGTTTGAGTGCCTGGGCCTGATGCAGCATGCCCGTCACCTGGAGGAGCGTTTTGGTGTAGGGCCCCACACTATTTCTGTGCCCCGCCTGCGCCCCGCCAAGGGTATGGATATCAGTCAATTCCCCCATGTCGTCGGCGATGAGGATTTCGCCAAAATAGTCGCCATTCTGCGCCTGGCCGTCCCCTATACAGGATTAATCCTCTCCACCAGGGAAAGCCCGGAATTCAGGGACACGCTCCTCAACTACGGTATTTCCCAGATTTCCGCTGGCAGCTGCACCGGCGTCGGCGCGTACAGAGAAGAGTCCGGCAATGGGGGAAAACCTTCAGTACAGTTTGACGTCGACGACAACAGAAGTGTGGATGAAGTGCTGTACAGCATCTGTCAATCCGGCTACCTGCCCAGTTATTGCACGGCCTGTTACCGCCAGGGGCGCACCGGGGACAGGTTCATGTCCCTGGCCAAAACCGGCGAGATACACAATGTCTGCCAGCCCAATGGCATCCTTACTTTTAAAGAATACCTGCTGGACTATGCTTCCCCGGGAACACGAGCCCTGGGTGAAGAGGTCATTGCCCGGCACCTGGAGCAAATCACCGACCCTAAGATTCAAGCCCTTACCCGGGAGCGGCTCTCCCGCATCGAAAAAGGAGAACGGGATCTCTACTTTTAGCTGGAATCCCCTTTCTGCCCCCAAAAAAACCGCCTGAGACCTTGCGCCAGTGCTGCTGGCGCAAGGTTCGCAGGCGGGACTTAATCTCTCTTCATCTGTCACATCGGGATTCCTGATTGAAATCCATGTATGGATTCCCTGCGAAATACAACAGGCGTCTATACATTCAAGTTGTAGCGCACATAGCATATACCGCCGGTATCTTCCACCAGACTCATCCCCACAGACTGATAAAACTGCCTGGTTTTCGCAGTGGCATCGGTAATCAGGACTATTTGCCGGATGTGGCGGAATTCAGCCAGCATGGACTCCATGAGCTGCCGCCCAATTCCTTTTCGCTGGTATTCTTCCCGGACCAGGAGATCCTGGACATACACTACTGAACAGCCATCCCCAACAACCCGGATGAGGCCCACAAGCTTATCGCCGGCATAGGCACTCATGTACCAAAGAGAGCCCTGCAGTATTTGAGCCATTTTCGCCGGGTGAGCAGTATACCCCGTCCATCCCAACTGGCCATACAACTCCATGAGTTCGGCAATACTAATCTTATTGTTGGTACAGTACGTTATTTCCATTTTATCCTCCTTATCCAGGGTTGACCCCGGCCTTGCCAACTGCGCCCCATGTTGACCCTCTAATATTCCAGTGATATATTTGAGTTACTATTGAAATTGTACATACTACAAACACAAATCGAGGCCTTTGGTATGAAAAAAAACTATGGTGAATACTTTTCCCTTCCCAACCTAATAAGCTTTTTACGTCTTTGCCTAGTACCGGTATATCTGTACTTATTTCTAAGGGCCGACAGCGATTCCGATTACTATGTTGCCGCTGCAGTCGTCCTTGCCTCCTTCTTCTCCGATTTCATCGACGGATTCATTGCCAGACGTTACAACATGATTACTGACTTTGGCAAGGTACTTGATCCTGTCGCTGATAAATTAACCCAGGCAGCCCTG
>JAAYHI010000158.1 GCA_012727415.1 Bacillota bacterium
GCCCTGACCATGCTGTTGTATAAGCCGGTGGTTACTGCCCTCCGGAAACGGAATTTGGTCCCGAAAAGGGAGACAGAGGGCAAGAAATCCTTCTTTAATTTTGGCGTGGTGCTGACTTCACTTTTTGTCATAATTACCTGCATCCTGTTTATCCTGGCCCTGCGCTAGTGTGCAAGCCGGGAAAGTAATGGTAAAATTAAGCCAAGAATTTAGGAGCACAGGAGGGCAACGTGAATAAGACAATTACCGTTACCGGGAATGGGAAGGTATCTGCCAGGCCGGACTATGTAAGACTTACCATGTCGTTGGAAGCAAAGGACAGGCAATATGATAAGGCTATGGATATGGCTGCCAATAAGATAGAACAGCTGGATGCCTGTCTGGTTGCCGTGGGCTTCGAAAAAAGTGCAATCAAGACCACTAGCTTTCAGGTAAGGACAGAGTATGACAACGTCAGGGACAAGTATGGCGGTTATAAACAAGTGTTCAAGGGATATGCGGTTGGGCACAATTTGCAGCTGGAGTTCGACCTGGATACCAAGCGCCTGGCCAGGGCATTAACTGCCATTGCCCAGTGTGTTGCGGAACCTCATATATCTATAGATTTCACTCTCAAGGACCCCACTGAAGTAAGAGATGAAGTGCTGAAAGCCGCTGCCGAAAATGCCAGGAGAAAAGCTCTCGTTCTCTGTGAAGCAGCCGGTGTTACTTTAGGAGATCTGTTGTCGATTAATTACAGCTGGGGAGAGATAAAAGTCTCCTCAAGAACGGATTTTGTCCTCAGTGAAGCCGCTCCGGTAATGGCGATGGCATTTGACTTTGAACCAGAAGACATTGATCTCACCGACACTGCAACCTTTGTGTGGGAAATTCATAAGTAAGATGCTTAGGGCTTTCTGAGATATACTCAGAGGGCCCCTGTTTTTTTGGTGATATAACTCCAGGGGATATTATCCGACACTTCAGGGTCCCCAATTGTATCTATAGTGAAAGGAGGGCAATGCCTTGGCAATACCTTTGTTGCGTACGGACAAAGAGATTGCGGAAATCTACCAGCGCCACAAGAATACAGTCTACCGTGTCATGAAGGGCATATTTATGCCGATTAAATACGCTGAAGATTCTATAATCCAAAGCAATGATGCGACTCTGTACCTGCTTGACCTTGCCGAGTATGGAATGCTGGATGGGGTGCGTTGGATGTTTCTTGAAACAAAATACGGCCTGGTGTACAGTAAAGATTCTTACCCCTCCCTGGCTGGAGCTGGAAACCTGGAAGATATTAAAGAAATCCTCCGGGAAAAACTAAAGTAGGATAAGGAATCCCGCGGGACATGCCCGCGGGATTTTTATGTCCCGCCTGAATTGCCGCTGATGGAAGGGGATAGAAGAATTATGCCGAATATTGTCATAATGCTAATTGTTAGGTGGGATACCATGACTTTTGATTTCACTGCTTTAAAGCAGAATTATGACGACAAACAATATGCCAACTGCTTCCCCGCCCTGAAAGAGGTTAAATCCTTGCTGAAGCAAGACCCCATGCAGGCAAACTTGTTGGCGAAGATTGCCTGGCAGGCAGGGAACACCCGCCTGGAGAGGACTATATTGCGGTGGGGAGTCCATCAATTCCCGGATAATGTAGAAATGCTCTGTGGTCTGGCCTATGCCTACTACTCCTCCATGCGGCTGATTGATGCCAAAGACCTGTTGGAGCGGGCGGGAAAGCTGGCTGCGGATGACGAGGAACGAGGAAAGGTATGGCTATACAAGAGTGTGTTTTTTTCCCAAATGCGCCTCTTTACTTCGGCAGAAAGCTGTCTCCACCGGGCCAGGGAGTTGCTGGGCCCGGATAAAGTGCTGAAAGAAAAAGGGTATTTCCTGCTGATGCAGGAGCGCATCCGTGAAAGCTCAGCCTGCTTGCAGAAGGCAATCGCGGCGGATCCAGGTCGGGAAGATGTGTACATGATGTTGGCTTACCTGAAGAATCTGGAACAGAATTGGGCGGGGGCGAAACAATGGCTGGAAGCCGGACTGCAACAATCCCCCCAGTCCCTTCACCTCCTTTATTACCTGGCCACTGCCCAGTGGCTGCTGGGAGAAGCCGATGCCTTTGAATATTCGGTTGCCAGGATTGTGGAGCTAAACCCCGAGGCGGAATTTATTCCTGCCCTCAATTGGCTGCAAGGAATAAATGCATACCGCAGAGAAGACTGGCACAGGGTTAAGGAAATCCTTTCGCAAAGTATCGCTGCCGGGGGAAAAGACTTTGCCCTGAACCTCAGCACCTGGAACGCAGATGTGCCCTGGGAGCGAGTTTCTCTGCACTTAAATCCCAGAATGCAGCGGCATAACCACTGTGTGCCTTGCGCAGTGTCGAATATCCTGGATTACTATGGAATCTCTGTTGATCAGCTGGATTTGGGCGAGAGGTTGCTGGATACCGGGGGAACCCCCATGCACAACTTGTACACCTGGCTGGAGGATGAGGGTTATGCCTTTGTTGCCTTCAGGGCCAGTCAGGACCAGGTTAAGACCGCTTTGCGCAACGGCATTCCTGTCCTGATGTCTTTGCGGAGCGCAGCCGGTGCCCATGTAACCATAATCTATGGTTTTGACGATGCCCTGCAGGTCTTCTTCCTGCAGGACCCGGGCTCCCTCTTTCCCTTGCCCCTGCTGTACTCCCAATATGATGAGACCTTCGCCAATTCATTTTATGAGGCCGTTGCCCTGGTTCCTGCGGCGGAAAAGGACAGGCTCTCCCCCTTGCTTGCCTGGGATGAACCCCAGCTGCGCCTGCTTGCCCAACACACATACATGTACAATACCGGTGCCTGCGGCCAGGCGGAAATTGCAGCACAGGTGCGGGCCCTGCAGCGGGACAAGATATATTTCTCAGGACTTCTCATAGAATGCAAGCCCCAGCATGTGGCGGAGGCAGATTTTCGCCTGGCGGTGGAACAGCTTTGGGATGCGCCCCAGTGTATGGAGCTTTTCCGCCTCAGAGTCATCAACGCACTGTGCGTGCGGGGCATGTTCCGCGAAGCCTCAGAGCGCATGCATGAGCTGAAAGGTCGGAATACTGGCTGGTTTGGCCTGGTACTGCAAGCAAAAATGGCATTGTATCATGAACAAAATCCCGGAAAGGCTTTGCCTTTAGCCCGCAAGGCGGTCCGCATTTTGCCGGCATCTGACGAAAGCCTTGCCCTCCTGGGGCAAGCCCTGATGCAGCTGGGTGAGTATTCGGCGGCAGCAGAATATTTATCCTGGGCAGTGGAGCTGCAGCCAGAGAGAGAATGGCTGTATGCAAGTATTGGCGAGAATTACCGCCGCCAGGGACAATATGCCCTGGCCGAAGAAAACTTGAGAAAGGCACTGGCCATGGAGCCAGAAGACTGTTGGGCCTTGGAACAACTGGGGCTCTGTTACCTGGATCAACGAAAAATCGCCGAAGCTCAGGACTGCTTCCGCAAAGCTGCCTCTCTTGACCCGCGACGGCCCTGGCCCTACGCTTATTTAGCCCAGATTCATGAAATGCAGGAGAATTATCCCGAAGCAATAAACTGCCTGCAACTGGGGCTGAAGGCGACGGAAGGGCATCCGGAATTGTTGTGGGAAATCGGGCGCATCCTTATTGAACGGGAACGCTATAGTCAAGCCCTGTCCTACCTGATGAAATCTACGGAGAAGCAGGATGACCCCAGCTTAGCGGCAATGATAGCTTCTTGTCAGCTGGAAACGGGGCGGCAGGCAGAAGCAGTGAAAACTGTTGAGGCTGCCCTGCAGAAGCACCCGGATTCATCCCTATTGCATGCCCGATATGGGCATATCCTTGAGCAGACAGGGCAAAAGGAAGAGGCCCTGGTTCACCTGGGGAAAGCCATTGAGCTCGATCCCACATACCAATGGCCCTTTGGCCTGTTGCTGGACCTTTGCAGGGAAGCGAAAGCCCCCAACCGGGGCAGACTAGTGCTGGAAAATATCTTGGTTAAGCAAGGGCCTTCAGAAAATGTCCTGTGCTATCTCGGCTCCTTGTGGGAGATGGAGGGAGACAGGCGGCAGGCAGAAGCCCTGTACCGGCAGGCCGTGCAACTGAACCCTGGCAGCACCTTTCCCCGCTGCCGCCTGGCGGAATTACACAGGCAGGAGCAGCGGTGGGCAGAAGCAGAAAAAAGCTTCCTGAAGTTGCTGGAGCATGCCGGGGCTCCTCTGGAAGCATATTTTTCCCTGGCCGACCTGTACCGCCAAACCGACAGGCTGGAAGAGGCAATGGCCATGCTGCAGGAAGTATCCGGGAATAGAAAACATGAGCCCTCCTTCTGGAACAACTTGTATTCCTTTTTGGCTGGAGCCGACCGCCTCCAGGAGTTTGAATCCTTTCTTCCTCAGTTGCCTCCAGGGCGCTGGCACAGCACCCTGCTCCATGCCCGCTACCTGGAAGAGGCGGGCAGGACCGATGAGGCATCTGAACTGTTGGAGTCCTATCTCGCCGCAAATCCTGAGGATCTTCTGTCTCTAAATGAAGTTGCCCTCCACTACGAGATTCACGGGCATCTGCAGAAGGCGGAAGAAAAATGGGCCCTCTCCCTGCAACAGGATGTGACAGACAAGGCCCTTGCTGGGCTTTTGCGGACTCTGTATAACCAGGGCAAGATTGCCGCTGCAGAAAAACTCGCCAATGCACCCAGACTGACGCCGCAACAGAAGCGGGACTCCTATATCCGGGTGGGCTTATGGCTCTATTGTGATTACCGCTACCCTGAGGCCATCCCTTGGTTTAACACTGATTTTGTCCTGGAGAACGCCGAGACCTATGTGTATACCTGCTTAGCGGACTCCTACAACAAAGCAAGACAGCCCGATGAGGCCATAGCTACCATCACCAAGGCCTACAGGCTCTTCCCGAATAATATCGACGTTCTATACTGGTATGGGGATATATTGTCCGACAGGGGGATGTGGCAGGCAGCCTTGCCAGCCTATGAAAGGCTGTATGAATATTACAGTGATGCTGAGCAAAAAGCTTATGCCTTATCAATGCAGGGATATTGCCTCATGTGCCTGGGTAAGCACAGGGATGCCCAGGAAACACTCCGCAGGGCTTTAGCCCTTAACAGCATGGAGGAATTTGCGGCAACTAATATCGCCTCATACTGCCTGAAACACAACAAGCTTTCCGAGGCCCTGACCATCTTAAAGCCATTAGTCGATGCCGGCAAAGGCTTAAGTATGCCCTGCCTGCTCAGCAACTTTCTCAGGGCAGCCTTTTCCCTGGGGTTACCCGGAGAACAACATTGGCTGGATTTAGCCAGGCAAAGGCTCCAATACATCCGCACCACTGGCAAAGCAGGGCCTCATGAGACTGAGATGTTACATGCCCTGGCCAAAGAATTGGCCGTTGAGCTGGGAGATGAAGAAGCTCAGAAAGAAGTTGGCCCCAGGAATCTGTTTTCCAGGCTGTACACTAAGTACAGCATCTGGCGGCGGTTTGCCTCCAGCACCAGGCTTAGGTGGACAGGCATTGTCTGCGCTCTGGCCTTTCTCTCCTTGTTGGCCTTTGACAATATATATGTGGATGGCTATATCCTGAAAGAAAACATGCTTCTTTGCGCCGGTGGTCTGCTGTTATGCATCCTTACGGCATTTCGACGCAAGTGGGCGACGATAATACTGGCGGGAATCGCAGGATTGGTTGCCGGGGTATTACTAATACTTAATCTGACTGTGCCGGTGTTGCAGGACTATATTAAAACCAAGGCCTATGTGGAGGCCGGTGTATTTGCCCTGCAAACGGCAGTGTCAGTTATCGGTGCTTTTAGTTTAGTAACCCTGACAACCAAGACCAGGGACTTTCTCCACCTCAAACAGCTCCACGAAATTTAATGGCAAGACCCACCAGTCAGCGGCGGGTCTTTTCTTCTGCCAGCCTGCGGCGGGCTTTCTCATATTTCTCCCGGGATATTTTATCGTTGACTAATTTACAGCGGGCGCATTGAGGCTGGTTGTTGGCCTCCAGGAACCAGATCCGCCCCTTTTTGTCCAGGGCCAGATCCAGGCCCACAATCTTCATGCCGAAAGCAGAACCTAATACACTGGCTATTTGGTGGCTGAGATCCGCCAGCTCCCGGAAGGTGACCAGGGGATCGCGCCGCTGGTCATATTTCCTGAGGATGTCGTGGAGGGGGTAATCGGTTGCCCCCTGGGCTACATTGGTGACGACGGCGTCTTCCCGGTTGGCCACCTTGGCGGAAGTCAATGTGAGCCGCCATACCTTGTATGGCTTCTGGAGGACAATGCGGATGTCAAAGGGGCAGTTTTTGTATGTGGCCAGGTCAATTCCCTGTTGCAGGAAGCAGCTCTTATCTCCCAGCAGGGCAGTGACTTCCGGCACTAACTGGGGCTCCCCTACTTGTTGGCTGTGGTTGGCGGAGCTTATTTCAAACCTGGCCTCAGTGAGCTTTTGTATCCGAAAGATGCCGAGGCCCATGTGCCCCTTCACGGGTTTGACATACACTGTCCTGTGCCTGCGTAGCATTGCCCAGAGGTTATCTGCCTCATATTCCATGGTCTCAGGGACATGGCGGGCGATATAAGGGTCGGCGAGGAGGGCATGTATTTTATCCAGCTTGTTCTTGCGCTTTTTTATTGCCATGGCCTACACCTGAAGGCGACGGTAATTGCGCAGTTGCAGCGGGTCTTTATCCCGGAAGACCTTGGGCAGGAAGTCGGCATCGACGGCCTTAATCTGGGCGATGACTTTCCCGATGGCCCTGAGGTACGCTGTGTAGATTGCCTCGGCATGAGCCGGCAGAGTCTTTCTGTTACACAATTCAACTTCGGTATCGCTTAGGAGCTCAAAACCGCTGAAGTGGTAGCAGACCAGGGGAAAGTTTTCGAAGAACAGCATCCGGTCCTTTCCCTGAACGACAGTTCCTTTGCGGATGTTCCAGGGGCCGGTGTTAATGCCCTTGTTTGCCGAGATTGTTATGCGGTTGGTGATGTCAGGGAAGTGGTCGAGATATTTCTGGTCGCCCCAGCGCCCCCTGTCTGGCCGCTCAGAGCACCATTTCAGGCAGTTCCGCCGCCAGAAGCCCAGACTCCTCCGGCCAGCCAAGTCTCGCTTAAAGCCAATGAGGCCGGCGGAAAATGCGCCCACCTTCCTGGCCCAGTTGGGACCCAGCCACAGCTTGGTCAGGAACAGCGACTGCTGGCCCCATTCCCGGTAGATGTACTGAACATCCCTGAAGAAATACAGGTCGGCATCGACATATAGCATTGAACCCAGGTTGAGATTGTTCTTTAAGAGGAAGGTGATGAAACTGGCTTTGAGGGTCCAGCAGAATTCATTGGCCTGCCGCTCTTTTTCCAGCACCGCCAGCCTTTCGTTCTTGACGTTGTCCAGGCTGATCAGGGTAACCCGGGGCAGGTTCATTTTTGCCAGGAGGTCATAGGCCTCATCATCTACGCAGAGGATCCAGAGGTGAAATTGGGAAGTAGTCTCTTTCAGGGAATTGTACAGGGCCAGCCCCTGGATGAGGTAGTCTTTGGTAAAGAGAGTGCAGATGTGGGGCCCCGACCCCAGGCCGCCAGCATTTGCCTCCAGGTTGTAATAGTTGCGGATAAACTGCCGGCGCGGCCTGGTCTCAGGATAGAAGTCTTTGTCTATGCGCCGGATGCGGGCCACCATCTGCCGGCAGGCTTCGATGTAAGGCAGGTAGATCCATTTGATTACCTTGTCCTCAAGGTTAATGATGTAACTGCAGAGGTCAAACTCATTGCCGTCATAGTACCTGAAACCGTATGAGTGGTAGAAGATTAGCTTTTCGCCGTTTACATAGATTTCCCCGTCCTGCCTGGTGACGGTGCAGTCCCTGATAATGCAAGGCCCGACATTTACTCCAATGTTCCGGATAATTCCCGCCCCAAACCTGGTGGGCCAGTCATTTACGTAGAGCTGATCGCTCCACAGGCCGTCCTCCAGGCGGTCATAGCACCACTGAATTAGCTTCCGTCGGAACCACTTGAGACAGTTGAGGGCATGGCTGTCTCGTTTGAAGCCCATAAAGCCGGTATTAAATATTCCCCTGGTGTGGCGCCTTTTTTTATTGGCTTCACTCCACTTTTCCTCGGTCAGGACTATGGACTGGTGTCCCCATTCGTCAAAGATGGGCTGGGGGTCGGAATAAAAGCAGGTATCCCCGTCCAGCCAGACGATGTGGTCTGTCTCGGGGTAGTTTCTGAACAGGTGGAGCATGACCGAGGCTTTTACCGTCCAGGCATATTCCTTTTCATTGCGGCTGTCCTTTACGGTAAGCAGTTCCGGATCCTGTTCTTCAATGGCAGAGAGGGGAATAATGGTTGCCTTGTTCAGATCCATTTTTTTATAGAGTTCCTCCACTTCAGGGTGCAGGCAGATGAAAAAAAAGTGGAAGTCCTTATCCCACTTGAGGAGTGACTCATAAAGGAGCAAGCCCTTGTAGGCATACCCCTTGCTGAAGGATGAACAATAGAAATGCTTCACGACTACACTCCCTTTCTTTAGCCAAGGAGAATCTGGGGGAAGGTATCCGGTCCTCCTTGCTGTATTCCCGGGTGGACAGGGCGAGGATGATTAACAGCCCTTTCCCTTTATTTATAAAGGCATGGGCAACCCCAGGGGGAACTTTTAACAGGAGATTGTCCTGGGCTGACAGTTCCAGGGTCCGGGGGGCATATTCGCCAGGATCCTGGAGGGCAAAGAGGGCAGTGCCCTGGACCACGAAGAAGTACTCCTGAGTTGAGCAGTGGTAATGGTTGCCCCGAATGGCCCCCTGCAGTGTGTAGAGCAGAAAGGCCTCCCGTATACTGACGCCCAGCTGGCTCTGCTGCAGGACTTTTTTTAACGCCCCCCGGGAGTCCACAAAGGGTGAGAGGGGGATGAGCTCCCAAGGAACGCTTGCAGTTAAGCGGCTCATTTCAGGTCAATCCGACGCCGATATAGATTGCCCCAGCCCCCTCCAGGCGTCCCCGGTCCAGGGCCCGGCGACAATCCACTACCAGGGGATGAGCCATGAGAAGGACATACTTTTCAGCCGGGATTTCCACATACTGCCGCCAGGGAGTGACCAGCAGCACGGCCTCTGCTCCCCGGAGGGCAGCCTCGTAGTCTTCGGTATAGGTTACACCCTGCAGGCCCAGGGCCTTCGCCCTCTCCAGGGCAAAGGGATCGGTGGCAGACACCTTGGCTCCTTTAGCCAGCAACCCCCTGATTATTTTAAGGGCAGGAGAATCCCGGATATCGTCGGTGCCGGGCTTGAAGGCAAGGCCGAGGACAGTTGTTTTTTTGCCCTCCAGGGAGCCCAGGGCCCCTTCCAGCCTCTGCACAATCCTCTCGGCCTGTTCTGCGTTAGTCGCTATTGTGGCGGATACCAGCCGGGGGTTGCAGCCCTTTTCCCTGGCATAGGCCTCAAGGGCCTGCAGGTCCTTGGGAAAACAGCTGCCGCCATAGCCGCAGCCTGCCTGGAGGTAACTGAGCACCTCGGGGCAGATGATCTCCTCGCCAATCCTGGGGGTAAGGCGCCGGTCCAGGACCACGGCGGCAAAGACATCCTGGACATCTACATCTCCCGTCGCCTCACAAAAACCGGCGATCTCATTGGCATAGGATATGAGGGTGGCCAGGAGGGCATTGGCGGTGTATTTTATCATCTCGGCGGTTCTGAGATTGGTGGCCACCATAGGCACCTCAAAACCTGCATACACCCTTTTCATGACTTCCAGGCTGCTGGCATCATCTGCGCCGATGACAATGCGGTCGGGGAGCATGAAGTCTGCCACTGCATTCCCCTCCCGCAGAAATTCCGGATTCATTGCCAAGCCAAACTCCCCTGACTGTTTTCCGGAGAACTGCTCTAATATGCCCTTGACGACGGTATCTGTGGTGGTGGGCACCACTGTGCTCTTAACACAGACTACGTGGTACTCTTCCTTTCCCTTTAAAGCGGCGCCAATTTCCTGGGCTGCCTGCTTTACCTGCCCCAGGTCTATTCCACCCTCGCCCAGGGGGGTGCCGACGGCGATTATCGTCACTGCGGCCTCCTCCACTGCGGCCTTTGTGTCCCCAGTAGCTTTTAAGCTGCCGGAGGAGACCACCTGCTGCAGGATTCCCTCCAAACCCGGTTCATAGATGGGGGACTCCATATTGTTGATTGTGGCAACAATGCCCTCTCTTTTGTCGACGCATGTTACCTGATGGCCTTTATAGGCCAGGCAGGCCCCGGTCACCAGGCCAACGTACCCTGTGCCGATAATGGCAATCTTCATGCCCTCACCCCTCCCGGGTAAATATCTCGGTACCAAGCCAGCATACGCCTTAATCCCGCCTCCAGACTGACCTGGGGCCTATACCCCAGCAGGGTCCTGGCCTTGGTGAGGTCGGGGCAGCGGCGGCGGGGGTTGTCGGTGAGGTAATCCCCTTCGGGGCTTTGCTGAAATTCTATCTCCACACCGCCTACCATCTCCGCAACTAAGCGGGCCAGCTCCAGCATGCTGATCTCCTGGTCGTTGCCAATGTTAAAGGCCTCGCCGTTGTAATCGGAGATGAGCACTGCCAGAAAACCGGCAAGGCCGTCCCGAATATAACAGAAGCTCCTGGTGGGGGTCCCGTCGCTAAAGAGCCGGATTTTTTTCTCCAGCAACGCCCCCCGGGAAAAGTCCGGCAGCACCCGCCTGTCCTCAGGATGAAGGCCGGGACCGTAGATATTAAAGGGACGGACGATCTTCACCGGCAAGCGGTATTGACGAAAATAGCTGACAGCCAGGGTCTCTCCCAGGCGCTTGGATTCATCATAGCAGGCGCGGGGGCCGGTGCAGGATACATTGCCCTTGTAGTCCTCAGGGGTGGGGATGTTTTCGGGGCTGGGATCCCCGTATATTTCGCTGCTGGAAAAGAACAAGAAGCTCTTGATGTCCTTGGTAAGTGCCAGCTCCAGGAGGTTATTAAGGCCCGTTACATTGACGGCAATGGTTTCCAGGGGAAACTGGCGATAGATGGGCGGAGAGGCAATGCCGGCGGCATGGATGATGTAGTGGACATCACCGAGGATTGTAACCGGCTTGGTAATATCCGCCTGGAGAAAATGAAAGTGTTCCTTGTCCGCTAAATGCCTTACCCTGGCTGCGAGGCCGGTGCGGAAGTTATCTATACACAGCACCCGGCAGGGCCTGCGGAAAACCCTTTCATTACATACGCTGAGGAGATCCAGGAAGTAGCTGCCGATAAATCCGCCGCCGCCGCTGATCAGCCAGGTGGTTCCCTCCAGATCTCCCAGGTTTGTGTCTTTAAGCAACTCCTCGATATCCTCGAGGATGACCCTGTTATATGCAATCAGTTGCTTTCACCTCTTTGTGCCCAGATATTTATCCAGGTTGCGTTTATACCAGTCGATGGTCCTGTCCAGCCCTTCCTCCAGGCTGATTCTGGGCTTCCACTGCAGAGTGGCGCGAATCTTTTCGGTATCCGGCCAGGGGCGCCAAAACTCCACCGGCCGGTACGGTATTGCTCCGTACTGTGGTTTGACCGGGCTGTCCATGCGCTGATAAACCATCTCAACATAATCCCTTAGGGGGCGGATAGTGCCGCTGCCCACATTGAAGATGTCATTTTGGCATTCCTCATTGCCGGCAGCCAGGAAGATGGCATCCACCAGGTTATCCACATAGCAGTAGTCCCGGTATTGCTCACAACCTGTCAGCTTCACTTCTTTGCCCTGGAGGATGGAGAGAATAATATGGGGGAAGAACTTATGGCAGCCTTCCCTTTCGCCGAATACCCCGAAGGCCCTTAGTGTTACCACGGGCAGCCCGTGCTCAGCGGCCAGCTGATGGGCAATAATGCTGCCGGCGGCTTTGGAGCTGCCGTAGATGTTAAAGGGCTCGAGGTGGGCATCTTCTTTTACTTGGATATCTTTATTGCCATACTCCATGCAGGAACCGACATTGATGAGTTTTTTGCACCCCGCCTGCAATAGGGATTTGACCAGAAAGACCATCCCCAGGACATTGGTGCTGACGGCCTGGACTGGGTCTGTATGCCTGGAATCTACGCCGTAGGCGCCCATGTGGAATACATATTCGGGGCGGACGGTGCCGACGCAGTTCTCCACATCTTGCTGCACCCGCAAATCTCCCCGGCACAGAGAGAGGCGGTCTTTGAAGTCCTCCAGCCGCCACAGGTCGGAGTCCTGGCGCACCATTACTGCCACCCGGGCCCCCGCCGCAACCAGCCTTTCCGCCACATGGGAGCCGATAAAGCCGCTGGCTCCCGTGACGAGAACCCTTTTACCCTTGAGAAACAGCGGCATTACCATACCACCCAGGGCCTTTCCTTCCTTGCCCACATTGCGTTTACCAGCTGCACTTCCTTGGGGGAATCCAGGGACTGCCAGAAACCCTCATGGCGGTAAAGGGCCAGCCGCCCTTCTGCCGCCAATTGCTGCAGGGGTTCTTCCTCCCAGATACTCTCATCCCCCTGAATATACTTCAAAACCTGCTTTTTAAGGACAAAGAAGCCGCCGTTGACCCAGCCGTCCAGCATAGGCTTTTCCCGGAAGATGCTAACCAGGCCCTGAGATTCTTCCATGATCCCAAAGGCCGAGGGTCGCTTTACTCCGGTTACAGTGGCAATTCGCCTCATTTTCTTATGCCAGGCCAGCAGCTTGGGCAGGGATATATCTGCCAGGCCGTCGCAATAAGTAAGCACAAACTCATCTCCTGTGAGGTACTTCTCAATTCTCTTGAGCCTGCCCCCGGTCTGGGTATCCTTGCCGGTATCGGCGAAAATAATGTTCCAGTTTTCCGGCTGATGATAGTATTCAACTCCCTTGTCGGTGAGCTTAAAATCGTGGGCTTTCCAATCCAGGGTATAAAAATACTCTTTGATGGCTTCGCCGCGGTCCCCTAAACAGAGGATAAAATCATGGATGGCATATGTCTGAAAAAGCTTGATGATGTGCAGCAGCAAGGGCATGCCCCCCACCTTTACCAGGGGCTTGGGTGTTAAATCCGGGGCATTGCTCATGCGCAACCCCTTGCCGCCGCAGAGGATTACTGCTTGCATGTCAGGACCTCCCTGCCTGGAAATTAGTCAATTTAGTGTATGATTGCCGCCTGCCTTTGGGAATGGACTAATGCACAGAAAACCGGGCTGGCAGTTTCTTCAACCAGGCCCGGTTTCGTGATATGATATGTGCAAATACAGGCCGGGGGGATGAGCTGATGGACGCCACCGCCTTTACCAGGTATATCCAGGACTTTCAGCACAACATAGGGGAAAAGACCAGGGTGGACTATGTACTCATTAAGGGCAAACAGGTTCCCCGGTTCAGCAATGAATTTTGGACCTCCCGGCAGCGGCAGGCTTCCTCCCTGCATGAGATTTCCTACCGCGCCTGCTTTAAACCCCAGTTGCCCCGGTTCTTTATCGAGGCCCTGACGGAGCCGGGGGACTTAGTCTACGACCCCTTTTCCGGCCGGGGCCCCACTGTCATCGAGGCAGGGCTCCTGGGCCGGCGGGTGGCAGCTAACGACATCAATCCCTTAAGCGCCCTGCTGGCCCGCCCCAGGTTTTTTGTGCCCCCTTTGGAAAGAATAGCTGAGAGACTGGCTTCTATAC
>JAAYHI010000159.1 GCA_012727415.1 Bacillota bacterium
ATTCTGTCAAAGAAATTCTCTCCTGTCCCATAGTGACATTCTCTCAGACTCATTACTATGTGACAATATCACAGACGTTCAGCATTTTGCGAACTAATGTTTGCTTTCTTGTCACCCATCTGTTATAATGGTAAAAAATCCTTCGTGGAGGGACTTATATGGAACGTCTGACTCAGCGTCAGCAACAGATATTCGATTTTATTAAGGTCGAGGTCAAGAAAAAGGGATATCCTCCTTCTGTGCGCGAAATTGGCGAAGCCATTGGTTTGCGTTCTTCTTCAACTGTACACGCTCATTTAGCTAAGCTCGAACAAAAGGGCTATATTCGCCGGGACCCCACGAAACCGCGGGCAATTGAGATTCTTGTTCCTGACTCCCCTCTCCCCCCCAACTTCCAGCCAACCCATATGGTGGCAGTGCCTTTGTTGGGCCGGGTTGCTGCCGGCGCGCCCATTTTGGCAGAAGAAAATATTGAAGGCTATATCAGTCTGCCCCAGGATATTGTGCGCCAGGGTGCCACCCAATTCTGCCTCCGGGTCAAAGGTGACAGCATGATCGATGCCGGCATTCTCAACGGCGATACCGTCCTCGTCCGGCAACAGAATTACGCAGAAAACGGCGAAATCGTCGTGGCCATGGTAGATAATGAGGCCACCGTCAAGCGTTTCTACAGGCTGAAGGACACCGTTAAACTGCAGCCGGAAAACCCAGCCTATGAGCCCATTTACACCCGCGATGTGGTCATCCTCGGTAAGGTTGTGGCGGTATTCCGTTTGATCTGATTAGATTCGCTTCAGGTTCCTGGCGAAGCGCCTCCTCACCGCTTCCTGCACAAGGATGTTGTTGCATTCTTTGATTAATGTAATCTTCCCTTTTCGCCAGTCCTGGTATATGGCCACTGCTTCTTTGGCTCCTTTAGCGTTGTTGAGCATATAGTCCAGTAATTGCCGGGTTAATGCCTGATTTTCTTCCACAGCAATTGTCTGTCTATCCTCGGCAACCAGACTGCGGAGAACGTAATCATACTGTTCTACTTCAATTACCAGTTCACTTTCCCGATTTAACAAAGTATATATCAGGTCCCGTGTTCGATATGGATTGTTTGGATCCAAGCGAATCCGGCGTCTTTTTTTTATCAGTATCTTTTCCACTGCTTCTCCCCCCTGCTTTCCTTTATATATCTATATTTCCTCCCGCAGGTATATAAACATCGGCGCATAAAAAAAGGCTGACTTTTGTCAGCCTCTTTTTGTTATGTATATATGTGATAAAAGATTACCGCGGCATACATGCCCCAGATTGCAAATTGAATAGCTGCCGAGGCGGCATAGCCAAAGAGGGCGCCGACAGCAATATGGGCGGCCTGATTGACTTCCCGGCCTTTCAGTAATTCTCCCACCATTGCCCCTACAAAGCAACCGATTAACATGCCGGGGATTTGAAATATTGCCAAACCGGCAATAAGGCCCACTACAGAGCCAATAGCCCCTAAAGTGCTGCCTCCTCTTTTTTTGACACCTAAGGAGGTGGTGACGTAATCGCCAATGACGGTAAAGGCTGCAGCTATCGAAAGAATTATCATGGTTCGTCCGGAAAGGTCCAGGTATCCCAGGAACCAGTAGTCTATAGCAATTAAAACCCACAGAGCCTGAATACTGGGGAGCCCGGGGATGATGATGCCGATTAAGGCAAAGATTAGGGCAATGATTGCAACCAAGGTCAGCAGTACAGTTGTCATGTTCCTCCCCCTTGCTTTAATTCGCGCCAACGGACTCCAGGGCTGCGGCAATGGCCAGCATTCCATGTTGAGTGGACAAGCCTCCCTGGTAATAGACAATATAGGGCGGTTCAACGGGCCCGTCGGCACTGAGCTCGAGGCTGGCCCCCTGAATAAAGGTGCCTGCAGCCATTACCACGGGAACCCGATAGCCGGGCATTTCGCCAGGGACAGGAGCGACGTAACTGTCCACCGGGGATGCCCCTTGAATTGCGCGGCAGAATTTTGCCATCTTTTCCTCACTGCCCAGCTCAATGGCCTGAACCAGGTCATAGCGCTCTTCATCCCACCTGGGAGTGGCCTTATATCCCAAATACTCCGCCAGGGCTGCGGCGAAGCGGGCATTGAAGACCCCTTGCCCAACAAAATGGGGCGCCAGGAACAGGCCCTGGTACATGCCGCGCAGGTAGTTGCCGGTAGACCCAACTTCACCCTCCAGTCCCGGCGCCAGCAGGCGGGCAGCAGAGTTAGCCACTAATTCTCTCTTGCCTACTATGTAGCCGCCAGTTTCCGCCAGGCCTCCTCCAGGATTCTTGATGAGGGAACCAACTGTCAGGTCTGCGCCAACATGCCCGGGTTCCTCAGCTTCGACGAATTCGCCATAGCAATTGTCGACGACGATGGCAGGGCGATGGGCTTGAGTGGCCAGCCAGGCAGCCAAGGCGGCGATTTGCCGGTTGCTGACAGGTTCCCGCAGGGAGTACCCCCTGCTCTTTTGGATGTAAATAATCTTCGTGCGGGGAGACATGGTCTTGGCTAAGGCATCCAGGTCAAACTGTCCTCCGGGCAGGAGATCTATGGTTTTAAACTCGATATTTAAGCTCTTGAAGGAACCAGGAGCAGTTTGAGCAAGAACAGTAGCCAGGGTGGCATAGGGCTCCCCGGTAATGGCGATTATTTCCTCTCCCGGTTGGGTATTGCCGCTGAGGGCAAGCCAGAGGGCATGAGTGCCTGAGGCAATATGGGGCCGGACCAGGGCAGCTTCGCCGCCAAAGACCTGGCAGTAAATGGCCTCCAGCTTGTCCCTGCCCCGGTCATTGTAGCCGTAGCCTGTTGAACCCAGCAGATCATAGCTGTCGACCTGCTGCCGGGAAAATGCTTCGAGAACCCTGGCCTGATTGTGCAGGTCAATGGGGGAAATCCTGTAAGGCTCTAAAGCGGGCATTGTTGCGTCAAGGGCGGAAGTCAAACTGGGGAATCTCGTGCACAGAATTTGGGTTTCAGTAAGCATATTTCACCTCAGGTTGTTATAGAAGTCTCCGGGGTTACTTAAGAAATCGCAGGATTCAAGGTTCTGCAGCTGTTCCCGGGTGGGGCTGGTGACATATCTCAGGCGCACGGCGTGGCGCCTAATGGCCGTCTCCAGCAAGTTCCGAACCAGGCGGGCATTGCTGAAATTATTGTATTGCATATTCATGTATTGGTCAATGATCTCTGCCAGTTTATTCCTGGCACGGCTGGTCATGCGGTACTGGCGTTCATCCAGCATGAGATCAGCTATTTCCAGCAGCTCTTGCACCGAATAGTCGGGAAAATGAATTTGTAGGGGAAACCGGGATCTCAGCCCGGGGTTGAGGCGCATAAACTCTTCCATTGGGGCAGTGTAGCCGGCGAGAATGAGGATGAAGTCATTTTTGTAGTCTTCCATCCCCTTGACCAGGGTATCCACTGCCTCTTTGCCAAAGTCCTTTTCACCGCCCCTGGCCAGGGAATAGGCTTCGTCGATAAAGAGAATCCCCCCCATGGCTTTATGGATTTTTTCCCGGGTTTTTTGCGCCGTGTGCCCGATATATTCTCCTACCAGGTCTGCCCGTTCCACTTCAACGATGTGGCCTTTGGGCAGCATCTGCAGGCTGTGGAATAGTTTCCCGAAAAGGCGGGCAACGGTGGTTTTCCCTGTGCCGGGATTGCCCTTAAAGACCATGTGCAACACCATGGGCGCATTCTTTAAATTATAGGCCTCGCGGTGCTTCTGCAAGCTGATAAAAGCCTCCAGCTCCCGGGCAAGCTCTTTTACCTTTTTCAGGCCAACCAGGTTGTAAAGTTCTCTGAGCGCAAGGGGGGCAGCAGGCTCTGCTCTCCTGGGCACCCCGGACAAGGCACCCTGGCTGACAACTCTTTCCACTTCCGGATAGTCTCCCACTTCACTCCCTCCCCCTGTCAGATTACACGCACTAATATATGCTTGCCAGGGTGAAAAAGTGAGTACATATATACACCCTGCCTGGGCAGGGTGCACTTCACTTATTCCTCGTTGCGCTCAGGATTGAGGTTTACCGGACGCAACGGGCTAATCGTAGATATGGCGTGTTTATAGATAAGTTGCTGTTTATTGTCGCTGTCAAGGACAACGGTAAAATTGTCAAAGCCCCGGACAAAGCCCTTTAATTGAAAACCATTGAGCAGAAAAATAGTAACCGGATTACCGTCCTTGCGAATTTGGTTGAGAAACACGTCCTGGAGATTGAGATTTTTCACCAAAGCTCACCGCCTCTTTCTATATCTTTATCTATTTAGTACTTCGCTGTATTGCTGAACTTTTCCTGCCGCGAATTCTGAAATTCTTTCAATACTTGCCGGGGGATTGCTGTTGTCCACCCATATTACAGCCTCCATTCCCCGAAACCAGGATAACTGCCGTTTTGCATAGCGCCGGGTGTCCCGTTGCAGATTGGCGAGCATTTCTTCCCGGCTCCAGCGGCCGGACACATGCATCCCCGCGTGATAGTACCCCAGGCCCTGCATGGCCTTGCTTTCAGGGGAATAGCCTTTTTCCAGCAAGCCCATATATTCCTCCAGCAATCCATGGGCGACCATGTCTGCTGCCCTGGCATCTATGCGCTGATATAACCGGGTCCGAGGCAGGGTGAGGGCAAAGATTACAGCATCATAAGGACTTTCAACCTTTCCCCGGCGGTGAATCTCAGTCTGGCTCATGCCGGTCAGCCTGTATACTTCCAGGGCGCGGATAATGCGCCGGCGATCTTTTGACCTGGCGGCTGCCTCGGGGTCGACTGCTTCCAGCCAGCGCACCATGTAATCCTTGCCGCGCTCGTCCCACAGCCTGTTGAGCTCAGCCCGGCAGGAAGCATCATAGGGCAGCTTATCCAGGGGATAGTTCTCCACCACTGCCTTAATGTACAGGCCGGTGCCGCCAACCAGCAGGGGCAGGTGTCCCCGCTGCCAGATATCCTGAATTATCCGGTCTGCCTGTTCCTTATACTGAGCCAGAGAAAAATCTGCATCGGGCTCTGCCACATCCAGCATGTGATGGGGCACCCGGGCCCTGATTTCCCCACTGACCTTGGCTGTGCCGATGTCCATATGCTTATACACTTGCATTGAATCTGCCGAGACAATTTCTCCATTAAAAAGCTGTGCCAACTCAACAGCTATGTCAGACTTTCCCGAGGCCGTCGGGCCCGCGATAACCAGCAGGGGAATCTTAGTCTTCATCTTTATCCTCCACAAGGTCCAATACGCCATAAGCAGTCTTGCGGTTAACCCCTCCGGCCCGAGTCAGGCCCAGCTGCGAAAAATCGTAAAACACCCTTTCCTTGACGACAACCTTTTTCCTTGCCACCCGGCCGGCTAATATAATGTCTTCCCGGGTCAAGGGCTGATCCGCAGCCAGGGGACGCAAGGGAACCAGGGATGAGGCTTCCATTACAGGGACGTCAAACATGGGGTCAAAGTAGACTACATCAAAGGAGCGTGGCGGCAACTGGGGAAGGATACGGCGGAAATCGCCGTTGACAAGCTCGATCCCCCTGGCCAGCCCTTGAAAACGCGGCGGCCGGACATGTTTCAGCCCGTGGGCCATCACCAGGTAGACCGGCAGGGATTGCTCCAAGGCCAGGATCCTTCCCCCCTCCCCCACCCGGTATTTAGCGACGAGACTGTCTGAGCAAAGGCCGGCGGTGCAATCCAAAAAGCTGTCCCCGGGGCTGAGCCCGCAGATATCCAGCATTTTGTCCCGGCCCCCCTTACGCAGCATGCGGAGGCGCACTGCAGCCATATTGGGATGGAAGAACAGTTCGCCCTGAGCGGTAAAACAAGACAAGCCCCGGTTACTAAGCACCAAGACTTTTGCATACTCAGCAATAAGGGAGTCTAAACTGCGGTTTTCCCGGGGCAAAAAAGCCAGGCCATGCTCCCGGGCAATCTCCCGGGCTTCTGCCTCCAGTTGAGCCCCTGGTTTACGGGCAGTAGTTATCACCAACGTCCCTACCTCCTGGCGAACAATTTCTCAAGATCTCTCCGGCCGAAGGCCAGCCAAATTGGGCGCCCGTGGGGGCAAGTGCGGTTGTTTTCGCACCTGTCCAGATCCCGAAGAAGCTGCAGGCTTTCACTGGCAGATAAGCGCTGATTGGCCTTGATTGCCCCTTTACAGGCCAAAAGCATTAAGGCCGCCTGTTTATAGTCTGTTAAGTCATACTCAGCACCATCATACTGCTGCAAATGCTCAATAATCTCGAGAATGTCCCCTGCCGACAACACCTTTTTAAATAAAAGCGGCGCCTCTTTGACAACCATCCCTTCATCAGTAAGCTCAATTTTAAACCCCAGTTCTGTAAGCCTGGGCAACCAGGCCTCGACAAACTGCCGGTTGCGGCCAGATAGAGGAGTTTCTAGGGGAATAACTGCCTGCCCCGGCCTTGTGCCTTCTCTTAGTTTTTGCAAGTACTGCTCATACAACACCCTTTCCTGGGCAGCGTGCTGATCCACCAGGCGCAGCTCAGTTGGGGTGGAAACCACAAGAAAGGTGGAAAAAACCTGGCCCAGGATGGTATAGTCCTCCCCCAG
>JAAYHI010000160.1 GCA_012727415.1 Bacillota bacterium
ATTGCAACCGGCTCACTCGAAAGCATGTCAACATATACATCGGCACCATACTCAGGGCAGTCGATATACTCCTGGATCATCAGGTCATGGTGTTTACTAAAGAGAAGGTCGATTTCTTCTCTCCCACTAGCAGTCCTGATTCCCAAACTTGCGCTGCCCCTGACCGGCTTGACAATAACAGGATAATCGATGATGCCGCATTCAACATCCCTGAAAAACAGTTCTTTGTCAACATAGCTTCTGATAGCCTTAAATCCGTTTTCGAGCAGAAATTGATTGAAACGCCATTTATCAAAACACATTTCAACAACATCATAATCGGATATTATTGGAGTTATGCCTGCCTTCAAAAACAAGTCCTTATTTGCCGCCAGCATGCTGAGCTCAGGATCTATCAGGGACAAAACTGCCCTGATGTCATTCTCCTTACAGATATTTAGTATAGTGTCCAGGTAAGATGCTTCATTTATCCCCGGGACTATGAAGTACTTGTCGGCATCATACAGTGCGGGAGCCAATTCACTGCAATCCGTCGCCATGACAAGGCCATTACTGCCCAATTCCCGTTTAAAGTACTGGATAATCTTATTTCTGGTGCCGCAACTTAATATCAGTATGTTCATTTACAGTTCCCCCAAGCTGTCGAAAAATAATGGGGTGCCGCCGGTATGGATAAACAGAATATTCATCCCGGTTATTTGACTTTCCCGGATAAATTCTTTCATCCCCCAGAAGGCCTTCCCGGTATATGTGGTATCCAGAGGAATGCCTTCCTTTATCAATACGCTCCTAATGGTTTGCACAACCTCCTGATTGTAACTGCCGTAGCCTTCAAGCACATAAGCATCTACGAAGTCAATGGATTCTCCGCTGACGCCTGTTTCACCGATACTATTCAGGTAGCTGTTTACACTGTCGACGACTACCTGGCTGCCCCAGGGCTTGCGGCGAGCAATACTGATGCCGACAACTTTACTGTTGTCTTTATTGATTACCTGCCCGCATACAAGGCCGGCTTGAGTAGTGCCGGTGCCGGACGGGTGGAATATATAGTCAAATTTAATTTTGTTGCTATTTTCGAAGTGCAAAATCTCTTTATAGGCATCTGCATACGCCTTTGTTCCCAGATTGCCGTGGCCGCCGCCAGGGATAAAGTAAGGCTTATACCCCTGATGCCTTAACCTCTCCAATTTTTCCTCAATGGTGTCCTTTACAGCTGCCACCTGACACAAAATTATCTCGGCACCAAAGAACTGCATCAGGGCTGTGTTATATGAAGCTGTTCGGGTCTCAACCGGAGAAATAATACTGCAGGGCAGCCCCTTGGCAGCAGCGAGGTTTGCAACCACTCTGCAGTGGTTAGAACTGCTGCTGCCGTAGGTGACGACATAATCACAGGACTTCCTCTCCACTTCTGCGAAAAAGGGCATCGCCTTCCGTGCTTTATTTCCACCGAAGGAAAAAGGGAAGAGATCATCCCTTTTCACGAAGAAGGCATTGCCATTAAACCTGTCCGTTAGCATTTGAATTGGTGTCGAGGGATAGTTGCCATACATCATTATAAGTTCTCCTTGCGGTATTCAGCAGCCAGCAAGCCGTAGACGAATCTGTCAACCCTTCTTCCATCCTGGAGGAGGTCTTGTCGCAGCAGGCCTTCTTTGACAAAACCAAGCCTTTCAAAGAGCTTCTGCGCCGCTAAGTTTTCAACTTCTGTGTACAGGTAAATCTTATTTAAATTAAAAACAGTAAACCCCTTGTCCAGCAAGAGCCGGGAGGCCGTAAACGCTACTCCCCGGCCTTTGTATTTCTCTTCGCCAAGAGCAACATAGTACTCCCCTTTCCTGTTCCTGGAGTCGATGTTAATAAGGCCAATCAGGCCGGCGGGTTCCCCGTTGCAGGTAATGGTATAGTCGGCCCGGTCCTTTCTGCCCTGAAGAGACCTGAACCACAACAATGTCTTCTCTTCGCTCAGAGGTAAATCGTAATGAAGAAATCTGTTGTTCTTCTCGTCATTAATCCATTTTACCTTAAGGGGTATATCTTCCTCGATAAATCTTCGTATCTCAATATTCATAACTACCACCTCAGTCAGGCAGACATGTCCTCAGATTGGGTATAAATGCTTTCCTTGCGAAAAATCTTTTGCACAGTTTTAAAGAGTATTTTTATGTCCAGCCAGATGGTAAAATTTTCGACGTATTTGACATCGACGCGGATTCTCTCATCCCAGGGCACGGAATTCCTGACAGTGACTTGAGTCAGCCCAGTCATTCCAGGTCTCATTCCAAACCGCTTCCGCTGGAAATCAGAGTACTCATCATATCTGTACGGGTGGAATGGAACCGGCGGTCTTGGCCCTACCAAACTCATATCCCCAACGATTACATTCCAAAGTTGGGGTAGTTCATCCAGACATGTCCCTCTGAGGAATTTGCCTATCTTAGTAATTCTCTGGTCCTGCTCGGTCCTGACGAACAAACCGTCGCCAATCTTCTCGGCATCAACCACCATTGTTCGGAACTTAAGGATATTGAAGATCTTGCCGTCCTTCCCCAGGCGTTGCTGTTTAAAGAAAACCGGGCCCTTGGAAGTAAGCTTGATCAGCAACGCAATAATAAGGAGAATTGGCGAAATAATAATGCCCCCAATAATGCTTCCCAAGAGATCGACAACCCGTTTAATAAAAATATTTACAGCTCTCACAGACTCACCCTATCTATTAGCTGATCAGTGCTGCTTGATATCACTTAACAGAGCTTAACACAGTGTACGTTATAATAAAGGGAAATTCATGGCAGGCTGGCAAGCTATCATTCATAAGGTAAAGGTATTGCTTGCACAAACTTGCCGCGGACAATAAGTCGCTTTGCCGATGAGACGCTTCCCACCCGCTGACAAGTTGTCAAAGTAATGGCGGCGTAGTCCAGGGGGGCAATTACTTCGACCTGTGTTGGTTCGACAGAAAACACCTCTTCAACTTCATAAAAGTAATCCGCTTTGGGAGTGCGAAGGATTATTTCATCGCGGGGATTGAGGTCAAAGAGCTTGTGAAAATACCCTGCAGGTCCTCCTCTGTGCCCGGCAATCAATAAGTTGCCGACCTCGCCGGGGAAGACGCTTTCCGGATAATAGCTGGGTGGTTGGTTGAACTTACGGGAAAATACATCCATATCCTTGACCGCCACTACTTGCACCGACAAGTCAACAGCCGGGATCTCCAGTTGAGTGGGAGGGAACTCGTCCCACTTCGGGAGAGAAGGCTCCTGCTGCTTATCTTTTCCGGCAATGGCCTCAATATGATATTTCTGACGTTGTTCCATAAATGCTTGTTCCAGGCGGCTCTGCTCCACCCGAGCCTGGATTCTTAAGTACAGAGGATATCCTATCATGGCCAAACCGGCAAATATCAGGATTGCTGCAACGATATGAATAACTTTCCTTTTTACCATACCGTCACCCCCATCCCCCAAGAATGGCTAAGTTACCTGTCAGCAAGAATATTAACATAAAGATCTATTAACTTGCCCTCTTCACGCTCCCAGCAAAACAAACTGGCAGCTTTGCCTGTATTTTCTGAGTAAATCCGGTAAAGGTCCTTCTCCAGAAATACGTTAAGTTCGTTGGCGATTAACTCAGGATCCCAGGAAGCCAGGACCAGCCCGACTTTATACTCTTCGACAACCTTCCGCATTTCGGGAAGGTTGCTGACAACCACCGGCAAGCCCGCCTGCATATATTCAAATACCTTATTGGGCAGGCAGTAATGGTAGCTCAGGCATACATCTTCGATTATACTTATGCCTATATCCCCTCCCGCTGTATAGGGAGCCAAATCTGACGGGGACACTGCGGGGTGAAAATAAACTCTTGCTGCAACACCTAAGTCTGCGGCCAGCTCTTTCAAGTGAGGGACGAGAATGCCATTGCCCAAAATGACAATGACAAATTCATCGCGCAAATACCTGGTTGCTTTGACCATCAGTTCCAGCCCCCGATGCGGGCTGATAACCCCCTGATATAAGAGGATAATCTTATCGGGGGCAATGCCCAAATCCCTGCGCAAGGGGGAAGCGTCCCGGGAAAATTCTTCCCGCGCCCGATAATATGGAAGATTCCTCAGCAGGACAACCCCTTCAATACCAAAGCTCTCTTCCATATACTGCGCAATTGGCTGGGTAACAGTAATCACTCCTGCTGCTCTGCGGGCAATAAAGCGTTCCATCTTTGCCGCCAACTTTTTTACATTTGCCGGGCGCTTAGCGGCATGAGCCGTATGACCCCAAAGTTCATGGGCATCATAAACCAGTTTGCTCCTGGCCAGCTTGGCAATCATATAACCAATGGGCAGGGCATCCCGGTCGTGCGCATGCACCAACACCGGCCGCAGAAGCCTGCCTTTCTGCACCATCTTCCAGACACATTCGAGGTACTTAAACAGCTGCCAAAAAAAAGATTTCGGCAGGGAACGTGTCCGCAAGGCAAAGCGGGTTAATTCATGGGTATCCCGGGTCTCCTTCAGCGGCAGGCCGGTTTCATGCAGTGAGAATACATGGACTTGGTACCCGGCCGCGGTCAGAGTGCGACATTCCCGCAACACTCTGGAATCGTTGGTAAAACTGTTAAGGACAATATGGAGGACGGTATCAGCCATCTTTTTCCCCTCTTTAGTTATGCTCAACCCAGGGATTTGAGTATGGTCGCCAATGTTCGGGTTACTGTATCCACCTGTTCTTCACTCATCCGGGTAAAGAAAGGCAAAGCTATTGTGCGTGCGGCAATATTTTCTGTCACTGGAAAGTCACCAGGTGAGTAACCCGTCATTTCGATTATGTGGGGCTGGTGATGAATGGGGGTAAAATATGGTTTGCAGCCAATGCCCGCTTCCTGCAGGCGATACATGACTTTATTCCGATTAATTCCCTCATCCAGGGTTATGACATAGACAAACCAGCTCATCCTGGTAACATTGCCGGCAATCCAGGGTGCGCTAACTCCGGGAATGCCCTGCAGCCTTTCTGCGTACATCTCCGCCACCTTTTGACGGGCAGCGATAATTTCATCGAGCCGTTCCATTTGGGCGACGCCAATGGCGGCATGTACTTCACTTAAGCGATAGTTATACCCCAGGCGCTGATGCTCCAGCCAGGTTCCTGTGACAGCTCTGCCCTGGCTGCGCATGCTGCGGCATAATTCAGCTATTTCATCGACATTTGTTACAATCACTCCGCCTTCGGCAGTGGTTATTTGCTTATTAGGATAAAAAGCGAAAGCGGCAACGGTAGACTGAGAACCAGCCATCTTTCCCCTCCAGGCTGAACCCAGGGCCTCACAGCTGTCCTGAATAACCACCAGGTTATGGCGATGAGCAATATCATTTACCGCCTCAATGTCAAAAGGCTGGCCAAAAACATCCACAGGCAAAATCCCTTTGGTTTTTGAGGTTATCCTGGCTTCGATCTGATTGATATCGAGATTGAAAGTGCGGGGGTCAATGTCAACAAATACAGGCTTGCCCCTTTCAAATAATATGCAGTTAGTCGAGGCAATAAAGCTAAAAGGCGTCGTGATGACTTCATCGCCTTCTTCAATCCCGCATGCCCTGATCATCAAGTGCAAAGCACTGGTGCCGCTGTTTACGGCAATGGCATGTTTAACGCCAATATATTCGCTGACTAGTTGCTCAAATCTTTCGATTACCGGACCGATGCTGAGCACACCTGAACGCAATACTTCATTGACATATTCGATTTCTTTTTCACCGACATCCGGCCGGGACAGAGGAATTACTTCTTTCATTATTTTCCTCCCTGCTCTGCATGGCTGAATCTTTGCCATACTCTTTTGATCAGAATCTTTGTTTCGGCAGCTCCCTGTGCTTTCAGCAACGCGGCGCAGAGGAAGTACACTGCAGCACCAAGCCCGATAACTGCTGCCAAGGTCACCGCTGCCCACAATCTGCCCGAGGGCATCAAGGGCATCAACATATCATATACAAAGTATACCACTATCCCCATCAGCAATGAAGCAACCAGTGACTTACCCGCATCGGCCAGCATGGGCCGAACTTTTATGCCGCCAATTTTGCGGGCGAGAAGCCAAAGCAGCAAAACCCCTCCCAGCCAGTGGGACAATGAAGTTGCCAGGGCCAGCCCCCCATGCTTGAGGCTGCCGATAAAGAGGAAATTTAACACTACATTCATAGAAATAGAGGCAAACGAAGACAGCAATGGAGTCTTGACATCACCCATGGCGTAGAAGGCTTTAATCGAAAAAGTGCTCAGCATGGTGCCAATCAGACCGACGCTGTAAAACTGTAAAGGGGCAGCAGTTTGAATGGCAGCGGTCATATCGAAATGGCCCCTTTGAAAGACAATCTGAATTATTGGCAAGGCCAGCACCACAAATCCCACCACCATAGGCATCAGCAAAAACTGCATGGAATTGACGGCCTTGGTGAAGGTATCGCGAAACTTGTCATATTCCCGATTGTTAATGTAGTCAACAAGGCTCGGGTAAACTACAGTAATAATTGAAGTAATCAGCAAGCCCTGAGGCAAGCCGACCAAGCGGGAAGAATAATTGAGGTAGGAAATGCTTCCCTCCGCCAATGTAGAGGCAAACATTTTGTCAGTTACAGACTTAATCTGGCTAGCCATGCTCCCAATAATTACCGGCGGCAGCATGCGCAAGATCTCTTTAAGCCCATCGGCGGATGATGCCTTCAAGTCCCCATACATCTTGGTTTTCAGGAACCATGGTAACTTAAACAACGACTGTGCGACGACGCCAAAAAGGGTTCCCCAAACCAGGGCATAAATACCCAGCTTCTGGTGGAGCGCAAAGCTTATGGCAATAATGACTATGTTATAAGGAAAACCATCCATTCCGGGAACGGCAAAATTCCTGTTGACATGGAGAACTGCCCGGATAACTGAAGAAAGGAAGCGGAACAGAATCATTACGCACAGGATTTTCACCATACCTGCGGTAATGCTGGCAGTGGCATCGTCAAAACCAACTGCAAAGAGCTTAACCAACTGCTTGGGAAAAAGCTCAATAGGAAGGACAAATAACAGGGCGGTAACTGCCAGGCCAATAAGAATAAATCTTATCACCAAAGACTTGTCCCGCTTTTGTTTGCGGAAACGGTCATATATCGGTATAAAAACATTGTTGATGGCTGACCCCACTCCGGTATAAAGCAGGGTAGGAATCGTCACCGCCATATTATAAGCATCCGTCAAAGCCGTCGCACCGAAAAGGGCAGCTACCACCATCTCCCGGCCGAAACCCAGGACTTTGCTTGCCATGGTCAGGACAATTACAATTATTGCTGAGCGCGTAATATTCTTTTTCATTATTATCCCCCTTGCCTGCGGCTATCAGACCAACAAGGCTGCAATTCTTTGTCCGGCACGTCCATCTCCGTAAGGAGCTGGCCGCGGCCCCTCCGGCGGCAAAAAGTCATGGTACATTGTCAGTTTTCTGCCCCCCAGCCCCGCCAGCACATTCCAGCCCGCTTCAACTGTTTCCAGCCATTCTGTTTCATCTCGCAAAGTAATGCACGGCTTCCCTAAAATAAAGGCTTCCTTTTGCACTCCGCCTGAATCGGTAATTATCAAGGATGCATTGTCCATCAGAAGCAGCATTTCCAGATAGCCAACGGGCTCAATTGCGTGCAGAGAGGGAGATTCCAGCAGTCTCTCCAGCCTGAAACCGGCGGCCTTTTTTCTGGTCCGGGGATGCAAGGGCAGTATTACTTTGCGCCCCATCGAGGCAAGCCCCCGGAAGACACCTTCCAGGTTTTCAGGCACATCAGTATTTTCCGCCCGGTGTACTGTAGCAAGGATATAATCATCGCCAAAATGGATTTCCGGTGGCAACTGCCTGCGGCGTGCTATCTCCAGATTGTATAATACAGCGTCGTACATGACATCTCCTGTGTTGACAACCAAGGGCCTTTCAGGAGTAACCGAAGGTATTGCCGCCCCAATGTTCGCCAAATCCCCATTGGAGAAGAGATTAGTAAAGCCTTCCTCTGACAGGTTCCTTACTGCAGTTGCCGTGGGACAAGCTAAGATGGTGGAGATGCTGTCGGTAACCACCCGATTGATTTCCTCAGGCATTCTGCGGTTAAAGCTGCGCAGCCCCGACTCCACATGCAAAACCGGCACGTGCAGCTTTACCGCTGCCAAAGCCCCCGCCACAGTGGAATTAGTATCCCCGTACACAAGTACCCAATCAGGTTGTTCCTTGACAATTATCTCCTCAACCTCCGCCAGCATCCTGCCAGTCTGGCGGCCATGACTGCCCGAACCCACCCCCAGATTATAGTCGGGCAGCGGAATATTCAGTTCCTGAAAAAAAACGGCAGACATATTTTCGTCATAATGCTGGCCAGTATGGACTATCACTTCCTGATGGAACCGGCGCAACACCCTGGACACTGCTGCTGCCTTGATAAACTGAGGACGTGCGCCTAAAACCGTAAGAACTTTCATCATCCATTCCCCTTACCTGATGAACTGTCGATGGCCGCAAACAGGTTTATCATCTTTTTTGCATTGGTATGCCATGAATACTTGTCAAGCACTAATTTTCTGGCCCTCGACCCCATTCCTCTGGCAGCATCAGGATTGGCCAGCAATTGGTCCAGTGCCTTTACCAAGGCATCGAGGTCGTCGGCCTCGATCAACATCCCCGTTTTACCGGAACAAACGACATCGGCAATCCCCTCTCCCTTGCAGCCGATAACGGGCAAACCTGCCGCCATTGCCTCCAAATAAGCAATACCGAAACCCTCCATACTGCTGGGGAGAGAAAAAATCTGAGCCTTAGCCAGTAAGCCTGGCACGTCCTGATTGGGGACCCGACCCGTAAACTCAACTATATCATCAATTTGCAAATCTCGGGCCAGTCGCTGCAAGTTGGCTGCCTCTTCCCCGTCCCCTGCTACGGTATAGCGAATATAGGGGTATTTGCGGCGCAAAACAGCCACAGCATGCAGATTCAAGTCCAGTCTCTTTGTCTTTACCAAGTTGGATACACTGATAATGGATCCGGCTTGAGCCGAAGGTTGTATTTCTATGTACCTGCTGCTGTCAAAGCCATTATGTATTACTGCCGTCTTGTCAGGCATATGCGTTATCTCGTCCAACATATCTTTTAGCTTGCTGCTAACAGCAACAACCATGTCCGCTTCCCTGACGGCATTAATAATAGCTTGGCGGCAACTGTGGTTGCGGCAGGCAGTTTGCTGGACGTCTTTACCGTGAACAGTGATTACAAGAGGTATTCCCAGCTGCCTTTTGAGTAAGTGCCCTGCCTGTCCATCAGGTAAAATTGTGTGCGCATGGATAACAGCAAAGGGATTTTTTTTGTGGAGTTCAGCTACATGTTTATGCAGTGCCCGGTACAGCCGGAAGCCGCTGCGCGCCATGCCCAGCCCGGCCGGGAAGACGAGATAAGCCGGGCGCCGGACAGCAATGCCGTCACGGGAAAAGGCCTTGGGAATGCTGCAGTAATGCCTCCAGCGGGGCAGAAGTCCAAGGGGATATGGCACCCAGGGACGAGGAGCGAGAACTGTTAAGCTGCAGCCCTGGCGCATTAGTTCCAGGTTTTGCTGATGTACGAAAATGCCTTTTGTAATGTTAGCAGGGTAGGGATACATATGGGAGATGACGAGGATGTTCACGCAGTCGCCTCCTGTCCTTCAGTATCCTCATTGCAGGCACACCAGAAGTATACAAACAGCAGCCAGAATAGTTTCAGCAACAGCCCGTCTTCTCCGGAAATGCAGATATTAAGGACATACATAACAGCGACTGAGCAAATGAGAACCTTTTGATAGAATAAACGCCCTCTGGCTGCGACAATGCCCAGCCCAATAAAGAGCAAGTACAATATCGCTGCGACAGTGGACTTAATCAGTCCCCCCTCAATGAAGGCATTGAAATAAAAATTGTGGGGATGGTCGCCCGCCCCAAACATATCTGTGTACGCCCTGGTTCCAGCACCAAAAATTAGCTGAAAAGCAGTAAATCCATTAATATAGTCTGCAGCCTGAGCGATGCGCTCCGCCCGGCCCCCGATCATTCCCAGTACCCCTTCCTGACGAATGGTAACAAGGATTCTTTGAATGGTTGTAAACTTAAAATTTTCATTCAGCATTGGCAACAATACTGACAGGGCCAGGATGCCCAGGACAATTACAGCTGTCAGGGGAATAAAAAGACCCTTTGACCGCCGAAGGGTCAAAATTGCTATAGCCAACAGGGGAAGGGTGTAAAAGATTATACCCCGCCTGGAGCCGCTGTAGAGCAGCATAAAAGTCAGTAAGCCATAAGCCCCCAGCATTGCCAGGTGGACAAGCCATACTTTCTTTTTGAAGACTTGATTCATCAGGGCGACAGACAGCAGTACAGATACAATTAAGTGCAGGAAAAAAATATTATAGTCACCAAACACACTGATGCTGTTGGCCGACCAGTTTCTTGCCCTGTTTGTCGCCGAGAAGACAAACATAAGCAGAGCAAGCAGCGAAATTACCCCGCTGCACTCCAACACTTTCATCGCAAAACCTGACCTGAACTTTTGCAACACCAGTATACTTGACAAGGAAAGCAGGAAAAACCACAAAATCCTCAGGGTTTTCTGGAAAGCTGCCTGGGGAAGCGGTGACCAGCCAATGGCCAAAAAACTTAGGGCAATATAGAGAAGGATGCTGAACAGCAATACCTTCTTTAATTGCTTTGCCTGTCCAAAATTAAAGGTTAAGGTGCCGAAAACCAAAAACTCAATTGTCAGCAAGCCGAACAATCCTGCAGCAGCCAGCATGAAAGAAGTAATGCCCAAAATGCTGCGAAAGTAATCCACTCCTGTTTCAAACAGGGAAGCCGCCCATAAAACTGCCACGCAGGCAACCTGGAGCATTGCATAATTCTTTTGTCTCTGCTCTAAAGTATCCATTAGCCTTCTCCTTAACCTGCAGCCAATACTAACTTTGCTGCCTGCGAGCGTCAATACCGGCGCGGACAAAATCTGCGATGATGACGAGAATCGCCCCTGCAAACAAGCCGGCAACAGCGAAGACAATGATCTTGGTTCGGCTTAAGGGAGTCGAAGCAGCATATTGCACCCTGTTAACATACTGCAACTCGTAACGGTTTAAGATGTCGGGAAGCTTGTCCTTTAAGCCAAGCATCTCGTCACGGGCGTAATCCAGTTGAGACAATTGGATGTAAAGACGAGTCCGTTCTTCGGAAAAAGTCTCCCGGTAAAGCTCATCTTGTTGTTCCCTGTATTTCTCCAGGTGCTCAATTTCTCCCTGGCGATATAGAATATCGTAGTCAATGCACTCCAGAATGCCGTCAATTATTTCACCAGACCGTTCCGAGCGATAGCGATCAACTGCAGCAGTATAGGCTGACAACCCTTTCTCCAGCAACTGGGCATGTTCTGCCACTTCTTTGCTGCGCACAGATATGCGGACAATTCTCCCTGACCTGGCAACACTAACCTCTTGGGGAAGAGCATCGATGCCAGCCAGTATAGAGTCAATTACTCCTTCGTCTGTCTGGCGTGTAATTGCGCGGTCGAGCTCGTACAGACTGGAAAAGAAGCCAGCCACATACAGATTGCGGTGAATCTTGTAGTCGGCCTCAGTAACTTGTTGATACCCGATTTGAATAGTGGACTGACCTGTTAAAAGGTACTGGGTAAAGATAATACCTCCCACAACCACTGCAACCATTGCTGTCACGATAACAAACTTTTTCTTCCACAAGAGGTGCAACAGTGCGAAGATGTCAAGTTTTTCGGTTTTCTTCATTTTGTCATCTCCCGTTCCCTAAAATTCTTCACGGGGCAGGCTTGTCCCCGTGCAACGAAACATCTATTCTTCCAGAGGCAGCAGCTGTTCCTCAGGAACCGGCCGCAACACCCTGGCCGGAGTGCCAACGACGATGGATTTCGCCGGCACGTCCCTGGTAACCACCGCCCCCGCTGCTGCAAACCCCTGTTCCTCAACTGTACGACCTGGCAGAACGGTGGCATTGGCCCCGATTCTTCCCCCGTCTTTCACTGTAACCCCTTTAAAATGACGGAATCTCTCCTCGCTGCGGCCGGCGAAGTTATCATTGCTGGTGACAACCCCAGGGGCAATAAAAACATAATCCCCCAATTCAGACCAGGCGGTAATATAGGAATTGGTCTCTAATTTGCAGTATGCGCCGACCATGCAATTATTTTCAATGGCTGCGTTTCTGCCGACAATGGTCCTGTTGCCAATGGCGACATGTTCCCGGATGGTGGCCAAATCCGCCACCAGGCACTCATCGCCCACCTGGCACCCCCTGTAGATCACAACGCCCGTGCCAATAATACAGGCGTTACCGATTACTGCCGGCTTGAGACTGTCTACTTTAGAAGCAGCGCTGGTAACAGCCCGCATGGGCATTTTGCCAATGACTGTGTTGTCGTCTATTCTGACCCCATTGCCAATTTTTGTCCCTGAATGAATAGTTACATTGTTGCCTATGCAGACTCCATCTCCTATTTCCACGTCGGGACCAATGGTACAGAAGTTACCCAATTGAATGTTTTTCCCAAGCTTTGCCCGGGGATCAATTGCATTCATTACTTAAGCACCTCGCAATCAGGTTTTCCAGTTTATTTGTGAGAATCGGGATATCATATTCTTCTTCCGCAAGGCGTCTGCCCCGCAGACCCATTTCCCAGGCCATATCCTCATCTGCCATTATTGCCATAATTGCCTGGGCTACAGCTTTGGAATCCTCCGGCGGCACGGAAATCCCCGCCCTGGCCTCGCGGACAAGGTCGTTGGCCACCTTGCCTGAAAAGACAATTGGCTTGCCGCTTGCAAGATAAACATACAGTTTGTTTAGACTGATGCCATATTGATAAAGGTCGATATTCTTCATGGCGACAATGTTAAGGTGGCATCCCCTTAGCAAGGCAGGGATCAAAGAATAGGGCTGCTGGCCCATAAAATGCACATTATCCAGACCCATTTCAGCCGTCTCTGACTTTAAGCGCTCGACTTCAGTGCCCTGACCAAAGAGGAGGAAGCAAATTCTGTCTGCACCGGCTGCAGCAACTTCCCGAGCAGCACCGATGATTGTATCCATTTGATTGGCCCTGCTCATGGCACCTGTATAAGCCACGATATACTTATTTTTATAAGGCCTGAGGATCTCCTCTGCCTTGCCTGCGTTCTCCTGTGCATAGCGGTCAAACTCCGCAAGGTTTACGCCATTGGATATATGGGTTATTTTATCTCGATTCACTCCGTGCTTACTGCAAATATAAAGGTCGGCAGCAGGCAGAAGAGTGATAATATGCCGGGAATTTTTATAGGCGCGCCTTTCCAGCCTGCGGAAAAACCAGGCGATTATGCTTTTGTCGCCTATTGCGCCCATATCGATAAGGGTCTGGGGCCATAGATCCCGGACCTCAGCAATAAAAGGCGCATTGGCTTTGCGGGCTATTCTATCTCCCGCCCGCCAGGAAAAAGGATGCACCGATGAGGCAATGACGACGTCAGGCCTGTATCCTCCGGGCAGACAGCCCTTGACCCTGGCAGCGAATTGCAGCATATTGATTACTCTTCCGGGTCCATTCCCCCGGTATGAGCATGTGGGAACAAAGATAAACTTTATACCCTCGGAAACAACAGCTCCTGTCCGTTGCGCATTTGTTTTGTGCTGAAAACTGGCAGCGGCAATTGTGACGCCATAGCCCCGCCTCACCAATTCCCGGGCCAGCTGAAAATGGCGCCCCGAATCTGGATTGGCATAGTGGTTAATAATCAGGATTTCATGCATTTTTTTCACCTAACATTGCGTTATATAAAGCCAGCAGTTTTTTCTCCTGACTCTCCCAGTTATAAAGGGTTTGGTACGCCTCCTGGCCCCGCCGTCCCATAGCGGCTATTTCATCCCGATTGCTCTCCAGACGTTCGATAGCCTCCGCGATGGTATCTGTATCCAGGGGATCAACCAATAGTCCGCAAGCGTGCTTTGCCAATATTTCCCGCCAATAAGGAAAGTCGGAAGCAATAATTGCCATGCCCATGGCCATGTACTCAAACAATTTGTTGGGCATGGATGTCAGATGGTTGGGACTGGGCAGCAGACACATCATCCCCACATCATACTGCACCAGGTAGTCAAAAAAACTGGAGTAAGGGATTGACTGAATATGCTTTATATTATCTGTTTGTTGGATCTCGGCACTGACAAGGTGCTGGAATTCCATGCTGTTATAATGACCAATGATGTCAAAGCTGACGGGAATTTGAACTTTTTTAACCGCTTCAATCATACTGAGGACCCCCCGGGCCTGGGAAATAAGGCCCACATACACCAGTTTCAGCTGCCCCCGGGAGGGCTGCCGAAGGGGAGGGGTAAAGGAAATGAGGGGGTAGTTCTTGATAGTATGGACATTGCCTGGTAAGCTCTGGCTCAATTCGTCTGTTACAACCAGCACCAAATCAAAGCACCGGCAAGACAGATTTTCCAACATCTTAAATAAAGCACAGACTGCCCCCCGCAAAAATCTGGGAATTGAACGCTTGTGCCGTATGGTCTTGGCATAATTCTCATGTACATCATAGACGACTTTTTTGCCCCATAGCTTGGCAATCAAACCGATCGGTATTAGTTCCGGATCATGAAAATGAATAACCCTGGCCTCTTTGGCAAGGGATTCCCGGAGCAAACGCCAGCAGTTTCCCAGCCTGATCCGCAGCTTTCTCCCTGCAGGCAAGGCAACACAGTGGATCTTTTCCGGCCGCCAGTCCTTCACCTCTTGGGCATAAAATTTAACGGAATACTGCTTGGCCAGAGATAAGACCTGACGGTAATAAATTCGGCTGTCAGATATGGGATGCACACTGGAGATGACATAAATCATCAGGTTTCCTCCAATCTAATCAGCGCTGTTTGAGATCAATCTCTTTCATGTCCAAAGTGGAAAAGCTCCCCAGAGGCAGCCTAACGGGCATTCCTGTCAGCTGGGACTTGTATGCAGCAAGGATAATCTCCACAGCCTTTTTTCCCGCCCTGCCATCGATATAAGGCTTGCGCCCCTCCTTAACAGCAGTGACAAAATCTCTGTACAAGGGGATATGCCCTGCCCCATAAACGGTGTCCGGATCAGGCTGACTTGCATTGTCAGTTGAGTCTTCGCCCAGCACATTCCAGACCTCGATTTTGTTAACGGCAATGCCACCGATGCAAACCGTACCAGTTTCCCCGAAGATGTTTAATGTCTCTTCAAGATTGGCAGGGTATACACAGGCGCTGCCCTCGACGATGCCGATGGCACCACTGGCGAAGCGGATGACGATGGCACCGAAATCCTCAGCTTCAATATCCCGGAGGAAATTTCCTGTCTGGGCAAAGACTGTCCCTGCGTCCTCGCCCAGCATCCACTGCAGCAGATCAATATTGTGCAAGCACTGGTTCATCAAAGTGCCGCCATCCAGCTCCCAGGTCCCGCGCCAGGGGGCCTGATTATAATAATCCTGATTGCGGTTCCAGCGAATACAGGCGGTGCCGTTTATTACCCTGCCCAGCTTGTCTTGTTGCAGTGCCTGACGCAATTTCTGCACCGGGGGGTTAAAGCGATTTTGATGGCACAGCCCCAGGGTCAGTCCCCGCTCTTCCGCTGCCGCTATCATCTTATCGCAATCACTGATGGACAAGGCCATGGGCTTTTCCACCAGGACATGCTTGCCAGCCTGTAAACTCGCCAGAGCGTGTTGTGCATGGTACCCGCTTTCGGTGGCAATGGAAATAATGTCGATTTCTTCCTGCAGCATCTCCTGGTAATCCCTGTACTTCCTGACATCTTTGCCTGTTTTCTCGCTGTACAAAGCAGCTGCCGCATCCATTTTCGCCGGGATAAGATCAGCTACCGCCGCCAGTTCACAGATATCGCCGTTGGCAGCGATGGCCTCGATATGTTTCCTGGAAATTCTCCCGCAACCCACCAACCCGATTTTCAACATTGTTACCTCCTTATCCAACCTAGAGCTTGCTGATTTTGTCTGACTTAATGCCGGCACAGGCGTTACGCGTATCTAAAATTAGCTGCGAATGCTCAACAATCATGGCGTAGTCATAGACGCTGTGGTCGGTAGTGATGATGACAATATCCGCCTCAGCCAAAGTCTCCGGCGTCACTTCCAACGAAGCATAATCCCTGCCCTTATGCCTGAAGCTGGGGATATAAGGGTCATTATATAATATTACTGCCTCTTCCTGTCGCAGAATATCAATGATTTTTAAAACCGGGGACTCCCGCAAATCGTCGATATCCTTTTTATAGGCAGCCCCCAGGAGCATTACTTTAGAGCTATTCAAGGGCTTTTTCGCCTTGTTGAGCAACCTTGCAGCCTTGTCTACTACGAATTGAGGCATCGACTGATTTATCTCTCCTGCCAGTTCAATAAGCCTGGTATGGTAATCGTACTCCCTGGCCTTCCAGGTGAGGTAATAAGGATCAATGGGGATGCAGTGGCCGCCAAGGCCGGGGCCGGGGTAGAAAGCCATGAAGCCATAAGGCTTGGTCTTGGCTGCCTCAATTACCTCCCAGACATCTATACCCATTTTATTGCACAAGATGGCCATCTCGTTAGCCAAAGCGATGTTGATATTGCGGAATGTGTTCTCGAGAATCTTTTCCATCTCCGCCACCCGGGGAGAGGACACCACGTGGACATCGCCGTCCAAGACACTGGAATAAAGCAACTCGGCCAGCTGGGAACATGCAGGGGTCACGCCGCCGACAACCTTTGGCGTGTTCTTGGTGTTGTACTGTTTGTTGCCGGGGTCCACCCGCTCAGGAGAGAAAGCGAGGAAAAAATCCTTGCCACAAGTCATGCCGGCGGACTCTAAAATTGGCTTGACAATCTCCTCAGTAGTCCCAGGATAGGTGGTGCTTTCCAGGATGACCAGGGTGCCTGTTTGCAGGTATCTTGCCACATCCCGGGACGAATTTTCTACATAGGAGGTGTCCGGCTGGTAGTAGCGATCCAGGGGTGTAGGCACACAGATGGCTATGCAATCCGCCTTGGCCAGCTCACTGTAATCTGTGGTTGCCCGCAACTGCCCCTTGTGTACCATTTCATTCAGGTCGCTGTCCACCACGTCGCCGATGTAGTTAATGCCTTCATTGACCTGGTCCACCCGTTTTTGCTGAACATCGAGGCCGATGACCTTATATCCTGCCTTGGCCTTCTCAACTGCCAGGGGCAGGCCGACATATCCCAGTCCGATGACTGCAATTACTGCCGACCTTTCTTGAAGCTTTTCCTTGAGAGAACTTACCAATGGGTTTGTCATCAATCTACACCCCTCATTCATAGAATCCACGCACAGCTTGAATGACGCAGTCCTGAGTCTGCTTGGTCATTTCGGGATACAGGGGAATGGCAAAGGCGGTTTTGCATGCTTTTTCCGCCACCGGCAAACTGCCCTCCCGGTAGCCCAAATCCCGGTAGACCTCCTGAAGGTGCAGAGGAACGGGGTAATAATGCCCGGTGGCAATGCCTTTGTCTTCGAGATAGGCACAGATTTCATCCCGGTGCGGGCTACGCAGCACATAAAGATGGTAGACATGGGTCCCTGTAAACTCAAGAGGCAGAGTCAGGGGCAGGTCGGCAAAGGCCTGGTTATAGCGGGCAGCCAGTTCCCTGCGCTTTTGATTCCATTTGTCCAGATGCCGCAATTTTATCCTCAGAATGGCTGCTTGTAATTCATCCAGGCGGCTGTTTTGCCCGACAAGGGAATGGATGTATTTTTGTTTGCTTCCATGGAGGCGAAGCAGGCGCAGTCGGTGGGCAAGCTGTTCATCATCGGTGGTGATCATACCCCCGTCTCCGCAACAACCCAGGTTTTTCGTGGGGAAGAAGGAGAAGGCTGCAGCCTTGGCCAAAGTGCCTGTCATTTTGCCCAGGTAGCTGGAACCGATTGCCTGGCAAGCGTCCTCCAGGAGGATGAGCTGATGCTTATCGGCAATATTCTGTAGCTTATCCATTGCGCAGGGTTGTCCAAAAATATGCACCGGCAAAATGGCCTTGGTCCTTGGCGTAATTGCTGCCTCAACCTGCTCCTCATCGATATTCATGGTATCGGGCCGCAAATCGACGAAAACCGGCTTGGCGCCGCACAGGGATATAGTTTCGGCACTGGCAAAAAAGGTAAAGGGAGTAGTGATTACCTCGTCTCCGGGACCAATGCCGAGGGCGCGCAAGATTAAGAACAGGGCATCGGTGCCGTTGGCAACGGCAACAGCATGTTCTGCCCCCAGGTAGCGGGCAGCCTCCTCCTCGAACCTCCTGACGTTTTCCCCCATAATATACCTGCCGCTGGCCAGTACCTCAGTGACAGCGGGGAGGATTTCCTGCTCAAGTTGTTTGTACTGTTCTGTAAGATCTAACAGCGATATTTTCATTTTTCCACCTCAGTCTTGTATAGTCTCACTTGATGCCTGAGCATCATGGTTAACTGCAGGCTTAAAGCTGGGAACCACCTGTCTAAGAACATTTACTACCTCAGAATTAGAAGCCTGTAACAGAGTTGCCCGCAGCTTATCGATTTCCTGGCGGCAGGCTTGAAGGTCGTCGAGACAGCCGTTTTTCAAGACAAAAATCTTGTCGTGGCAAGTAGTTTGGACGGATTCATCATCCAGGTGCAATTCTTCATATAGTTTTTCTCCCGGCCTAAGGCCGATAAACTGAATGGGAATATCGACGTCAGGCTTAAACCCCGAAAGTTTAATAAGGTCCCGGGCCAGATCCAGGATTTTCACCGGCTTGCCCATGTCGAGGACAAATATTTCCCCGCCCTTGGCCATGGCAGAAGCCTGCAGCACTAACTGCACCGCCTCCTGTATTGTCATAAAGTAGCGGGTCACTTCGGGGTGAGTAACCTGCACCGGCCCACCAGCAGCTATCTGACGTTGAAAGATGGGGATGACGCTGCCATTGCTGCCCAAAACATTGCCAAAACGCACTGCGACGTATTCAGTCTGGCTGTTCCTGTTGAGATGTTGCACCACCAGCTCCGCTGCCCGCTTACTGGCCCCCATGACATTGGTTGGGTTGACAGCCTTGTCGGTGGAAATCAGGACAAAACGCTGGACCTTATAGCGATTGGCCGCTTCCGCCACATTGATAGTGCCCAGGACATTGTTCTTTATTGCCTCACCGGGACTGTCTTCCATCAAAGGCACATGCTTGTGCGCAGCAGCGTGGAAAACGATGTGGGGGCGGTATATTGAAAACACCTGATCAATTCTCGCCTCATCCCGGACACTGCCGATGAGCACTTTCCTGGGGATATCCGGGAAATTTCTCTCCAACTCCAGCTGCAGTTCGTACATATTGTTTTCATATATATCCAACATGATGAGAAATTGGGGCCCATACTCTGAAATCTGCCTGCACAGTTCAGAGCCTATTGAACCTCCTGCCCCTGTAACCAACACGACTTTACCGGAAATATAAGCGCTGATGTTCTCGGTATCCAGGGTAACCGGGGGACGGCCCAGCAAATCCTCAATTTTTACATCCTGAATCTGTTTTATCGAAACCTGGCCATCGAGAATTTTGTAGACTCCCGGCAACCGCCGCAGCCGACAGCCAGTTTCTTTGCACTGGTTGATGATATCCAGGATGTTTTGTTCGCTGGCCGAGGGTATCGCAATGATAATCTCACCAATTAAGAACCTGTCGACAGTGTGCTGAAGCATGTCCATACCGCCGACAACGGGAATGGAATGAATCCTCGTCTTCCACTTGTTCCTGTCCTCATCAATAACCGCCACGGGAACCCGCCTGAGCTCAGGATGCTCCCGCAACTCCTTGATTACCATCGACCCGGCAGAGCCGGCCCCGATGACGAGCACATTGGTATGCTTTCCCCGGGCACTCCGGGTAGGGCGCAGAGAATCAACAGCCCGGAGAACGAAGCGGGAGCCGCTGATAAAGGCGACGAGGATAAACCATTGCAGCACATAAATGCTGCGGGGAAGACTGTCGGGGATAAACTGAAAGACAATATACACTGCCAGGCAATAGGTGCTGACTCCAGCGATAACTGTCAAGAATTCATCGATGCTGGCATAGCGCCAGAGGTTAATATACATTTTATAAGCAGCAAAAATAAGTACGCCCAACACCGCCATGGGTATACTGTACTTCCATGCAATATCGATATAACGTTGCGGTACATCGCCTTCAAAGCGTAAAAATAAGGCCAGAGCTACCGCCACAATAAGCATCACTATATCCAAGACAATCAGGCCCCATTGTCTGCGGATCATTTCCATCCTCCTTAGCTGAAACAGCATGCCTACATACTTCTATAAAAAACATAAATACCCTTCTTCATGTTGGGCTCCTGCCCCTACCCAATTAATCCCAACTCCCGGGCAAGGGTTTGCTGCAACGCGGATAAAGTTTCCCTGTCCCCGGCCTCGCCGTAAATGCGAAAAACGGGTTCAGTCCCTGAAGCCCTTACCAGCAGCCAACTGCCGTCCGCCAGCAGGTATTTCCAGCCGTCAATGGTGACAATTTCGCGGACAGGAACCCCGCCGATAGCAGACGGTCTATACTGCTCCAGCAGGGCAATAACCCCGCCTTTTTTCGTTTCGGGGCAGCGGAAATCCAGACGCTGGGTTTCGACATGCCCAAAATGAGCGTAGATGTCCTCCAAAACAAGGCTCAGGGGCTTGCCATAATGGGCTGTAACCTCAGCCATCAACAGGCAGGCCAGGATACCATCCTTTTCCGGGACATGGCCGCTAACAGACAGGCCGCCGGATTCCTCCCCGGCCAGAATCGCCCCTTGCAGACGCATTGCCTCACCCTGGTATTTAAAGCCCACTGGAGTTTCAATGACTGCCAGTCCATAGGCCCTGGCCATCCTGTCCAGAAGAGTAGTAGTGGCCACCGTCCGGGCAACTGGCCCCTTAAGACCCCGCACCTCCACCAAGTAGCGGAAGAGCACAGACAACACCTGGTTGGGAGTGATATACCTGCCGAGGCCATCCACTATCCCGAAGCGGTCGGCGTCACCATCGAGGGCAAGGCCCAGGTCCCTTCCTTCTGCGCGCACCCGGTCTGCCAGATCGGTCAATAAATCTTCCCTGGGTTCAGGCATGCTGCCGCCAAAAAGGGGATCCCGCCAATTGCGCAAGGCCAATACATCCAGGCCTAGATCAGATAATAGCCCTTCTAAGTATCCTATTCCTGCCCCATGCATAGGATCAATGGCCAACCGCATTTTTCCCCTGCGTAATTTCTCCAGGTCCACCTGGCCGGCAATGAACTGGAGATAGCTGTCCCGAAGGTCGATCTCATGCAAAGCACCTTTAGCTCCGCCATCGCGCCTAAGTCCCTGCTTGATTAAGGCAGTCAATCTGTCGGTAACATCGGGCATGGCGGGCCCTGCATACTCCGGGATAAACTTAAAGCCCAAGTATTCGGGCGGGTTGTGACTGGCAGTCAGCATCACTGCTCCACCCGCCTGTTTGTGAATCACTCCGAAGGCAATGACAGGAGTTGGAGCAGCTCCTTTATTGAGGAAGACATCAATGCCCTGGCACTGCATTTCTTCCGCCACAACGCCCGCGAACCGCTCCGCCAGGAACCTGGTGTCATAGCCAATGACAATTCCCCGCTCCGCCAGGGACATTTCATGCAGATAGGCAGCAACAGCTGAACTGACCCGGCGCACATTAGCGAAGGTAAAATCTTCTGCCATTATTCCCCTCCAGCCGTCAGTGCCAAACCGTATTTCGTCCATATCGCCGCCTCCCTAACTTTGTTATTATACCATATTATCGGTAGCAAAAAGAGAGCCTGAGCTCTCTATTCTTCTAGTATAGAATTCCACAACTGCCGTTCTCCATCCATCCAATTTATGCTCCAGGCAGCCATTCCCGCCAGCCCTTTTTCCAGCGTCAGCGCCAACCTCTTTTGCAAGGACATCACATCTTCCAGCCAGATTGTGCACTGCATGCCTTCGTCATTGATGTACGTAAGGATATTTTGCTCGCTGGCAGAGTTATAGACAATGCTGACCTCCGTCATGTGATTTACTGCTCCACCCAGGGTTGTCCAAAAACTTGTCTTGGTTTCCTGGTCGAAATTATCCACCATCGCCTTGATAATCCGGTAGCTGTAATGACTGCTTCGCGTCGACTGTGCCAGCACCGTACCTGCAGGGATTATTTCAGAGTAGTAAGCGGAAATATAGCCTGTCCCTTCCGCGCCCAGGTCGACCTTGTGCCAATTGGGGTTGCCATTGATGTTTTCACCTGTAACAGTCTCCACATAGGCGAGGAGAACGCTGCCATCCACCCGCCGGATGACCGTTGCCGACCCTCCGGCGGTGGTGGGTTCAGTCCTGACAGCCACTGCGCTGCCAGTGGCGCGGACATAATCCCGGTCTGCAGCTACCCTTTCCTGAATCCACACCCGGTTATAAAAGGGCACTCCCAGAATAGTTTTCCTGGCAGGCACTTCTTCCAGCAGCCGATTCACGGCATCCCTGGTCCATGGGTGAGATGCCACCGGACCGGGGACTGAGCTCCCTGCCGGGTATTGGTCATAGGCCATGAGAATAACGTAATCGCATATGCGGCCCAGGGCCTCCCTGTCGTAGCACACGCTCCAGCTGCTGCCAGCAGCATGTTTAGTCACATCTACAGATAATGCCAGCCCGTGTTTTGCAGTTTCTACTGCCAGCTTGTCCATAAAAGCCGTAAAAGAATCCCGATTCTCCAGACCCAGATTCTCAAAATCAATGTTAATCCCATCCACATCCAGGCGCAGGGCCTCAGCGATAAGGTCCTGGATAAGGGCATTGGACATATTAGAGTCCTTGCCGAATTGCTGCACCGTCATCCACACCAAGTAGCCGTTGCTGCGGGCAGTGGGAATGGAGCTGTTAATTCCGGTATGTACTCCCAAAGTATATGTCCCTTTACTGCCGGGAGTAACGGAGTGGCTGACAGGAGCATATACATTGTAGCCGCTGGCATTAGGAGGTTCGGGCACGAAATCCGAAGCCGAAGTAAAATTCCATGTCATGCGAATAAAATCCTGTTCACGTTCAGTCCTTGTCACGTCTGCCCTGGGCACCCAGCCCGTCTTACTGCCGTATTTAATCTTAAAATGGGACTCTGTTGCGTCCAGCACAGAGGTAACATGACCCTGGTACGGAAAGCGGACAGGGGCACCCCCCGGAGTCAGGGCCAAGGCCGATGGGCGTATAAATTCTACCTTTTCGCCGACGTCATTTAAAATATTGTACAGCCTGACCTCAACTTGCCTGCTGACAGCACCTTCGCCCCCAAGAATAATCAGTTCCGGTTCCTTTTCCTTCAGGTAATCATAAATGCACCCCGGAACAACAGTGGTAACCAACAGCAAACCGCGGTCCTCTCGGGCTGCCAGAGCTGCTCCCGTCAGGGCATCGGCATATCCCAAACCCGTGGCGACATACATATGCGCCGCCGCTGGCTGGAAATACTCTGCCAGGGCCAAAGAAGTCGCCGCCCTGTTTGGCCCGAAAATCCGCACAGCCTCGCCGGGCAAGCTTTCCAATACTGTTTGTCCTACTACAGCTTCACCGCCGACGACAACGCACTCCTTCTCCTCCAATGCTTCCCCGGTGACCGGAGGCAAACTGTCAACACGAGTCAGCAATATCGGGTAGCCATTTCTGGCTGCATATGACGCCGCCGCCAGGGCATCGGGAAAGTCCAGGCCATTGGCTAACACTGCCTTTTCGGCGCCGGACAGAAGGGTATGTGCAGCTATTTGGGCCGCAGTCTCAAAACGGTTTGCCCCGGCAATGCGTTCAACCTCAATCCCTATAGCAGCCAGCTCATCAGCAACATCAGCGCCAATAGCGCCTTCTCCGCCTAAAACCACTGCCTTCCTGGCTCCTAGCCGCACAATTTCTTCCCGGGTTGAATTGCTGAGCCTGTGAGAATTGGTCAACAGCACTGGAGCGTCATAGGCAAAAGCCAGGGGCACACCCGCCAGGGCATCGGCATAGTCATCGCCCCGGGCAAGCACTACAACCTCAGAGCTATTCCAACCCTGCTGGCTAACTGCAACTGCAGTAGCATAGCGGTTGGCACCTGAGATACGCGGCAGTCCTCCGTATGTCAGCTTAGATGCCGATACAGGGGTAATCAACCCGATGAACAACAAAGATATTGAAAAGATTAACAATGCCTTCTTCATTGTTCCACCTCCTTCTTTGATAAACTATTTCGTTGAGTATATTAAAAGCTCCTGCCAACAAACTGGAATTATGATCGGTAATTTTTGGAACGTACTGCCCCAGGTAAAAAAATTATTTTCCTTTTTTGTGCAGGAATATTGTATACTTAGATTAAGGAGGGGATGACAATGAAAGTGGTATGCACAAGGAATGCTGCCCCCTACATATATTGCGAAGAAAACCTGAGAGATCTGTCTCATTGCGATGACGGCACCCTTGGAGTCGTAGTATATGGCTATCCGTATAATCTTGCAACCAAAAAATGGGTAAAAGCTCAGGATTTCATGTCCTTATATCGCGAGCATGGGAAACAGGCAATTGACCCAATTGACGGGGTATTCAGCATTATTTGCCTGGACAGGCTTAAGAAACGCACCTATGTGTTTAGCGACCCTTACAAAATATATACCTATTATATTAAAGAGTCTAAAGACAGCGTCATCATCAGCACTACTCTGGAAGATATTAACAGAGAACTCAATGATTATACCCTGGACGAGCAAGGAATCCTGGAATTCCTGAACTTCGGTTTTGTCCTTGGCATCAAAACTATCTACAAGGGCATTGAGACAGTTCCCGGAGGTACCATCTATTGTATCGACGATAAACTCAACATAAAAAAGGAGTACTATGTAAATTACCTTAAATCTGATAAGGGATCTGCAACAAAGCACGATTTTTATGATGAGTTTACAAACGTTCTGGCCACGGCTTCCTCCCTTTCCCAATCTATATCTTTACCGCTCACTGGAGGCCTGGATAGTCGCACCACTTTATCCGGATGCTTAAAGTTCAAAGAAAAGATTCATTGCTATACCCACGGGTTCAAGAATTCTGATGATGTTAAAATTGCCAGCAAGATAAGCAAACTCGTGGGTGTAAATCACAGTGCATATACCTATCTCGGAGAAGATTTTGTTATGAGTATTCCAGATAAGGCCCACATGCTCGCGAAAGCGTACCAAGGCATGCTTAATTCCGTGCTCTTCTCCCATCTTTGTTATTCTTATGAACAAGAATCAAAGCTCTGCGACACTCATTTTACCGGGGTGGCAGGAGGGCTGTACCGAAATTACTATTCATCCGGTCATACAATCACAAGTATTAATAACCTGGCTCAATTACTTAAGAGGAAAATCACTAAAACTAACGAGTTAAATTTCTTAAATACTGAAGGCCTCCACCAGGTGCTGCTGGATTCAATTCTGACTGAGCTGCAGAGCTATAACTCTGACGATGTTGCTTATCTCAGTAATATGTTCTTGTTAAAGAACAGAACTCCCAATTTCGCAGGCCCCTCTGCAAGATTTATCGGAAAGAATTTTAACGTCTTCTTCCCATACCTGTCGAAAAAACTTCTGGCTATTATACTGGATATCCGTGAAAAAGACCTGCGCGAAGGGTTGCAAAATTATACCATTATGCAAAACAGCCAGCAGCTAGCCAATTACCCCTTAGACCGGGGCAGGGTAATACGCAATACTTTCCGCAACAAAGCAAGGACCAAGCTATATTACCTGCCCACCTTTTGTAAGAAAGCCACAAACAAATTGCTCGGGAGGAAGGTATTTTCTTTCAGATATATCGACTATTGTTACTGGCTGAAAACCGACCTCAAAGATTTCGTCCTTGAGATTCTGGATTATGACACCTTGGCGATAAAATCTTTCTTCTCAGAAGACGATTTCCGCACCAAATTACATAGATTCCTGCATGGCACCAAGGATTACAGCTACTTCTATACTAATATGATGACGCTGCAGCTTTACCTGCAAAATGTCGCCTCAATAACTGGTTCTAAAGCCGCCAATGATTAATCCCTTCCCTGGCAACCTGCTTAATCAACTTCAAAAATCGCCCGTGAATCGCAACGCGTCACTGGCGATTTTTAATTGTCCCGATCAGGCAACAGACCTGTCCCCTCAACTCTCCCGCAAACTGCGGCAGCCATATCCCCAGGCAGGTCAGATGTAAAACAAAGCCTGTCACCTGTGGAAGGGTGGACAAATTGCAGGCTATACGCATGCAAGGCGGTCCTGCCCACTATACCTTCCTCAACCCCATACATATAATCATCCACCAGGGGACAGCCGATAGAAGCCATGTGAATCCGCAGCTGATGGGTACGGCCGGTAACAGGCTGCAGCCTCACCAAAGCGAAACTTTCCCCTGCCGCTTCGGTCCAGTACCTGGTGAGGGCAGGCTTGCCTGCAGGATTTACCCCCCGCAGGCCAGTGTTATCCAGGGATCTGCCAATGGGAAGAGCTATCTCGCCAATCAGAGGGTGGGGTATTCCCCGGGTAATAGCGTAGTATATCTTGTTTATTCCACCTTGGCTCAGCTGGTAGTGGCTCCAGGCAGATTTCGCCGCCAGGACCAAGCCAGAGGTATCCTTGTCCAGGCGGGTTACCAGGCGGGCAGGCAGTCTCTCCCCCCGCTGCTGCCAGTGCCAGGACAGGGCATTGGCCAAGGTTCCCCCCTTATACCCCTTAGTGGGGTGACTGACCATCCCCGCTGGCTTGTTGACGACAACCAGCACCTCGTCCTCATAAATGATGTCCAGGGGAATGGGCTCCGGGGGCAGGGGCTCCAGATGTTCCTCCAGCTTAACCTGGACGCGATCTCCAGCCTGCAGGCGGCTGATCAACAAGGCGGGCATTCCATTGACCAGCACCGCCCACGGATTCTGTTTCAGGCGGACCAGTTGCCGGCGGGAGAGGCCATATCCCTGACGCAGGACCTGCCTCAGCCTGGCCCCTGCCTGCTCGGCCGCCACCGTCCAATTGATATATTTCATTGCCTGCCCCTCCTTTCCCTGGGCCTATTGTAACATTTTCAACCACCATGCAATCAAAAAAAGAGAGCCGGTTTACCTGCTCTCTGTCTTTTCTCCTAGGATCCTATGAAAGAAAAAGTAATTTCCAGGGTAAAGGGTACTCCGTCAGCGGTAACGCAGTTCATAGTCATCACCTGACTCTGGCCAATTATCTCATAGACCCAGGTAGGATTGCCCACAAGGACACTGCCGAACAATGCTAACTCAATTTCAAACCACTGCCCGCTTCGGGGAGTTCCATCTTCATTCTTGAAGTTGACAGTGGAGCCACCGGCAGAAACACCTTGAATTTCAGGAATAGCGGCCAAGTTATAAAAAGCAGTTTTTAATCCCGTAGCCTGCAAAGCAGTGTAGGAACCCATATTCTGCGCTTCCGGCGAGAAGATAAAGGTCATCACCATATTTTCAACGTCCAATTCCACCAACAATTTATTCGGAGGATCAGTCTTAGGCGCCTGATTATTAATAGTATTGGAAAATTCTATCGTAGCGTAGTAAATAGTGCCCAGGGCAGCCATCTTGTCTTCTAAGCCAAACAGTTTCTCAAGATTTTCCACTAGTCCCTGCTGCTCACTGCCCAAAGCGTCTATGATTCTCCGGGCACCTTCCACCAAGTCCTTATCCTGGAATATTAACTCCTCGAATTCGGGAAGGGAGTTTATCAGCAGCTGAGCAAATTCGACACCTAAGGACTCAACTACCGCATTCACACAAGTGAAACTGCCTGCGCCTCTCACGGCAAGCAATTCTGCCGCTAACAGGGATACATATTCTGTATCCAGGTTATACCCTAACTCATTCAAAATCAAAGTGTAGCTTTCACCTGACCCAACCGCGCCCCGAGCAATTAAGGCCTGACGATTTGCTTGGAGCACCGGAATGTATTCCATCAGGACTGTCTCCATGACAGCTACATCTTCAGCATGATTCAGGGCGTCGATAAATGACTTCTTGTCATATTCCTTCCGGACATCAGTTTGGATACAGCTATGTTGTTTTTCCTGCAGTTTTTTCGCTTCCCCTACTCGCTTACGTCAAAACATAACTGGCTGACCCATCTTTCGCCTCCCTTATGCTGAAATTATCAGTGATTGCCGCTATTATACAACAACCCTGTGACAGATTTTGCATTTGGCAGTTGTTTTTCTGCAATGAATGCTAATTGATACTTTGGCAGATTTTGTCTTTGAAAATTGGTGACAATGGTATTCGACTTAATTCCATATAGGTAATATATTTCTCCTGGATTGAATAGATTTTTCAAGAAATATTTCCGCCTGAGGATATAAAAAACTCCTTGGAAATCCTCCAAGGAGTCTGTACCAGCCTGCAATTGAGTGAACTGCGAGACGGGCAAAAAAATGTCCTAAGTCTGGTCAGGGTCCTCGGGGTCCTCGGGTTCCTCAGGGTCCTCAGGGTCCTCGTCACTTTCTTCAGTAAATTCTTCCTCCGGCAGCGGGTCAAAGATTACATCAGTTTTATCCGGTTTTACTTCCAGCCCCCAGATATCATAGAGCATCTTGGCGCGGGCTTTCTGGTTGATAATGAGGTAACTGTACGACTTGGTCCAGCTTTCACTCAGGCGCCCCCATTTAAAAGAAGTAGGCATGACATAGGTAGAGATTTTTTCTGCATCCAGAGTATTCATCCCGTAATGGGCCAAAGACATAATCTGTTCCATGGTGAGATTGGTCTTTACGTTATCGGCAACGGCGGCATATATTTTGGGGATCCGCAGGAGATTTCCGGTGGACTTTAACTGCTTAAACAACTCCATCATAATATCCTGTTGATTCTCAACTCTTTTAATATCCCCCATTGAGTACTGGCGATCCCTGACAAAGATCAGCAACTGGGCGCCGTTTAAAACCTTTTTGCCCTTCTCGAGTAACAGTCTTCCTGATTTGCTGTATATGTTTTTGGGAACATCATATTCTACTCCCCCGATGGCATCGACGATGCTTTTTACCGATTCCATGTCCACAGAGACATAGTAATGGATCGGCACACCCTTGAGGGCCATGCTGACAGTTTCCACCTGGTAGAGCATGCCTTTCTCATACTTTTCCTCGTCGGTCTTGCCGCCGCCGTACCGCCAGCCATAGTAATATGCGCTGTTAATCTTGTCACGGCCGCCGCCTCTCTTGTAAATAGGAACAAGGGTGTCCCGGGGAATGCTGACTACAGCGGCGGTGCCATCCTTCAAATTGATAGAAGCCAGCATTATTGTATCTGCCCGGTAAGTTGCATATACTTCATCACGGGCGAGATTCCTGTCGAAACCGAAGAGGACAATATTAATTATGTCTTTAGAGAAAGCATCCCTGACATCCAGTATTTGCTGTTCATGAGCAGCATTGGCTTCAGGAAAGCTGATTTTCCCCCCGAGAACGCCCTCATAGTTCCCGATTCGAAAATGCCAATACGCACCTGCGCAACCGACGACGGTTACAAGCGCCAGGGCGATTACAATAATGATTTTATTCCGCCTGCGCTTCTTTGCCTGTTTGGTTTTGACCCTGCTATGCCCCACTGTGATACACCTCGCAATTGACATTATTGCATGTTAATACTGCCATATCGCAACTATTAATAATATATGCTGCATGCACCCGGTGCAGCCTGACCGGGGATAATTCAAACCCCATGTTCCTGCGGCAAGTAAAGCACTGGCTTAGTGACAACTGGAACAATTGCCGCCTTTGCAGCCGCTGCATCCATCCTGCCCGCCCCTGACTCCGGGACAGGCAAAAGCGGATACCATGCGTTGAAGGGACTTTTCCCCGCAGCGGGGACAAACCATATCTTCCCCTGATTCGTTCATTTTACACAGCTTTTCGCTGCGCTGCCCGCACTTAGTGCATTGAAACTCATAGATCGGCATGGATTTTCACCTCTTAGTTCATTATAATGATTATACCAGGAATAGGCAATGAGGAGTGCTAATATGCAAACAGACCTTACCCGCTCCCTGACCCGGGGCGGAATGATAGCTGCAATATATGTTATTCTCACCCTTTCCCTGGGGCAACTTTCCTATGGCCTGCCCCTGGGACCGGTATTAATTCAGTTTCGCCCTGCAGAAGCCCTTACCGTGCTGCCAATCCTCTTCCCCGAGGCTGTCCCCGCCCTGTTCCTGGGGGTCTTTATCGCCAACATACCCTTTGGCTGGGTGGATATGATTTTGGGCAGCCTCCTGACTTTGGCGGCAGCCGTCGTCACCCGCAGGATGCGCACCAGCCTTGTCGCCTGGTTTAGCCCGGTTATCTTTAACGCCTTGGGAGTCAGCATATACCTGGCTTATTTCATCACCAACCAGTGGTGGACACCCACCTACTGGCTTGCGTATTTCCAGCAGGTATTGTCTATCGGCATCAGTGAGGCCCTGGTGGTATTTGGACTGGGACTGCCCCTCATTACCTACCTGCGCAAGAACATCTTTGGCGAATATTAAGGAAAACTACCCAGTCGTTGAGTAGTTTCCTTTAAGGATCAGATGGGTAATCGTCCCCCTCGCCCTCAGATTTGGGGGGGTCTTTTTTTTCTACCGGCAGCACCTTATCGGGAGGGCCAGGCTCCACCACTATTCCCCATATTTCCTCAATGAGCTTTGCTCTTTTGGGATGGTCGAGAAGGTAATAGGGAAGTTTTTGGTCCCGGCGGCCGGGGATCCCCCCAGACTCATACCTTCCTTCCAGGACGTGGGTGGAAATGTCGCTGGAACTTACCTCCTGGGAGGCAAAGAGGGCTAAAGCCATAATTTGCTCTAAAGAAAGGTTGGTCCTGACCTCATTTTTCATTTTCAGGAGTATTGTTGGAGCGTGAAGGAGGGTCTTGGTCTTTTTAAACTGATTTAATCCCGCTATAAGAATATCCTGTTGATTACCAGCCCTTATTGCATCCGAAGAGCCCTTGCGGTCGCGAACATAGTACATAAACTTGCGGCCGTTGAGCTTTTGATAGCCCTTTTCCACCAGTAGTTGCCCTCTCCGGGAATAGATATCTTTGGGAACATCGTACGACACGCCGCCAATTAAATCGACTAATTCCTCAACGGCATCCAGATCCATGGCAACATAGAAGTGGATGGGCACCCCGCCCAGAATTGAACTTATCGTCTCAACCTGAGTGGTGATGCCGGCTGCCACCCTGTCCTCCATGGGCAACCCTTTGTCCTTAGACCAGCCCCAATAGTTGGCGTGATTAATTTTATCTTTGAAACTGTCATAGCCGTATATCGGAACGAGGCTGTCCCGGGGAATGCTGACCAGGTTTACCTTGGCAGTGTCAAGATTAATAGCCGCAACCATAATGGTATCCACAAGCCCGGTATAACCCTTTACCCTCTGTTGAGAGCGGGCAGCATTATTGTCATGACCGAGAAAGGCGATATTGATAATCTTTTCCCCTGAAAACGCTTCACTTATATCTGGAGAGTCGTCCTCACTAGCCCCGCCCCCCCAATCGATATCGTCAAAGACCTTGTCGGGATCGGTCAGGTGGCTGTAGTACAGGGCTAGAGCAGTACCCATACATAACACAAGGATTAGCGCAATCAATGCTGTACGTTGGAGTTTGCCCATTCCCCGAATCCACTGCCACAGGCGTTGAAAAATATTAGGCTTGTTTTCCATGGGTACACCTCCTTAGCAATTCATTATACTCCATCAGCACCTAATAATTCATTTCCAAAAAATGCTTGGATTAAGGGACACTGGCCCCGTTAACGGCAGGGGGACTGACAATGAGATCTGCCTCTAAACTGAGTACAGTTCCGTCTTTCCCGCGGCGTCCCTGCAGAACCAGCTTATATGTACCGGGCACCAAGGTGCTCGCAGGAATATAATAGAGCGTCTGTTCCCTGGTGGTGGAAAACATCGGTGACCCCGCCTTGCGATATTCAAACCACTTGCCGTCGCCATCCATTCGAAAAATATCGATGCCTTCCCAGTCTACGGGAATAAATAATTCTTCTTTTCCCGGATTGTTCAGGACCAGCTTAATCTCATCGTCGGGAGACAATGGAGGTGAGGCAACATTTAATGACAAGGTCGCTTTGGCATTGCCAAAGCATCCTGAGATAAAAGCAATCAGGATTAGCATGGCAAGTCCCCTGGTTCTCTTATCTGCAAACCCTTTCACTTTCACCCCTCCCCATTTTCATCCCTATTATATTCGACGCCGGTGACAGCTTATTGGTTTAATTAATAAATTTTTTCTGCAGTATATTGCCAGGCAGTCGCAGCCAAGAGAGCAGTACCCAGCCAGAGGATCGACTCATCAAAGCCAAAGCGACTATGATGGTGCGGATAATCTGCCGCTGGATTGCCTGCGCCCAAGAGGAAAAAAGTGCCGGGCACTTCTTGCAGGAAATAAGATACATCTTCACTGACCATAAGGGGATACTCCAGAACCTTAACATTTTCTTCACCGACGAGAGAAGTGGCAATTCCGTTGAAAAATCTTGTAAACTGAGGATCGTTGACCACCGGAGGATAGCCTTGATCAAATGTTAATCTGTACTTCCCCTTCCAGGCAGAACATATTCCCGACATTACTTCCTCAAGCCGAGTTTTTAAGGTCGCTCCCGCCTCGTGGTGGAAATAGCGAATGGTTCCCTGGAGGTAAACCTCGGCGGGAATAATGTTGTGGGTCTGGCCCCCATGGATTTGGCCCACAGTCAGCACGGCAGGGTACAAGGGAGATATCTCCCGGGTAAGAATGCGCTGCCAGGCGGTGATAATTTCGGCACTGATCACCACCGGGTCGATTGTGTTATGGGGCATGGCCCCGTGCCCCTCCCGGCCGGTAACCCATGCTTCGAAAACATTTACTGCTGCCATAATGGGACCATAGGTAAGGCCGACCTGGCCCAGGGCCAGTTCTGGAGACAATGTGCCCAGGTGGCAGGCGACAACAGCCTCAACCTGATGACGCACCAGGACACCGTCGTCAATCATGGCTTTGGCACCATGCCAACCTTCCTCTCCCGGCTGGAAGATAAGAACCACAGTCCCTGAAAGTTCCTGCCTTCTGCGGGCGAGAAGCATTGCTGCTCCCAAGCCCATGGCGATATGGCCGTCATGGCCACAGG